>JAZQUR010000084.1:0-113090 GCA_045631425.1 Treponemataceae bacterium | reverse complement strand
TGAAGTGTACCCCAAAAGTTGGAGACAATTTTTGGAGGTACACTTTTTTTATGTCTAAATTAACTTTAAAAAAGAAAGCAGAAATTGTAGCTCATTATTTAAATTCAAATGATAGTTATAGTATAACTGCACAGAAATTCGGGATTTCAGATTCAATTGTAAAAATGCTGGTAGCACAATTCAAAACAAATGGAATTGAAGGGTTAAGTCATAAGAATGGAACTTACAGCGGAGATTTTAAGATACATGTGCTACAATATCAGCAAGAAAATAATCTCTCTGATAAAGAAACGGCTGTCTATTTTAAAATTCCAAACATGGGAACAATCTGTACCTGGCGAAAGAAATACAAAAAAGGCGGTTATGAACTTTTAAGCAGAGACGGACGAGGAAATCCTAAGAACATGGCTGCAAAAAAATCAAAAAAGAATACTGAACCCAAAACTGAACTTGAAAAACTGAGAGAAGAAGTTGAATGGCTCAGAATGGAAAATGCCATACTAAAAAAATTGAACGCCTTAATTCAGGAAGAAGAGGAATCCGAACAAGGGACAAAGCTAGAGTCATCGGAGAATTAAGGCAGAAATTTTCTCTTCAAATGCTTATGAAGTACTTTGAAATGTCTTCAAGTACTTTCTATGCAGCAATAAAACCTAAAAATAATAAATATTCTCAAATCGAAATCAGAATTGCTGAATTATTTCATGAACATAAAGGTCGTTATGGAGTCAGGAGAATAACTGCTCAGCTACGAAACGAAGGAATCTTTATAAACCATAAGACTGTTCACAGACTGATGCAAAAACTGCATCTAAAAAGTGTTCAGCGACGGGTAAAATACCGTTCATACAAAGGAACTGTCGGTAAAGTTGCGCCTAATATTCTTCAACGGAATTTTTATGCGGAAAAAGAAAATCAGAAATGGACGACCGATGTCACACAGATAAATATTGGTGAAAACAAACTTTATCTTTCCCCAATCCTTGATATGTATAATGGCGAAATTATCAGTTACAACATTTCTTCTCGGCCTGATTTTGCACAGGTAATGGATATGCTTGATAAGGCATTTGAAAAGATTCCAGATGGGACAAGACTTATACTTCATTCAGATCAAGGCTGGCAATATCAGCAAAGAAAATATCAGGAGAGACTTCAACAGAAAGGCATCATTCAGAGTATGTCTAGAAAGGGAAATTGTCTGGATAATTCAGTTATGGAAAATTGGTTTGGGATTATGAAGTCAGAATTGCTTTATCCAAATAAATATACTGACATTGAAGTTTTCAAAAAGGATTTAATCGATTACATTGATTATTATAACAACAGACGGATTAAGTTAAAATTAAAAGGACTCAGCCCTGTTGATTACAGAACTAAGTCCTTTAAGTCCGTTAGTTAATGTGTCCAATAAATGGGGTACACTTCACAAACCTCGGGATTTTTTTATCAATCTAACTTAGATTATTTTGCGATAGCTTTGTTGAATGTGTCAACAAGGTTGTTTACAGAAATTGTACATCCGCTAACTGCATCTGTTTTTCCGTTTGCATCAAGTGTGATGAAATCTGTACCTTGGTTTTCAACGATAGCTTTTTCTAGGAATTCAACTTGTTCGAACCATTCGTATGGTGTTCCACCGTAAGCTTTCATGTTGTATCCATAGCCTAGAGTTTTCTTTGTTGAATCTTTGTAAATTTCGTCAAAATAAACGTCTGTTATTTTTCCGTTGTTATCAACTGTAACTTTTACAGTAACTGTTGAATCAGCAAGTACGTTTTCTGCTTCGTATGTACCAGCTTTTAGACCTTTTCCACCGCAGCTAGCAAATAAAACCATTGCAACGAGCAATACAAAAATAATTTTCTTCATAATGAAGTCTCCTTTTTAAGACTGAGCCATTAAAAGGGGCGCAATCTATTCTGTGTTCTCAAATAAAATATATCAAAGGATTTTTCAGTTTGCAAGTTTTATCTTTGTTTTAGTCGTATGATAATATGATTTATCAATAAAATTTACAGTTTAAAATACAGATATAAAAAAATTTCTTTTTATCACAAAATCATTTTAGCACTTTAAATAATATAAGTTTTTTGTTATATTTTTGTATATTTATGCATGGCTAAATATAGCTAAGAAAAGGAAAAAATGATGATTAAACTTTTTGAAACTGGTGCTTTTTTACAAAAGGGAAAACTTGTTCCTGCAAATGAATGTGGGCTTTCTAAAGAAGAAGGCAAAAAAAACACAATGGCTTATGATATTCTTCAAAGCCACAATACTTCTGGCAATCCAGAAAAGTTAAAAATCAAATTTGATAAAATTACTTCTCACGATATTACTTTTGTTGGAATTATCCAAACTGCTCGTGCTTCTGGATTGGAAAAATTCCCACTTCCATACGTTTTAACAAACTGTCATAACTCTTTGTGTGCTGTTGGTGGAACAATTAACGAAGACGACCACATGTTTGGTCTAACTTGTGCTCAAAAATACGGTGGTGTTTACGTTCCACCTCACCAAGCTGTTATTCACCAATATGCTCGTGAAATGCTTGCCACAAGTGGCGGAATGATTTTAGGCTCTGACAGTCATACTCGCTACGGTGCTTTGGGAACAATGGCAATTGGTGAAGGCGGTGGAGAACTTGCAAAACAACTTTTAGGCAAAACCTACGATGTAAATCTTCCAGAAGTTGTGGCTGTTTATCTAACTGGCACTCCTCGTCCTGGTGTTGGACCTCAAGACGTGGCTCTAGCAATTATTGGGGCAGTTTTTGACAAAGGCTACGTTAAAAACAAGGTTATGGAATTTGTTGGTCCTGGAATCAAAAACTTATCAGCAGATTTCCGTATTGGAATTGACGTTATGACAACTGAAACAACTTGTCTTTCTTCAATTTGGGAAACAGATTCTGAAATCGAAGAATTTTACGCAACTCACTTCCGTTCTCAAGATTACAAACCTCTTTCTCCAAAAGAAGGTGCATATTACGAAGGTGTTATCGAAGTTGATTTATCAGCAATTAAACCAATGATTGCACTTCCATTCCACCCAAGTAATGTTTACACAATCGAAGACGTAATCAAAAACCCAGGTGATTATCTTGCTGAAACAGAAAAGAGAGCAAAAATTTCTTTTGGTGATAAAGTAAATTATTCTCTAACAGATAAACTACGTGATGGAAAACTTTATGTAGAACAAGGAATTATCGCAGGTTGTGCAGGTGGTGGATTTGAAAATATTTGTGCAGCAGCAGATATTCTAAAGGGTTCAAGCATTGGTAACGATAAATTCACTCTTAGCGTTTATCCTGCAAGTATGCCAGTTTATATGGAACTTGTACGCAACGGTGCAGTTGCCACATTGATGGAAACTGGTGCAATTATGAAAACAGCTTTCTGTGGTCCATGTTTCGGTGCTGGAGATACACCAAGCAACAACGCACTAAGTATTCGTCACTCAACAAGAAACTTCCCTAACCGCGAAGGAAGTAAAATCCAAAACGGTCAAATTTCTTCTGTTGCTCTTATGGACGCACGTTCTATTGCTGCAACTGCAAAAAATAAGGGCTTCTTAACATCAGCAGAAGATATGGCTGAAGCAAACATCAAGCACAAATATTCATTTGATAAAACAATTTATCAAAATCGTGTTTACGACAGCAAAGGTGTTGCTCATCCAGAAGTTGAAATCCAATTTGGTCCAAATATCAAAGACTGGCCACAAATCCCAGCATTACAACAAGATATTATGCTAAAAGTTGTTTCTGAAATCCATGACCCAGTTACAACAACAGATGAACTTATTCCATCTGGGGAAACTTCTTCATTCCGCTCAAATCCACTAGGACTTGCAGAATTCACTCTTTCTAGAAAAGATCCAGATTACGTTCCAAGTGCAAAAGCTGTTCGTGATTTTGCAGACACTGTGAAAGCAGAGTTTGTAGACGCAGCAAACGCATTTAATACTTGTCCAGAATTGGCTGAATACAAGGGTAGAGCAACAAAAGCTCAAATTGGAAGTACAATTTTTGCTGTAAAACCAGGTGATGGTTCTGCTCGTGAACAAGCTGCAAGTTGTCAACGTGTTTTAGGTGGCGCTGCAAACATCGCCATTGAATATGCAACAAAACGCTACCGTTCAAATCTTATTAACTGGGGTATGATTCCATATTTGTACAAAGGTAACCACGAAGAATTGCCTTTTGCAAAGGGTGATTACATCTTCATTCCAAACGCACTAGATTCAATCAAAAATAAAGAAGCTAGTGTGAAAGCTTATGCTTGTAATCCAGCAACTGGAAAAATCACAAGTTTTGAATTAAGCACTGGTGATATGACAGATGATGAAAGAAAAATCATTCTAGATGGTTGTTTGATTAACTTCTATAAAAACTAATTGATATACAAAAAAAAAAGCGAAGTCAAAAGTGGCTTCGCTTTTTTGTTGTTGAAATAGATGATTACACTATAATATCAAAAAAAACAGATAAAGTTAAAAAAATAAAAAAATGTAGTTGTATTAAATAATGTAATATTACATAAAAAAATGTTCAAAGATATTAATAATGTAGATAAAATTTATATTTTTGGCGATGAAATTATAGCAGATTCAGATTTCTTTGAAGATATAAAGGGTAAAATAGTTTGCATTATAGGTGACAAAGATTACATCTTGAAAATAAAACAAATAGAAAACAAAGAGTAACTAATTTGTCCCTCTACTACGATTTACCAGTATTCAAAGATGTCTACAAAATGACACTACGCATATTTGAACTTACATCAAACCAGTGAACAGCGTTAGCTGTGAACAAATCCGTGTGGTCAAGGCCCGTTCGCTATCCCTCTTCTTAAAACCTTTACTCAGCCGTTTTTCGAGGTTACAAAAATTGTGACCTCAAAATCCGCGTGTCATTTTTCCAAAATGGAAGAATTAAAACCCCCGTCATTCCTAGTTTGATTCGGTATCTATACAACAATATTTTTAAGCCATTTCAAAATTATTTGTAAAATATATTTAACATTTATATATGGTGTAAAAAATACTTGACAATTACAAAATCCAATGCTAATCTATAATCATGAAAGATTCCATAAAAGCCTTGCGGGAAAAACACAATTATTCTCAAAGTTATTTGGCAACTTATCTTCAAGTTTCTAGGCAAATGTACATCAAATACGAATCTGGTGAAGTTGAGCCTCCTGTAAAAGTTGTGGTTGCTTTGGCAAAACTTTATTCAGTTTCTTATTCTCAAATTATTGATGATGAGTTTTCCCCTAACAAAGAAAAAGTTTCTTACAAAATCCAGCAAGACACAGAAAGTTATGTTGCGTCTCCATCTGTGAAATACGGATTTTATGATGATAATTCAAATAATCAACTAGGAATCTTAACGGCGGCTTTAAAAACTCTTTCGGAAGAAGCACTTATTTCTGTTGGGGCTTTTATAAAAATGCTACAAGCTGAGCAAATTGTTGCAAAATCCTCTGTTCCAAAATCAAAAAAAGCCTTATTTGACTTAGCAGGGAAAATTTCTCTTGATTCTGACTCTGTAACCGAATTTAGAGAGGCAAGTTTAATATGATTTTGGTTGATACAAACATACTGATTGATTTTTTGAAAAATCCCACTAAAGAAAAGGAAGTAATTTTTCAAGAAAATGAAATTGCAACTTGTGGAGTGATTTTTACAGAACTTTTACGAGGTAGCAAAAATCCCAAAGAAAGTGAAAAACTAAAAACTGCCCTAGAGTGTTTTGAATATCTTTCCTTTGAAAAACAAGATTGGCTAGAAATCTCCTCTCTTTTTGCAAAACTGAAAAAAAACGGACTTACAATTCCTTTCCAAGACGGAATAATTGCCTATCTTGCAATAAAAAATGATTGCCAACTTTGGACTTTAGACAATCATTTTAAATTGATACAAACTTTGGTTCCTGTGTTAAAGTTGTTTGACTAGAGGATTTGTAAAACAAAGTTGATATTAGCAACAATCCCAATAATACAAGATTTCAGAAAAATCTCGTGATTTGAGTTTTTCTTTGTTGATAAATAAGTTACAAATCCCAGAATCGCCCCACATTAGATAGTCGGAAGAATCTAGTTTGAAAAGCAAAGTGTCAAAAAACTGGGCTTCTTCTGAAGAAAGGGAATTTCGTGGGTCCTCTTGTGTAAAAGCTGGATTTCCAAGGATATAACTTTTTGAGCTGGCAAATGCTCTGAAAAATTGGCTGCCATATTTTTTGCCGTTGTCAAAGTTTTTATCATCTAAGAAAGTTCGGTAGTCATCCTCTGTTTCTTCGCCAAAAATCTCTTTCACGGATTCTTGGAAAATTTCTTGGAATTTTTCATCATCAAGGGATAAAAAACTTTCTCCAGACTTTATAGAAAGTTTTGCTTCTTCTTGTACAGGTCCAAAAGTTTTTGGAAGCTCTGTATCAAAATTTTCCAAAACAATATCCTGAATTTCTTTTTCTGTGATTTCTAAATTGATATTTTCATGGTACACAACTCTGAATTTTTCCTGATTTGAATAATTTTCAGAATCCATACCGTAGTAGTCATCATCTGGAGAAATAAAAAACTGCAAAATTCCTTGATTTGGCATAAGATTCTCTATGTCAGTTTGATTTTTGTCCTGTGGCAAGTCGGTAAAATTGATTTGGAAAACCAAAGCCAATGGATTTTTTGCTTTATCGGTAGGATAGGGAAGGGCTTTGTCCCAATAAGGAATGCCACCAATTTTACTCGAAAATAAACCAGATGTATCTTCTAAATTTTCCTGAAGATAAAAGCATTTTTTACTTGTTTTGCTTTGAACTGATTTTATCAATTTTTCAACAAGAGCAGCTTTACCAGTTTCTGTTGTGGTGTTTTTTTCTGATACCGTTGAAGTTTCAGAAATCACAGTGTCTTTATTACGTGGCTTAAAAATGTCAAATAAACTCATAAACAAATTGTATCATAGTTTGTGGATATGTCAAAAATTGATAATTAGACTATACAAAAATATAGTTTATGATTATAATTACTATACAGATGTTTTGTTATTAATATGAAAACTTATTTTGCTATTGACCTAAAATCTTTTTATGCCTCAGTTGAATGTGTGGAGCGAAAATTAAATCCTCTCACCACAAATCTTGTTGTGGCAGATAATTCTCGAACAAGCAAAACTATTTGTCTTGCTGTAACTCCGCCGCTAAAAGCATACGGTCTTAGTGGGCGAAGTCGTCTTTTTGAAGTTGAGCAAAAAGCCAAGGAAGTGAAGTTACGAACCGGAAAAGAGCTGAAATACATTGTGGCGCCACCTCGAATGGCTTTGTATATCAAATATTCTGCAAAAATCTATGAGATTTACCTGCGATATTTTAGCAAGGATGATATTCACGTTTATTCCATTGACGAAGTTTTTATCGACGCCACAACTTACTTTTCGTTGTATAAAATTTCTCCTCACGACTTGCTAAAAAAAGTGATATTAGAGGTTTTTGCCGAAACTGGCATAACTGCAACTGGAGGAATTGCACCAAATCTGTACTTGGCAAAAATCGCCATGGATATTGTGGCAAAACATCTTCCCGGGGACGAAAATGGGGTACGAATTGCAGAACTTGACGAAATATCCTATCGGGAAAAATTGTGGCAGCATAAACCGATAACAGATTTTTGGCGAATCGGTAAAGGCACTGAACGCCGACTTGCAAAATGCTTTCTATACACAATGGGTGATATTGCTCGGTGCTCTCTGGTAAACGAAAATCTCCTCTATTCAGTTTTCGGAATTGATGCAGAAATTTTAATCGATCACGCTTGGGGATATGAGCCAGTTGGCATGAAAGAGATAAAAAACTACAAGTCAAAGCAAAAAGGCATGGGATGTGGCCAAGTTTTACATCATCCCTACGATTTTCAAAAAGGGAAAATCATTGTTCGGGAAATGACAGAAAATCTTCTTGCAGAACTTTGGGAGAAAAACGCCAAGCCAGATTCTATTTCTTTGTATGTGGGATACGACCAGGAAAGTCTTGACAACGCAAAGAATTACTCAAATCAAGAAATCGTTGTGGATTTTTACGGACGTGAAATGCCAAAGCCTGCTCACGGAACTGTGAAATTAGGTTGTCACACTGCTTTACCTAGTAAAATTGTTGATTTAGTGATTTTAATGTACGAAAAAATTGTGGAGCCAAGTTTTCTTATTCGCCGTGTAAATATTTCTGCGAATAATGTGTTTTTTTCAAATTTTGAAGAAATCGGTCTCTTTGATGATTTTGAGCAAATAAAAAAAGAAGAAAGTTTGCAATCAACTATGCTAAATATCAAAAATCGTTATGGGAAAAATGCTTTGTTAAAAGGAACAAATTTGCAAGAAGGTGCCACAATGAAAGAACGAAACTGCCAAATTGGAGGCCATAAAGCTTAGCAAAGTGATTTTTGTTGGTTTTAATTTCTATGGATAAAAATACTGTATCAGACTTTAAATACGGTGATATTTTAAATACTGAATGGCCTAAAAACTCTAGCTTACGTCCAAAAATGAATCTTCAAGAAAGGGCAAAAATTTTTTTACCATTTGCAGCATTGAAAGGTCATGAAGAATCTTTGGATAATGTGGCAATTTTGAAGGAAAATGATATTACTAAATAAAAATTATAGGTCTAAAATCACTATAAATCAATGATTATTTTGAGATAAATTCTTTTAGTACTTGAAACTATTTTATCTTTTCTGTATATTGACAAGAACTGATTTTATTTAGAAATCATTGCACTAGGTTGCAAAAGATATATTTTTTTTGAGAGGTACAAACAGTATGGCTTACGATATTACTAAAATGAGAAATATCGGTATCAGTGCCCACATTGACTCGGGAAAAACTACACTATCCGAACGTATTCTATTTTACTGTAACAAGATTCACGCAATCCACGAAGTTCGTGGTAAAGACGGTGTTGGTGCCGTAATGGATAACATGGAACTTGAAAGAGAACGTGGTATCACAATCGCATCTGCTTCAACTCAGGTACAATGGAAAGACCACACTTTCAACGTAATCGACACACCGGGCCACGTTGACTTCACAGTAGAAGTTGAACGTTCTCTACGTGTTCTTGATGGTGCTATTCTTGTTCTTTGTTCAGTTGGTGGTGTTCAATCACAATCTATTACTGTAGACCGTCAGCTAAAACGCTATCACGTTCCAAGAATCGCATTCGTAAACAAATGTGACCGTACAGGTGCAAACCCATTCAAAGTACGTATGCAACTACGTGAAAAATTAGGTCTAAACGCTTACATGATGGAAATTCCAATCGGTCTAGAAGATAAGCTAGAAGGTGTTGTTGACCTTGTAACAATGAAAGCTATCTACTTCGAAGGTGATTCTGGTACTGAACTACGCTATGCTGAAATTCCTGCTCACTTAGTAGACGAAGCAAACAAATATCGTGAAGAACTTCTAGACGCAGCTTCAATGTTCTCTGATGAACTAATGGAAGCTATGTTAGAAGGTGAACCATCAGAAGATATGATTAATGCTGCAATCCGTAAAGGTACACTTGCAGAACAATTCGTTCCTGTTTTCTGTGGTTCTGCATACAAAAACAAGGGTATCCAACCACTTCTAGACGGTGTTGTAAAATATCTACCTAACCCAACAGAAGTTAAAAACGTTGCTCTTGACCTCGACAACAATGAAGCTCCAGTTGACCTTTCTTCATCAGAAAAAGATCCTTGTGTTGCACTTGGATTCAAACTAGAAGATGGTCAATATGGTCAGTTAACATACGTACGTGTTTACCAAGGTGTAATTAAAAAAGGTGAAGAACTTTATAACACACGTGCACGCAAAAAGTTCAAAGTTGGTCGTCTAGTTCGTATGAACTCAGCTTCAATGGAAGATATTAACGAAGGTTTACCAGGAGATATCGTTGCTCTATTCGGTATTGAATGTGCATCTGGAGATACATTCTGTAGTACAGGATTGAACTACGCAATGACTTCTATGTTCGTTCCAAACCCAGTTATTTCTCTATCTATCAAACCAAAAGATAAGAAATCTGCTGACCAAATGGCTAAAGCTCTTAACCGCTTTACAAAAGAAGACCCAACATTCCAAACATACGTTGATCCTGAATCAAACGAAACAATTATCAAAGGAATGGGTGAGCTTCACCTAGATGTTTACGTTGAACGTATGCGTCGTGAATACAACTGTGAAGTTGAAACAGGTATGCCACAAGTAGCTTACCGTGAAACAATCACACAACAAGCAGACTTCAACTATACACACAAAAAACAATCTGGTGGTTCTGGACAATACGGTCGTGTTGCTGGTTTCATGGAACCAATTGCAGACAAAGACTACGAATTTGTAGACAACATTAAGGGTGGTGCTATTCCTGGTGAATACGTACCTTCTTGTGATAAAGGTTTCAAAGCTTCTATGACAAAGGGTCACCTAATCGGATTCCCAATCGTTGGTGTTAAATGTACAATCAATGATGGTCAATCTCACCCAGTTGACTCTTCTGATATTGCTTTCCAATTAGCTGCTCAAGGTGCATTCCGTGAAGCTTATGAAAAAGCAAAACCATGTATCATGGAACCTATCATGAAAGTTTCTATCGAAGGTCCAACAGAATTCCAAGGTAACATCTTTGGTGCTATCAACCAACGTCGTGGTGTTATCGTTTCTTCAACAGAAGACGGTGCATTCTCACGTGTAGAAGCAGAAGTTCCACTTTCAGAAATGTTCGGATTCTCAACAATCCTACGTTCTTTAACACAAGGTAAAGCAGAATTCTCAATGGAATTTGAAAAATACGGAAAAGTTCCTACATCAGTTTCTGAAAAACTAATTGCTGAATACCAAGAAAAGAAACGCAAAGAACAACAAGGAAAATAATCCTTAAAAAATAGTTAAACTTTTGTGTTTACTAAAAGCCAGTTCGCTAGAAGTTCGCTTCTGATGAGCTGGCTTTTTTTTGTCTAAAATATTAGAAATCTACCTATAAAGAATTTACGTTTTTTAGAGAAATTTAATTTTTGAAAAATAAAATTGTACAAAAATGAATTTGTGGTCTACAATGTAATTAGAAAAGGAAATAAAAAAACGTTTATGATTATTTTGAAATTTTCAAAATCCTATGTAAATTACATACAGAGTCTTTTTATTTCTGAATTAAAAATACTAAAATTCTACAAGGAGAAACTATTATGGTAAAGCAAGAATTAATTGAGAGAAGTCCGGTACGATTTTTAGAAAAGTCTGCTAATGGTGGACTTGCAGCTGGCGAAATTGGTGTTCTAACATCAAAAAAAGGGTTGGGTAAAACTTCTGTCTTAGTACAGTTCGGTTTAGATATGTTATTACAAGAAAAAACTGTTGTACACGTATCATTCAACCAACATTCTGACAACGTAATTACATGGTACGGTGATATTTTTGATGAAACAGCTAAAAAGAAAAATCTTGCAGATGCTGATGAAGTTAAAAATTCTGTAATTCGTAATCGTGTTATTTTGAACTTCAGTCCAGACACAGTTTCTGCAGAAAGAATTATCAATACACTAAAAGCTTTGGCTCAAGGTGGAATTGTAGCAAGTTGTATGATTGTTGATGGTTTGGATTTAGCTCTTCTAAAATCAGAAGACTACAAAGCATTGAAAGAATATGGTAAAGAAGCAAATCTTGTAATTTGGTTCAGCCACAATGTTGAAAATGATGCATCTTATTCAAATCCTGATGTAGATTGTATCCTTCATCTTGAACAAAAACCAGATACTATCCAAATGAAGATTTTGAAATCTCATGGAAAAGAATCTGATGTTGCTAGTTTGAAACTAGATTCCAAGACATTGTTAATGTCTGAAAAATAATTTTTGTTTTATCTAAAGTTTTTATAGTATAACTAAAAGCCCTTTCTTGATAGTTTTCAAGAAAGGGCTTTTTTTTGTGTCAATAGTTTTGAAAATGTATTTCTTATAAAAGATTTAGCAAGAAATCAACATCTTCTTTTTTGGTTGCCCAACTAGTTGCAAAGCGTACAACTGTGTGAGTTTCGTCGTATTGTTCCCAAATACTAAACGAAACTTCTTTTTGAAGAGCTTTTACCTGTGTATTTTCAAGTATTACAAAAGTTTGGTTTGTTGGTGAGTCGATAAAGAATTTATATCCTTTTTTTGCAAGTTCTGATTTTAGATAAACTGCATTGTCGATAGCATTTTTTGCAAGTTTGAAGTAAAGACCGTCTGTGAAAAGTGTATCAAACTGAATCCCAAGCAATCTTCCTTTTGCAAGTAAAGCACCGTGGCGTTTGATGCTTGTAAAAAATCTGTTTACAATGTCTTTCTTTGGGAAAACAACTGCTTCTCCAAAAAGTGCACCAACTTTTGTTCCTCCGATATAAAATGCATCTGTGGTTTTTGCAAGTACAGGTAATGTAACATCAGTTCCCGGAGTTGTAAGTCCGTAACCAAGTCTTGCACCATCTAAAAATAGTGGTATGTTGTATTCTTTACAAACTTCGTGTAAATCTTCTAGTTCACTTTTTGTGTAAAGAGTTCCGTATTCAGTTGGATGAGAAACGTAAACTGCTCCTGGTGGAACAATGTGGTCGTAACTTGAATCATTGTAAAAGTTTACAAGATATTTTTTTACGTCTGCTGCAGAGAGTTTCCCGTTTTTGTGAGGGATTGTAATCACTTTGTGGCCAAATGTTTCAATAGCGCCAGCTTCATGTCCAGCAATGTGCCCTGTATCACAAGAGATAACGCCTTCTCCAACTTTCAAAATTGAATCTAAAACTGTGGAATTTGCTTGAGTTCCACCAACTAAAAACCAAACATCAGCATCTTGGCATTCACAAGCTGCTTTGATTTTTTCTTTTGCACTGTCCGAATATTTGTCTTTTCCATATCCGGGAGTTTGTTCAAAATTTGTTTTTGAGAGTGCTTCTAAAATTTCTGGAGCACACCCTTCTAGATAATCGCTGTCAAAATATTTCATGGATTAATCATATCATAATATTGGTTTGAATAAAAGTAAAAATATTGACGGGAAATAAAAAAAGGCCAAGAACATTTTATCATTCTTGACCTTCTGCTTTAGCTACGATTTATAACTGTTTCTAAATTATCCGAATATGTATCGTTAAATAGCTTTTTCATATCATCTTGAATTGCAAGTGTTGCCTCAACGACCTGTGGATCGAAAAGTGTACCAGAATTTAGCTTAATCCAGTCTATAATCTGCGAGTGTGAAGCTTTGGATCTGTATGAACGAACAGAACGCAAAGAATCATAACAATCAGCAACTGCGCAAATTCGTCCAGCAAGAGGTATTTCTTCACCTTTTAGATGCCGTGGATAACCCTGACCGTCCCAGTGTTCGTGGTGAGTGTAAGCAATTTCTGCAGCAAGTTTGAAAACTTCCTTATCTTTTAGAATTTGCCAACCAATTTGTGTGTGAAGTTTGATAACTTGGAATTCTTCACGACAAAGTTCTCTTGGTACGTGTAAAATACCGTCTGGAATACCAACTTTTCCAATATCATGCATTGGAGCAAAAATCTTTAAGTCCTGGCAGAATTTTTCGTCTAAGCCCATTTGTCTTGCTATCATTTCACAAAATTCGCCAACACGATTCATGTGACCTTCTGATTCGTGATCTCTAGTTTCTGCAAGCTGTGTTAAAGTTCTGTAACAGTTTAGTCTAACTTCTTTTTCTTTGTTTTTAAGTTTTTCCTCAAAATCAAGAACACGTAATGCAGAAGAAATACGTGCGTTAAGCTCTGCTGCAACAACTGGTTTTGTAATATAGTCGTCAGCTCCACTTTCAAGACCTTCGATAATATCTTCAGAATCTGAACGTGAAGTAATCAAAATTACGTAAGCGTAAGAATCTATTTGAGTTTGCTTGATTCGTTCGCACAATTCTGCACCAGTCATTTCTGGCATATTCCAGTCTAACAAAATAAGATTGAAAGGTTCTTTTTGGAATTCATCCCATGCGTCCTTACCGTTTGAGCAAGCAGTTACAGTAAAACCTTTTTTTTCTAGAAATCTTGTAAAATATAAACGCATTGCGTTGTCGTCATCAGCTAATAAAACTTTCATTAAGAAAATTATAAAACTAGATAATCAAACGAGCAAGAGGAAAATTCTACTTAAAGGGAAAAAATTGCATTTATTTCGTCACTAGAAAGTTCTCTGTATTCTCCTGGTTGAAGATTTGAATCTAATTCTAGATTTCCAATAGCGGTACGTTTCAAGAACACAACTTCATTTCCCAAAGCAGCCATCATTCTTTTAACTTGGTGATATTTGCCCTCTGTAATTGTAAGATTACATGTATTTTCTGATGTAAACTCTAGTTTTGCTGGTAAAGATGTAAATCCTGCTTCGTTTCCTTCTGGCGGAATTTCGATACCGGTTTCACATTGTTTGATATAGTCTGCTTGATTTTCAGGAGAAACAGAATCTCGTAAAGTTACAGCATATTTTTTTGAGATTTCAGATTTTGGGGAAATTAACTTGTGAGTCAAAGCGCCATCAGTTGTGAGAATTAAAAATCCCTCTGTATCAATATCTAAACGGCCTGTACAATGTAAATCGCCGCCCATGAAACTGTGGTTATCTTCATCTTTTAACAAATCAAAAACTGTTCTGTGCAATCCATCTTTTGAGGAACAAACCACATCTTGGCATTTATTCATCATGATATAAAGATTTGTGCGCAAATTGATTTTTTCATCTTCCACAAAAAGGGTGTCATTTTCCAAATCAATTTTATAATCTTGTGATGTAACAATTTTATCGTTGATTGTTACCAAGCCTGCGTGAAGTAATTTTTTTACTTCTTTTCGAGTTCCAAATCCGTGTTTTGCTAAAACTTTGTCAATTCTTTCAGTTTTCATAAAAATTATTATATCATTATTTGACGGCAAGAACTACAGGTATTATAATGTTTACATATTATTTGAGGATTTTGTTTGTATGAAAAATAAGTACAGTTCTAGAAGAGTTTTTATTCCTTGGATTATCGTAGTAATCATTTTTTCTGTTTTGGTTTCTACATTCTTCTTTATGCGTTTGCAAGATACTTTTAAGGAAAGACAACATAGTGATGCTTGTATTCATCTAGAAGATTATGCATCTACAATATCAGAAGTAGTTGCTTATAATTTTAATAAGAATTGGAATTCACTAGAAATCGTTAAAAACTTTTGTGAAAACTATGAAGGTACAGATTTTGAAAAACTACAGAAATTCTTAAAAGAAAAAAAAGATGTGTGGTCAAATAATCGAATCACTTTAATTACTGAATCAGGTCGTCTTTATAACGAAAATGCAGAAACAGTAATTCGACCAAAAGTTGCAAAAAAAGTGGAAAATATTGCAGAAGAAGGAAAAAGTTTTTCTACTGACGGACATAATCTTGATTATATTTTAAATGTTGATTCTAAAATTACTATAAAAGGCGAAAGAATTATTGCGGTTTCTACAGCTATTACATTTAATAGTACTATAAATTTTGATAATATAAAGCAATTTGAGTCTATGGGTTATTTAAGTTTGATAAATAACAATGGAACAAAATTAGCAGAACAGCCAAACCCAAAAATTCGTTTTCCAAATAATGTTTTTTCATATTTACAAAATTGTGATGTTTCAAATTTTTCTGAGGACAAAGTTAATATAAGTACAGCCTTGCAAGAAGGTAAAACTTATCTTGGCTTTATGAAAAATCAACTTACAAAGGAAAGCCATTATTTTATTTTTTACCCTCTTGGTTCTGGAGAAAAATACGAAGCTACACGCTGCCACTTGTTTTTTATGGTTCCAGAAGATGTTATTAGTAGAAATCACTTTGATTTTTCAAGATATATTACCCGTTTAAGTATCTTCTTAATTTTAATGATTTGTGTTTCTATCTTGTTGGTTTTCTTAGTGGCATACAAAAGTAAAAGTCGCTTGATACAGGATGATATGCACAAAAATGAAGTTGCTCAATATGAAAAGCTAAAACTAGCTTTGGCTATGGCAGAACAATCTAACAAGGCTAAATCCTCTTTTTTATCAAATATGAGTCACGATATTCGTACTCCGCTAAATGCGATTATCAGTATGAGTGATTTTGCGCTTCAAGAAAAAGATATTCAGCCAAAAGTTTTGAATTATTTGAATATTATCAAAAAATCTTCTAGTCACTTGTTGCAACTTATCAATAACGTTTTGGATATGTCTCGCATCGACAGTGGAAAGTTTGTTATCAAAGAAGAGCCTTTTGATTTTGGCGTTTTGATAAATGACGTGGCAAATATCATCCATCCGGATTGTAAAAAGAAAAAAATAACTCTTTACACAGAAAGTTTTATTGATCATACATATTTAATTGGGGATAAGTTGATTATCCAACGTATTTTGATAAATCTTCTTTCAAATGCGGTGAAATTTACTCCAGAATTGGGTTCAATTTGGTTTTCTATTGAGGAAAAGCCAACTCTTAGAGATGGAAAATGTGCTTTTCAGATTTCTGTAGAAGATACTGGATTTGGAATAAAAAAAGAAAATCTAGAAACAATCTTTAGTCCATTTTCTCGGGAAGATAATGAAAAAACTGCTAATATTGAAGGAACAGGACTTGGACTTGCTATCACTAAAAATCTGATTGAAACCATGGGCGGTAGTATTTCAGTAGCTAGTGAAGAAAATAAGGGCACAAAGTTTACTGTTGATATTTTCTTTACAATCAGTTCTGCTGAAAAGATTTCTGAAAAGGAAAGCGAGAAAACCAAGAAGGTTGGAAATGATTTTGGCGGAATCAAGGCTTTGGTTGTAGAAGATAATGCTATAAACCGCCAGATTATAAATATTTTATTGCATAATATAAATATTGAGTGTGATTTTGCAGAAAATGGGCGTATTGCCTTAGAAAAGTTTAACGCAGCCCCTGAAAAAGCATACGATTTGATTTATATGGATATTCAGATGCCAGAACTAAATGGCTATGAAACCACAAAGGCTTTGCGTAGCGGCGAAAAAAAAGAAGGTCATACAATTCCGATTATAGCCATGACTGCAAATGTTTTTGATGAAGATGTAGAAAAATGTCGTAAAGCTGGAATGAATGCTCATATTGGAAAGCCGATTGACCCAAGCCAACTTGCTTATGTTACAAATCAAGTTTTAAGTCGTCAAAAATCGGATGTTAATGAAAAAGAAGTTGGGGGGGGGAGCTCATTTTTAACTGATACAACAAATTAGAGTTTTTCCAAAATTAGCTTTTATATAGGAAAGTGAGTTTTTTCACTAGAATTTAGTGAGAAAACTCACTTTTTTTGTTTGGTTAAAATGACAAAATTACAAAAAGTAAAAATAAAGTTTGACAAAAATAATAACGGGATTTAGAATATAAAATATAAGTTAAAAAGCGAGGTTAATTATGAAAATGTTGGAAGATCTAAAAGCAACAAATTTTAAAAAGTACTTTATTTTATATATAGTCACTTTTTGTTTCTTTTCGATTTTTAAGGTTGTTAAGGTAAATCTTACAATCGAATATATTTGCGAGATTATTTTTATGATTCCTGCAATATATTTTATTTGTCGAATTGAAAATCCATTTTCACTTGAAAAAATAAAGCAGTATTCGCGAATCGAAAAACCTGTTTTTCCAAAACTCCTTGTAATCATTATTTTGACAAGTATTGTTGTGGCAAAGTTTGCAATAACAATAAAAGCACGATATATAACAAAAACCTTAGAACCATTTTCTATTAATCAAGTTTTGCTATTTGTTGTTACATTTCTTGTAGGTGGATTTTTTGAGGAACTACTTTTTAAATGGGGCTTTTATCAAGAAATTACCAAAACACGGATTTCGAGTTTCTTATCCATCTTGATTATTTCTTTATTGTTTTTTTTATTGCATGGTCAATTTGGAATATATAAATTTATTGCTACCATTGTTTTTCAAGTATTTAGTTTAGTCGCCTACAAATATTATCCCAATATTTTACTTTTCTGTTTTTTTCATGCATTAATCAATATTTCATTTTTTATTTAATATCGAAACATACATTGTGATAGTTTTTAGATTGTAACTTTTTTCGCTCATAAAGGTTAATTTATTACTTATAAAAATTAGGACAAAAATGTCATTTAGAAAAAATAGAGGTTATCTTATGAAAAAAAAAGTGATGAAAATCTTGATATCAATTTTGCTTTTATTGAGCATGGTTTCTTGTAAATCTGTAAATAGTAACATTGATTTTCAAAATTATGCAGAAAACGAAATTCCCTTTTCCTATGGTTTTAATGGATATATGCCATTATTTACATTTTACGCAAAAACTCCTGATGATGAAATCGTAAAATTGCAACTTGAATTTGACTCTGGGCTTGATGTAAATATGTTTTCAAAACGGGCTATAAAGAAATTATTTCCAAAATATAGATTTTCAGAACCTGGAACCTACACAATTAAGCAAGTATCTTTGGAAACAGAAAATAAACTAAAACTTACTGATATTCAGTTCAAATATCGAAAAGATCAATTTAAGACAACTTATGCAGGATTATACTATGATGGCGTTATAGGTTTGTCCTTTTTCAAAAAATTTGGAAAAGTTACCTTTGATATGCCAAATCAAAAAGTGATAATTGGCGATTATGAAATTGAAGCCAACCCAATACAAATGAAAGAAATAAATATTCTGGATAATTATTTTTATGAAATTCCGGTTTTGATAAATGGAAAATCTGATACAGCGCTAATTGATTTTGGTACAAAAGGTTTTGGTGTAATACGAGATAATTTTGGAGAAGGGAAAATCGTCCTTTCTGACGAAGATTATCTAAAACCTTTTGATAAATCCCTTTTGGAGTGGAATTCTTACATCAAAATAGATTCTCTTCAAGTTGGAGAAGTTGTTGTTGAAAATGTTAAGTGTTACAACGGGAAAGCACGATTTATTAATCTTCCAGATATTGTGAAAAATCTTGCATTTTATCATAACACTGTTGGAATGGAATTTTTCAAAGATAAGGTTGTTCAATTTGATTTTGAAAATATGTTATTTTATGTGAAATAATCTTCCCCATCTTCCCATATTGAAAAATCACTTTCTCTATTTTATACTAAGAGAAAATTGTTTGATTTAGGAGTTTTTCGTGAAATCACTTAAAAAATATATTTTGATTATTGGATTTTTGGCTTGTGGATTTTTAGTTGCTGCCCATCCTCACATGTTTTTTTCAAGTACAGAAGAATTCGTTTTTGAAGATAATAAACTTGCTGGCTGCTGGCTTGAGTGGACTTTTGATTCATATTTTAGCGCTGATATTATTTATACTTACGATTTTGATTTGAATGGCAAATTTGATGCAGAAGAAACAGACTACATTTATAATTATGCTTTTATCAATTTGAAAAACTATTATTATTTTACTTTTATACGCCAAGGAAAAACTCGTACAAATCCTGAAAAAGTAGAAAATTTCTCTGCTTACCAAAAAGATGGTTTGCTTGTTTATAAATTTTATATTGATTTAAGCAAGTACAAAGGAAACGAGCTTTATCTTGCTGTTTACGATTACACATATTTTTGTGATGTGCGTTATCCAGATAATCCCGTTTCTTTGAAATACGATGCGTCTAAGGTGTCAGTAAACTATGCTATCGAGGAAAACAAAGATTTCCCAGTTTACTATAGCCCTTTGGCACCAGCTTCTGATACCACAGTTTATTACGAATGGAAGCCGGGACTACAAACTTATTATCCAAAAGAAGTTCACTTAACTTACAAATAACAACTAGGAAGCCATGAAAAAAATTATTTTCGCATTAATATTTAGCCTCGTTCTCACTTTCGGTTGGGCAAATCCTTTTTTTGATTCAAGCTTAGGTGGTGGAAGTCCAGCTTTACCATCAAAAGAAAATCTGTCTGAAAATCAAAATCCCCAAGATGATGTGGCCTTATCTCAAAATCAGACTGCTGAAGTGGCTGCTGAGAAATCTGGGCCAAGTCCAGTTTTAGTTGGGAAAACCAATAAAAAGCTTACCGTTTTTCAAGGTGATTTAAGAGAGCAAATCGCAAGTTTTTTTAGAAACTGGAAAAACTCTGAAGGCCAAGAAAAGTCAAATATTCTTATGGGGATAATAACCGTAGCATTTTTATACGGAATGATTCACGCTGCAGGGCCTGGTCACAGAAAAACTATTGTATTTTCTCTTTATATTGCAAGAAAATCTCCTTGGTACGAGCCTTTAACTACAGGATTTTTACTTGCCTTGCTTCATGGTGGATGTGCCATTTGTCTTATGCTGATTTTCAAAGGAATTTCGGGCTCTATTTCTGCAAACACAAACGCATACACAATTTACATGGAAGGCTTTTCCTATTTGCTTATAATTGTTGTGGCGCTTTTCCTAATCGTGAAAGAAACTTTGGAGTTTGTAAAGTCTTCAAAGAAGCAAGAAAAAAGTGATGTGGCACTTTCTGAGGATGCTTCGGAGAAAAAAATTGCTAAAAATCAAAACAATTCTTTTGGTGATTTAGTACCATTTTTGATTTCTGGAATTTATCCATGTCCGGGGGCAATTTTGGTGTTGGTTTTGTCTTTTACTCTTGATATTTTAGGGGCTGGAATTGCAGCGGTTTCTTTTATGTCGTTGGGAATGGCAATTCCGATTATCATTGTGGCATATTTTGCTTGGTTTGGAAGAAAAGGACTTTTTACAGCATTGAAAGCCAAAGAATCTACTATCAAAAAGCTTAGTTTCGGAATAGAAATCTTTGGCTATACGCTGTTAATTATTTTTTCTTTGTATATTGCAATGCCGTTTTTTGTAAGTTTGTTTTAGTTATCTTACAATTCCGCCATCAACGAAGAGAATTTCACATTCAAGATTAAATCCAGTTTTTTCTGCCACAGCTTTTTTTGTGTTTTCAACTAGAGTTTTGATATCTTGTGCAGTTGCCTTTTCTTTGTTGATGATAAAGTTTCCGTGCCAAGGTGCAATTTGTGCGCCGCCAACACTGTTTCCCCGTAATCCACATTCGTCAACGATTTTTCCACTTGGTTTTCCAAAATCTCGGTTGTTTTTGAAAACGCTTCCTGCAGATGGAAACTTAAAATGGCCTTTTGTTTCTCTATCTTCTACGAAATGGGAACTTTTTTCTTGGATTTCTGTTTTGTCTCCGATTTTTCCTCGAAGTAAAACTTCTAAAATCACTCGTTTTGTATCTTGGAAGGGACTTTTTTTGTAATCCCAATCATCAATATCAAAAAAATATTCTTTTATCACTGGAATTGAAAAATCTTTTTTATCTTCAAAGTCCAAATATTTTACGGATAAAACAACATCGCTAAAAGAAGTTTCGTAGCAACGGGCGTTCATGTAACATGCGCCACCAATGGAACCTGGAAGTCCTGCAAAGTTTTCTAACCCTGATAAACTGTTTTCTATACAAAATTCTGTTATTGATTTTATGGTGGCGCCAGCTTCTGCTGAAATCACTACAGAATCATTATCTTTTTGGCAAGAAATTTTACATAATTTTTTTGTTGATATTACAAAGCATTCTAAATCATCATCTTTTGGAACAAGATTTGAGCCTCCGCCCAAAATAAACGATGGAATTTTTTCTTTTGAAAGTTCTGCTAGCAAGAATTTTAGGCTCTCAAAATCTTCTGGTTCTGCAAAAACTCTTGCTTTACCACCAACCTTAAAAGTTGTATAATTCTTGAGTGGTTCATCGTATTTAATTGAACCTTTGAAAACCTCAGAACTATTGATATTTTCTGCTATATTACGTAAATTATTCATATTAAATTTAGTATATAATAAATATATAATTTGATAAACCAATATATATCAATTTGCAAATTTTTAAGGAGAAAAGACAAAAATGGCATTACGTTTGTTTAATACAATGGGTCGCAAGATGGAAGATTTTCAACCTCTAACAGAAGGTAAAGTTGGTTTTTATGGATGTGGACCTACAGTTTACAATTACGCCCATATCGGAAATCTACGTGCCTATGTTTTTCTTGATACATTAGATAGAACTCTAAGATTTTTAGGTTATGATATTAATCACGTTATGAATGTTACAGACATTGGGCACCTTTCTGGGGATGCTGATGACGGTGAAGATAAAATGCTAAAAACAGCAAAGGAAAGAGGACAATCTGTTCTTGAAATAGCAGATTTTTACACAAAAGCTTTCTTCAATGATATTGACCGACTAAACATCAAACGTCCAACTACAGTTTGTAAAGCCACAGAACACGTAGGAGAAATGATTGCTCTTATCAAACGGATTGAAGAAAACGGCCACACATATATGGCTGGTGGAAATCTATATTTTGATGTTTCAACTTTCCCAAAATACGGCGAACTTGCAAACTTAAATCTTGATGATTTGAAAGCTGGTGCTCGTATCGATGTTGACCAAAATAAACGCAATCCTTATGACTTTGTTCTATGGTTCACAAAATCAAAATTTGAAAATCAAGCTCTAACTTGGGACAGTCCATGGGGTAGAGGATATCCAGGATGGCACATCGAATGTTCTGCTATGAGTATGAAATATCTTGGGGAATCTTTTGATATTCACACTGGTGGAATCGACCATATTCCAATTCACCACACAAACGAAATTGCACAGTCAGAAGGCGCCACTGGCAAAAAATGGGTTAATTACTGGCTTCATAACGAGTTTTTGGTTATCGCAAAAACAAAAGATGGCGAAGATGGCGGTAAAATGTCAAAATCAAGTGGAAACTTCTTAACTCTACAAACACTTGTAGACAAAGGATATGACCCGCTTGATTATCGCTTTTTCTTGTTAGGTGCTCATTACAGAAGTCAAGTTGCTTTCTCTTTTGATGCAATGGATTCTGCAAAAAATGCACGTAAAGCTCTTGTTTCTCGTGTTGCAAAAGTTCTAGCTGATGAAAAAGATTTTACATACACAGAAGCTGAAATCCTTGCAAAAAATGACTGGTCAGAAAATGCTGCAAAAGTAATCGAAGCATTTACAAAAGCTATTGAAGATGACCTTTCAACTCCAAAAGCTTTGTCAGAATTGCAAGTTGCTATCAAAAATCAAAATATTGAGGCAAAAGAAAAACTTGCTCTTATTGCAAAACTTGATTGTGTTCTTGGCTTAAATCTGATTGAAAAAGCACGTGAAGCATTATCGCCTGTTGCTGAAACTGCTCAAGGTGAAAGCGATCCAGAAATTGATGCTTTGGTTGCAGAAAGAAACGAAGCAAAGAAATCAAAAAACTGGGCAAGAGCAGACGAAATTAGAAATATTCTAAAAGAAAAAGGCATTGTTCTTGTGGACACTCCAGAAGGCACAGTTTGGAAAAAAGAGTAAATTGCTTGTAACCTTTTTGGAGGCATAATTGTTTAACGATAGAAGTGATCATGGGGCATTTTTTTCGAATACAGGTGATGCTGTATATTCTGAAAAAGACTCTGATTTTAGAAAAATTTACAACGCAGTAATGCAGACGCTTTTTCGTATTTCTTACAGAATTGTAAATGACGAAGAGGCGGCTGAAGATTTAGTGCACGACTCTCTTATCAAAATGCGGGAAAAGAAACTTGTTTTTCCTTCCCTTGATGATGCAAAATTTTGGTTGATTCGAGTTGTAAAAAACGCTTCGTTAAATTACGCAAAACGTAAGGTTAGAGAAAAACGTGCATACGAACGAGCATTGCGAGAAGATACTCGAAAAGCTGAATCTGGTGAAGTAGAACTTCTAAAAGCAGAGGCTATTAAAAAGACAAAAGATGCTTTAGATCAACTTCCTGAAAATCTTAGAATGGTATTAATTTTACGGGAATATGCCGAATTAAATTATAAAGAGATTGGTCGAGTGCTTGGAATTACGGAGGGGAACGTAAAAGTTAGAATTTTCCGAGCTCGAGAACAACTTGCAAAAATTTTAGGAGAAAATGATGTCTACTTGCCCTGAGTTAGATTTATTATCAGTTTATATTGATAAAGAATTGCCACGACAATATGAGCAAAAATTAGAAGAACATTTATCATCTTGTAGTGAATGTAAAAAACAGTTGGATAAAATGAAGTTTTTACAATCAACTTTACAAGAGGACGCATGTGCAATATCTTTTTCAGATTCTGAATTGGACGAAAGTTTTCTAAGATTAAAAACAAAGATGAAATATAAATCTGTAACTACTCCAGCAGGTTTTCAATTTTCAAGTTTTGCCCGATGGTCAATGCCTGTTATCACTGTGGCAGCTTTGTTTTTGGCTGTTATTCTCCCTATTCGCGCACATAAAAACACACCAGCTCAAATAATTTCCCAGCCACAAATTTTTTCTGGAATAAACGCTTCTAATCAGCAAAATGTAGTTTCATTGCGAGAAACAGGAGTTGCTCGCGAGGCTTCTCTTTATTCTACAACACCTGTTGCTACAACTGGAGAAAGATTGACTACTGCTACAATTGATATTTTTAGACCAGATTTGTCTCAAACTATAACAATTAGCATAAATTTATCAGGATTTGTTGATTTCAATTCACAAACTACCCCAAGAGATGTTATACTACCTACATCTTTTATTGTGGACGTAGAAAAGTGAAATCTGAAAGCAAATTTTCATATCTGTTTAGAAAATATCCATCCTTTAGAGGTGGTCTCTATCTTTTTGCTTGTTTAGCAATTACTTTTTCAATTATCTTTATTTCTCGATATTTGCAGAAAGCTCCTGTAATATACTCTCTTACACCATCTGTGGGAACTGGCGGCGAAGTTGTTAGCCTAAAAGGTAAGCATTTTGGAACTCAACGTTCGGACAGTTATGTTGAACTTGGTGGAAACAGAATTACCGCATCTGATTACACAATTTGGACAGATACTGAAATCAGTTTGGTTTTGCCATTTACAATCAGTGACGGATTGATGTATGTTGTTACTCCTGCTGGTCGTTCTGAGCCAGTGGTTTTTACAGACAAAGATACGATGCCTATTCCTGTCCCTGTAAATACAACTACAACCCAGCCACATATTCAATATTTCACTGGTGATAATTTAACTATTGGCAGTACAATCACTATTTCTGGAACAAATTTTGGTTCTCTTAGAAAGGATAGTGAAGCTTATTTTACATCAAAAATTGTAAACTCTTCCTCTGATTCTTGGATAACTTGTTCTGATTTTGACGGCGATTATCTTTATTGGGGTGACCAAGAAATTACTTTGCGAATTCCAGATGGGGCAACTTCTGGGTATTTTTACATTAAAACACAAAACGGTGAAAGTAATAAAATCCGCATTGATTTGAATAAGGCCAACGGAAAAAAAGAATACACTGATGAGCATACTTATATTTTGACTTTGGGAGCAAATGTTCAAGATATAAAAACTGATTCAAAGGCTTCTATCACTGTGTTTATGCCTCATCCATCAATTAGTGCTTGGCAGCGTTCTGTTTTAACAACTGAATCTGTGCCAACTCCAATTTTATCAAATTATGAAAATTCTGTAATTCAGCAAATTTCTGTGGACAACTCTGTTTTAGAGCAAAGCAAGAAATTTGAGTTTAAGAACTCTTTTGTGGTAAAAACTCTCGCAGTAACCACAACAATTTCAAATCCAACTGCGAAAACACAAACTGTAGCAAAAGAATTTTATTCTGCATATACAAAAAGTAACGATTTTATAAAAAGTGATAATGAAAAAATCGTGAAACTTGCAAATACAATAGTGAAAAAGGAAACAAGTCCTTACAAAAAAGCACAGTTGATTTACAATTATATTATTAATAATTTTGTGTTGTTGCAGGAAACTAAGCCTCTTACAAGTGATACTTTAGATGTTTTGGAAACTGGAAGTGCTGATGCTTTTGATATGGCTTTGCTTTTCACTATGCTTTCTCGTGCAGCGGGAATTCCTACAATTTTGGATTCTGGTGTTATTATCCAACAAAATATGACAGCTCAAAATCACTGGTGGGCAGAATTTTACTTAGACACAGTGGGATGGATTCCTGTTGACCCTGCAATGGGGGCTGGTCTTGAATGTGAAGTTTTCCAACCATCAACAAATCCTAAGGAATTTTACTTTGGAAATCTTGATTCTCAGCACGTAACATTTTCTCGGGATATAAATAATATCAAAGGCTCTCAATCCGCTGGAAAAAAAGTTTACAGACCTAGATCTTATGCTTTACAATCTATATGGGAAGAGGCTTCAGACGAAACTTTGCAATATAGCTCTTATTGGACTCCGGTTCAAGTTTTGGGCATATACTAATTTATAAGGATACTAAAATGGTAAAAGTATTATCAGTTGGTGGTTCAATTGTTGTTCCAAATGAACCAGATACAGAGTTTTTAACAGCATTTATCGGAATGGTAAAAGACTGGTTAAAAGAAGACAGCACAAGAAAGCTGATTTTAGTTGTTGGTGGTGGTGCTCCTGCACGTGTTTATCAAAATGCTTATAAGAAAATCACAGAAAATGATCAAAACGCTACTTCTGATCAAGCTGACTGGATTGGAATTATGGCAACAAGATTAAACGCACAACTTTTGAAAGCTTCTTTTGGAAATCTTTGTCCACAAGATGTTGTGTATGATCCTACTGCTATCGAAGAATTTTCAGGAAGAATTTTGGTTGCAGCAGGATGGAAACCTGGTTTTTCAACTGATAATGATGCAGTTCTTCTTGCAGAACGTTTTGCTGCAAAAACTGTTGTAAATCTTTCTAATATTGAAAAAGTTTACACAGACGATCCTCGTACAAATCCTGATGCAAAGCCTTTAGACACAATTTCTTGGGATGATTTTAGAAAAATGGTAGGTGATGAATGGACTCCTGGAAAGAACTGTCCATTTGATCCAATCGCAAGTAAAAGAGCTGCTTCTAATGGTATTTCTGTAATTTGTGCTGGTGGTAAAAATATCGAAAACATTAGAAATATCTTAGATGATAAAGATTTTATCGGTACAAAAATTGGTTAAGGTTTGTTAAAATGAAAGCACTGTCTGTTGACTTAGGCAGTGCTTTTTTTGTTTATAAAGTATATTAGTTTAGTTCGTTATATAATTCTTCCAATGTTAAAAAACTGTAGCCTTGGGCTTTTAATTTGGGATACATTTCTGACAAAATATTTGCTAAATCTTTGCACCAAACGTGACCAATCATAATTGCGTAGCCTTTTTTATCAGCGATTTCTAAGCCTTTGTTTACCATGGCTATGATTTCGGCTCTATCCTGTATGTTATCTAGGAAAATATCCCGTTCTAAAATTGTCATGCCGCGTTCTAGGGCAGCTTGTTTTGCTTTTGATGCAGAGTTTGTTCTAGAATCCAAGAAAATAAGACCTTTTTCTTTGCAAATATCCAAAACTGTCCCAATATCACTTTGTGAGGCTGTGATTAAAGAGCCTTCGTGGTTGTTCATACCAATAAGGTCTCCAACTTCTGAAAGGTTACTCTTTACAATTTCTTCAATCTCGTATGAATACATTTCTGGTTTGATGGCACCAGGTCCTGGATCAACAGAAAGATTTACTGCTTGCATTGGCTGGTGCAAAATCGTACAAATATTTGCATTTTTAAGTGCAGCAGCCGCTTCTTTTGTGTAAGGTAATTTTGGTAAAATTGCCACGGTGATAGGAAATGGCATAGACAAAAAAGGCTTTAGTTGAGTCATATTGTGACCAGCATCATCAAAAACGAAAACTAGCTTTCCAGACTTTGTTGGTTTTACTGTAGTTGTTTCAGATTTTGGCTTTTCTGAGGTAACAGTTTCTACAGTTTTTGGCTTTTCCACAATAACAACTTTTTCAGTTTTGGTTGTTTCTAGTTGCTTTTGAGTTTCAGTTTTTTCGGTTTTTACTTGGGTTGAAACTTTTGTTTCTGTATCAACTTTTTCCACGGTTTTTGGTGGAGTTTGAGTTTCTGTTTTTTGAGAAGAATCTTGTTTTGTGTTTTCCTCTTTTTGGACAATTATGGTTTCTAAAACTGTATCATTTTGATTTTGTGATGGAGAGAGAAAAATGCTAACGAAAAGCATAATCACACCAACAATTAAAATGAGTGATGTTAGCAAAATGATTTTAGAATCTGGAAGGGAAAATTTCTGCTTTTTTTTCATATTTCAAGTTTAGTTTTTTTCAGTTTTATGGTCAAGTAAAAGATTTTGTTTGCTATTTCTTTTCTGTGAACTATAGAATTTGAAAAATAAATTAGTTTAAACACGGCACGCTGTCAAGTCGTGCCTGAAACCTTCCCCAAACACGTGGGTCACCAACAGAAACGCTCGAAGACCCGTTTCCGACATCAATTCCAATCACGTAAGCCAACAACTCAAATATTCCCAAAAAACTCCTCAGCCCAGAGTCCAGAGGCTGGCAAAGCCTCTGGTCGTCTTTTTAGGAAAGAGAGGTGCACGAGGGGAGAAAACCCTTTTCATCGAAAAAAAGGGTTTTCTCCCCTCGTAAAAGTTTACCAGCTTTTCAAAGCTGATAAATCAATAATGCGGCGGCCGACGGTTTGGAATATCTTGTTCTTGATTATCTAAGATTTCTTTAATTTTAGACTTCAAAACCCGATTTTCAACTTTCAATGTATCAACAATTTCGCCTTGCTCAACAGCGATGGCCTGTAGTTTATTTAAAAAATCCTCTAAATAAGCAATTTTTATTTCCAAAGCAGTAATTCTATCTTCCATAATATCTCCTGTCGCGAAGCGACTCCAAATTTTAGTTATTCTTCATCCTATCAAAAATAGCTTTTAATTCATCTGGCAAATCACCTTTTTCATTTGATGAAGGATATTTTTTCTCAAAATCATCATCTATATTATCAGATTCGAACCGTTCCCTGATTATTTCTTCCGCATTTTTTGCTGTGCCGCTTTTTTCATTCTTTTTTAGCCGAAAAACTATATTTTTTACTTCCAATTCCGGTAGTTTTCTATTTATTCCATTTTGAATATAATTTTTATACATTTGAAACAACTGAATTCGCCCGGGATGATCAGTTTCCACCAACAAATTCCCGTTTTTCAACTCAATAATTCTACTGTGATCTGCCAACTGACTTCCATCAATACGATGACTCTTTATTGATAATAAAACTTCGCGCCAAACCGAAACCGTTTTATTAGCTTCATTTACCGAAGAACTGATATTTGAAAAAAAGTTTGATATTAATGTATCTGCCTTTTCAGTATAATTACTCAACCCAATCTCCATTTTCTATTTGATATATGCGAGTGGTGGAATGTTTATATCTTTCATAAGGTTCCCCTGGCAAAAAAGTACAAAACAACTGGTCGTATTTTGGAAGTAGGGCTGTTAAGCTTTGACGTTTGTTCGGATCTAGTTCAAGCAAAACATCATCCATTAGCAAAATTGGCTTTTTCCCAGTGATTTCTGTGTAATAAGTTGCCTGAGCAATTCTCAAAATCAGCGCAATAAGACGTCTTTGCCCAGTTGAAGCAGTTGATATAAAGTTTTTTCCGTCTTTCACAAAATATATTCTATCACGATGAGGCCCCGATAAAGTAGTTCCCATGGCTTTATCACCTTCACGCTTTGATAAAACATAGTCCAAAACCTCATTTTCTTCTTCTGATTTCCAAGAAGGCTCATAATGAATTTTCACACCTTCAATACCAGAAATTTGCTCATAAAGGGATGTAAAAATTGTATTAAATTTGAAAATCGCTTTTTTCCGACGCTTTTGAATTTCCAAGCCCTCTTTTACCAGAGGAATATCATACATTTCTAGTAAATCAAATTTTTGTTCTTTCAAAACTATATTTCGGTTTTTCAAAATTTGCTTGTATTTTCTGATTACATCGATATAAACAACATCATACATTGAAAGACACTGATCAATAAAAAAGCGACGTCTTTCAGGCTCTCCAACAGAAAATTCTAAATCATCATGACAAAATAAAACACATGGAATAGCATTTATAAGTTCTTTTCTATCTTTTATTTGCTTTCCATTTTTTTCTATACGTTTTTTTCCGTTTTTATAAGTGATTGATATAGATGTTGTTTTTTCAGATTCTTCTCTAAAAAATCCTCTGATAGAATATTCATTTTCGCCGTTTTTTATTAGTTCATTTTCTACTTTAGTTCTAAAAGAAGAAGCATAAGAGGAAATATATAGTGCTTCAAGCAAGTTACTTTTTCCCTGCCCATTCTCACCAACAAAATAGACCTCCTTTGAAAGAAGGTCTATTGTTTTATTTTCAAGATTTCTAAAATTATATGTAGAAAGACTCAAAAAAGGCAAAAATTACTCCTATTCCATTTGCATTGGCATAATGATATGGAAATAATCTTCACTAGGTTCTGGTTTTAATGTAATAGCTTTCATTTTTTCAGTAAATTCGAAATTTAATCTATCAACATTCATAACTTTTAGAGGTTCTTCAAGGTGAACATAACTTACAGCAATCATGATTTCTTCACCATCATAAGAACATGGAATTTCTTCTTTTGCAGTACCTATTTCTGTCTCTTGTGATGTGATTGTTAATCTACCAGGTTTTACATCTAAGTAAATTCTTGGTGATTTTTTATCAACTAGCAAACCAACACGTTTTAAAGCGTTTTGCAAATCAGCTTTTTCAACTTTGAAATTGTATAATTGTGATTCAGGAATAACACGTCTGTAGTTTGGAAATTGTCCATCTATCAAAACTGAAGTGAATTGATATGATCCAAATTTTACAAAAATCATTTTTTCAACGATTGCTAAAGAAACAAATCCTTCAGATGGAGCTCTTTTCAAAATGATATTTAGAATTTTTGGAGGTACAATAGCTGATGAAAATGTTGTTACACCTTGGCATAGTGGTTTTGAAACATAAGCTAGTCTTCTACCATCTGTTGAAACAAGTGTTAAATCATCATCATTTTTTTCAAAGAAAACACCATTCATAAAATATCTTGTTTCATCATCAGATAATGCAAAGATAGTTTGTGTAATCATATTTTTGAATTCATCAGCTGGAATATCAAAATATGGAACATTTTCTGAAGAAGTGAATTCTGGAAATTTATCACTTGCCATGCTCTTTAGTTTGAATTGTCCTTTGATAGCAATTGGTTTAATTGTTACAACTGTATCTTTTTGATCAAATTCAATATCACCTGATGGTAATGAATTTAGAATGCTAACAAATTTATCACAGAAAACTGTTGTTGTTCCTTCTTCTTCAATGTCTACAGGAATTTTTGTTTCAAAATTAACTTTAATATCAGTTGCTTTTATAGTTAAGCTATTATTTTCTGCAATGAATAATACATTTGATAAAATAGATAGTGCATTTTTTGTAGAGATGATTTCTTGTGCAATAGAGATTTCTCTAAGCATAGCATCTCGGTCAAAAGTAAATTTCATAATTGCCTCCGTTTAAATGTTTCGGAAAATTTTTTATTTTTCTTAATTTATTAATTTTCCTTACTATATATTATATATATAAATTTTAATAATAATAATAATAGAGCTTGTGGATTTCTGTAAAACTATCTTATTTCTTTATTTTACAAGAAAATTTTGATGTGGAAAACTTCTGTATTTCAACTTTTATTTATCCACATTTCAACATGAGGTTTTATTTATCCCCAATTTTTTTAGTTTTTCAACTAATTTTTAACAGGTTATCTACAAGTTATTAGTTTTTATATTCCCGTATTTTTTTTATTAGGATTTGAATAGTAGAATCTAAGCTAGAATCATTTTGGAGATTTTCACCTGTTTTGTTGATAGAGTGCATAACTGTTGTATGATCTCTTCCACCAAATTCTCCACCAATTTCTGTTGTAGAATATTCTGTTAATTCTCTAATAATGTACATTGCAATTTGTCTTGGAATAACAATATTTTTAGAGCGTTTTTGACCAGTTAAGTCCCGAGGTGTAAGTCCATAATAATCTGCAACAACTTTTATTATAGTTTGCATTCCGACATTTGTATTCTGTTGAATGCAAATTTTATCTTTTAATTCATGTTGGGCGATTTCTAGAGTAACTTCTTTTCCAACTAATTCTGTGTAAGCAAGAATTTTTGTTAAGGCTGCTTCCAAATCACGAATATTTGATGCAACATTTTGTGCAATGTAATCTATTACATCACTTGTAACATATCTTCCAGATTGAGCAACTTTCTTTTCTAAAATTGCACGGCGTGTTTCATAACTTGGCAAAGATAAGTCTACGTTTAATCCTCTTTCAAAGCGAGAACGTAATCTGTCTGCAAGATTTTTCAATTCAGAAACTGGACGGTCACATGTGAAAACAATTTGTTTAAAAGAATCATACAACGCATTAAATGTATGGAATAATTCTTCTTGTGTACCATCTTTATTTTGGAAGAAGTGAATATCATCTATTAATAAAACATCAGCGTTTCTATATTTATTTTTGAATTTTTGAGTTGTTTTTGTACCAACACTTTCAATAAATTCATTTGTGAAATCTTCTGCAGTAACGTAAATTACTTTTTTATCACCATTTGCTAAACAATGATTTCCGATAGCACACATTAAGTGAGTTTTTCCAAGGCCAACTCCACCGTAAATTAAAAGTGGATTGTAAGCTCGTCCCGGATTTTTTGCTACAGCTAATGCTGCGTTATATGCAAAAGAGTTATTATCACCAATAACAAATGAGTTAAAAAGATATTCTTTTGTTCTATCATCTTTTGGATTTAGGGATTTTGAACTTTCCAAAGGTTGTGATATTACTGAAGTATTTACATTTGTTGATTTTGGGGCAATTTCATCATCAATATCATCATCGTCCTCATCATTAGTTGATGAAGTTGTATCTTTGTTGATAATTAGATTGATATCGAAATTTTGACCAGAAATATCATGTAATTTTTCTTTAATTACTGAAATGTGGCCTTTTTTAATAACTTGACTTTGAAAAAATTCTGATGGAACTGATAGATTTAGAGTTGTCCCTTCTGAACTCATAAAATTAATCATGCGAATCCAAAAGTTGTATTCTTCTATTCTAGATTCGTTCTCATAATCTTGTTTAATTTGTTTTTTTGCTTCTTCCCAAAATTCGTTAACCATTCCTCTAGTATATCTTACCTTTACTTTTTTTTTCAATAGAGTTATACTCGATAAACCATTTCTTTTTTTTTGGAAGGTATACATGTCTACTTCATATTCAGCAACAAATATTCAAGTTTTAAAAGGATTAGAAGCAGTTCGTAAAAGACCTGGTATGTACATTGGATCTACAGGACCTGATGGGCTACATCACTTGGTTTACGAAGTTGTAGATAACTCAATTGACGAAGCAATGGCTGGCTATTGTGATAAAATTGTTGTTGCTCTAGAACAAAATGATATTTTACGTGTTGAAGATAACGGACGTGGTATTCCAACTGATATTCACCCAGAAGAAGGAATTTCTGCTCTTGAGCTTGTATTAACTCGTCTTCATGCTGGTGGTAAATTTGATAAAGGTTCTTATAAAGTTTCTGGCGGTTTGCACGGTGTTGGTGTTGCTTGTGTAAACGCTCTTTCTGACTGGCTTGAAGCAACTATTTATCGTGATGGAAAGATTTTTAGTCAAAAATATGAAGTTGGTGTTGCAACTGCACCTGTTGTAGAAATTGGGGAAGCTGGAGATAGAACTGGAACTATTATTCGTTGGAAAGCTGATGCTAGTATTTTTACAGAAACAACAACTTATCAATTTGATATTTTAGCTAAACGTTTAAGAGAATTAGCATTCTTAAATAGTGGAATTACTATTATTCTAAGAGATGAACGACTTTCAACTCCAAAAGAAGTTGAATTCAGATTTGAAGGTGGTATTAAATCTTTTGTTAAATATCTTGACGAAGGTAAAACTGTAATTCCAGAAAATCCTATCTTTTTTGAAGGCGAGAAAAACGACGTACTCACAGAAGTTGCTCTTCATTACAACACAGGTTATAACGAAAATATTTTATCTTTCGTAAATGATATTAATACAAAAGAAGGTGGAACTCACCTAGAAGGTTTTAAAACTGCCTTAACTCGTGTAATGAACGCATTTTTACAAAACAATGCAAAATTACAAAAAAAGATGGATAAGGAAGAAAAACTAACTGGTGAAGATGTTCGTGCAGGTTTAACAGCTGTTATTTCTTGTAAAGTTCCAGAACCACAGTTTGAAGGACAAACTAAAACAAAGCTTGGAAATAGTGAAGTTCGTGGAATTGTGGATTCTTTGGTAAATGAACAATTAACTTTATTCTTTGAACAAAACCCAAGAATTACTGAACAAGTTTTGGAAAAAGCTGTTTCTGAAGCAACTGCTCGTATTGCTGCAAGAAAAGCAAAAGATAATGCTCGACGAAAAACTGGAATGGACAGCTTCGGTCTTCCTGGAAAATTGGCAGACTGTTCTTCTAAAAATCCAGAAGAATGTGAAGTATACATAGTCGAAGGTGATTCTGCGGGAGGTTCTGCAAAGCAGGGTAGAGATCCGAGAATTCAGGCAATTCTACCGCTTTGGGGAAAAATGCTTAACGTAGAAAAAGTTCGTCCAGATAAAGTTGCAAACAATGATAAATTAAATCCGGTAATTGCATCTCTTGGTGCTGGTTTTGGTAAAGATTTTAACATTGAAAAATTAAGATATCACAAAATCATTATTATGGCTGATGCTGACGTTGACGGTGCTCACATTGCAACATTGCTTATGACTTTCTTCTTTAGATATATGCCTCAACTTGTTGAAGCTGGACATATTTATATTGCTATGCCACCTTTGTATCGTGTTGAATACAAAAAAGACAGACGCTTTGTTTTCTCTGATGAAGAAAGAGATGCAACTATTTCAGAATTTGTTTCTCAAGGTGCTACAAACGATAAAATCGAAGTTCAACGATATAAAGGTCTTGGTGAAATGGAATGGAAAGAATTAAAAGAAACCACCATGGATCCAGCAAACCGTAAAATGAAACAAGTAAGTATTGCTGATGCTATTGAAGCAGATAAAATATTTACAACTCTTATGGGTGAGGAAGTAGAACCTCGTCGTAAGTTTATCGAAGAAAATGCTGTTTATGCTACATTGGATATTTAAGGATAAAGGTGTGAGATTATGGAAGAAATAAAAACTCCAGAAGGCGGATCAATTATACCTGTTTCAATTGAAACAGAAATGCAAAAATCTTACATAGACTATTCTATGTCTGTTATTGTAGCTCGTGCATTGCCAGATGTACGTGATGGTTTAAAACCTGTACATAGACGTATCCTTTATTCTATGGAAGAAAAAGGTTTACATGCAGGTGGAAAAACTCGTAAATGTGCAACTGTTGTCGGTGACGTACTAGGTAGTTATCACCCACATGGTGACTCTTCTGTTTATGATGCTTTAGTTCGCTTGGGACAACACTTCTCTATGCGCTATATGCCTATTACCAAACAAGGTAACTTCGGGGGAATAGACGGAAGCCCAGCTGCTGCATACCGTTATACAGAAGCAAAGATGTCTCAAATTGCCGAAGAAATGGTAAAAGACATCAAAAAAGATACAGTTGATTTTGTTCCTAACTTTGATGATACAAAAAAAGAACCAACAGTTTTACCTGCAAAAATCCCATTCCTTTTGGTAAATGGTTCAAGCGGTATCGCAGTTGGTATGGCAACAAATATGCCTCCACACAATTTAAATGAAATTGCTGATGCTGTTTGTGCCTATATTGATAATCCTGATATTTCAATTGATGAATTATCTAATTTTGTAAAAGGTCCTGATTTTCCTACAGGTGGTATCATCTATGGGAAAAGTGGAATTAAGCAAGCATATAAAACTGGTCGGGGAAAAATTATAGTTCGCGGTCGCTTTTCTATAGAAGTTTCTAAATCTGGTAAAGAATCAATTATCTTCACAGAAATTCCTTATCAAGTAAGAACAGATGATTTGTGTAAAAAAATCGGTGAACTTGCTCGTGATAAAGTTATCGAAGGAATCGATAGAGTAAATGATGGTTCTGCTGGAGATGATGTTCGTATTGAAATTGGATTGAAAAGAGGAACAATTGCAAAAGTTGTTCTAAATCAACTATTTTCAAAAACACCATTACAATCATCTTTTGGTATTATTAACCTTGCTCTTGTAAATGGTAGACCAGAAGTTCTAAGTCTAAAAAAACTAATTTCATGCTTTGTTGAACACAGACAAGATGTTGTTACACGTCGAACTCAGTTTGAATTAAAGAAAGCTGAAGAACGTGCTCACATTTTAAGAGCTTTAGTAAAAGCAATTCAAAATATTGATGAAGTAATTAAAATCATCAAAGAAAGCCGCAATGAAGAAGTTGCAAAAAATAGCTTAAAAGATAGATTCCAATTTGATGACGTTCAAGCACAAGCAATTGTTGATATGCGTCTTGGTCGTCTAACAAGTTTGGAAATTGAAAAACTTGAAGCTGAGTTAAAAGAAGTTGAAGCTTTAATTTTACACTTAAAGGATTTGTTGGCTCATCCAGAAAAAATCCTAAATATCATTAAAGATGAAACTTCTGAAGTTGCAAAAAAATATGGTGACAAACGTCGTACTGATATTGTTGCTGATGAAATTGAACAAATTAATGTTGAAGATTTAATCAAAGAAGAAGAAATGGTTGTTCTTATTTCTCACCTTGGTTATATCAAAGCAGTTCCTGCATCAACTTACAAAAGTCAGGGTAGAGGTGGAAAAGGTTCTAACTCTGCTAAACTTGTGGAAGACGATTTTATCAAGCAAGTATTTGTTGCTTCAAATCATGATTATGTTATGTTTATTTCTACAGAAGGAAAAGCATATTATATTAAAGTTCATGAAATCCCTGAATCAAGTAAAAATACACGTGGTGTTCACATTAAGGGATTGTTATCAATTGCTTCGGATGAAGAAATTGCAACAACTGTAACTCTTAAAGAATTTTCAGAAGATAAATTCTTGTTTATGGCAACTTCAAAAGGTGTTGTTAAAAAAGTTAGAACTTCGGATTTTTCTAACGCAAAGACACGTGGTATTATTGCTATTAATCTTGATGAAGGCGATAAGATTGTTTCTGCAATTCTTACAGACGGATCAAATGAATTGATTCTTGTTTCAAGAATGGGACAAGCGCTTCGTATCACTGAAGAAGATGTTCGTTTTATGGGTCGTGCATCTCGTGGTGTTTGTGGTCTTAGACTTTCTAACGAAGATGAACTTGCTGGTGCAGTTTGTGTAAACTCTGATGAAAAAATGCTTTTAATGACTTCTTTTGGTTCTGGTAAGCGCGTTTCATTTGATGAGTTTATGCGTCATGGCCGTGCAACTGGTGGACAAAAAGGATACAATGTAACAGAAAAAACTGGTGAAGTTGTTGGTGTAATCTCTGTTACTGATTCTGACGAAATCATGTGTATTACAAGTCAGGGTAAATCTTTACGTGTTCCAGCTGATTCTATTAGTGAACAGGGTAGAGCTGCACAAGGTGTTCGCGTACTTGATATTAATCAACCAGATATGGTTATTGGTATTGATAAAATTGCTAATGATGAAGGTTCAGAAGAAAGTTAGTAATTTTTACATTGTTAAATATATAACATTATAAAACCAAAACGCTGAGTTAGAAAATTGTTTTCTTTCTCAGCGTTTTTTTTGTTTCACGTGAAACATTTTTTGTTTTAATTTTACTTTTAGAGTGATAACTTTATAAGTGTGATTTTGTTGTAAAAGGGTAGTGATTTCATTGCATTGATTTTGAAGTAAATGTATCCATTAATTTTCAGATTTTAAACTGACAATTTATTGATGGATTTTTATATTCCGTGCTATCGTATATTATAGCCTGAGTTAAACACAACCTCAACTTTATCCTTACTTGTGTATGTCGTGAGAGTTAAGTTGCTGTGCCAGGCTTTTTTTTGATGAATTAAAAGTATGTGAAAAAACTTTGCTTATCTACCAAAAATAGAAAAGGTGCATCAAGAGATAAAAAAATATTTCCTGATGCACCTTTTTTGTAGCGTATTTAATAATTGTTTCACGTGAAACAATTATTAAAACATAAGTGAAACAAAAATGATTTTAGTTTTATAATCTTACAATTTTTTTGACCTAAAAATTAATACGAAGAACTTTTGAGCCTCGTTCTTTTGTCCATTTTTCTTTTCTTTCTTGTGGTAATGAATCTACTGTGGATATCTTAAAGCCAAGTTTTTCAAACCAATCTGATGTTTGAGTTGTTAAAATAAATACAGAATGGATATTCTTTTCTTTTGCCTTTTGAAGCAAATAGTTGATAAGTTTTGGACCAATTCCCATATGTGAACAAACTGAATCAACAGCCACCGCTGCAATTTCTGCTTGATTATCATTGTAAGTGTGTAAAGCGGCACAAGCTTTTAAACCACCATCAAGTTCATAAACAATGTAATCTGTATAAGTTTGAAGTAGCGATTCTTCTGTTCGTGGCAAAAGAATTCCTTGCTCAACAAATGGACGAATAAGATTTAGAACTGCTGGAATATCTTCTTTTTGCATAGAACGAATTCCACCATAATTACTCTTGTAAATCATTGTGCCAGAACCTAAATCCGAGAATATTTCGCAAGGAAGAGTTCCGTCAAAAAGTCCGTTTACAATATGGGTTCTGGAAACACCAAGGGAACAAGATATTCTTGCGATTTGGAGTAGGTTTAAAATATGCTTTTTTTCAGGTGAAAAAACACCAAGATTTTGATTTAGTTCAAAAAACTTATCCAATTCTTCTAGGTTGAAAGCTGGAACAAATCCATCTGGTGAAATGGAAATGTTATCTGGAATAAAGAAGTCCACATTGGAGATTTCTTTGCCATGGGTTAGAAAAAAAAGCTTTTCTGCTTTTAATTCTGTAGCAACTTGTGCAGCTAAGTTGATAGAAGAAATGTTATAAGGTTTTCCGTTTGAACTCCAACCAATACATGGGAAAATAGGGATAAAGCCATCTTCTAAAACAGAATTTAGAGCTTGAATATTTATTTTATCTATTTCACCAGCAGTTTGAAAATCAACTCCATTAATAACGCCTTTGCCTCGAGCCTTTACCCAGTTTCCGATAACTGCAGTTAGTCGCTCTTCTGCAAGGCTTGTCATAATTTTATTTGACATATCAAAACTAGCCATTTTGATTATAGACATTTCTTTTTCAGATGTTATTCGAATTCCGTCTTTTTCTTCCCAAGAAAGTCCTGCATTTTTTAGCAAAGAATCGATGTGATTTTTTGCCCCAGGGATGATAATAACTTTTAGTCCAACTTCATGAAGATATGCAATATCTCTGATATGACTTGAATAGTAAGGAGAATCTACTAAACTATCATCAATGTGTATAACGATAATAGAATTCTTAAATCGTGAAATATATCGTAAAACATCACGTACACGTTCTGCTTTATTGTAAATAAGTTGTGCTTTCATACTATTTAAAACTATCGGAAAATGGCTTGTAATATTTAGAAAAAAGTTATTTTCCCTAGGATGATAATAAGCCAAGCCCGGGGTGTAAGGGTTTGAAAAATTGTTCCAGAATGGAACAACGAGCCGAAGAGGCGAGCCCTGAAACACCGGACTCACGTGAGGAAAAAGGTTGCTCCAAACAACTTTTGTTATTATGTTTATGAAATGAAGGCGCTTTCTTTTTATCAGATTTTTTTGTTGTTTCTCTTTTATAGTTTTGTGGGATGGTTTTGTGAGGTTTTGTATTGTTCAATTTCGAAACGCCATTTTGTTAATCGGGGATTTTTGTATGGGCCTATTTGTCCCATTTATGGATTTGGTGGGATAATTATTTTTTCTTGTTTGATGAGTTTGTCCCATAATTTGGTTTTGCTGTTTTTTGCATCTATGATTTCCACAACGATTTTGGAGTATTTTGTAAGTTGGGTTTTAGAAAAATTGTTTGATACAAAATGGTGGGATTATTCAACTTATCGGTTTAATATTAATGGGCGAGTTTGTTTGTTGAATTCTGTTTTATTTGGGGTGATGGGAATTGTTGCGGTGCGATTTGTTCATCCGCTGTTTTTGTCGGTTTTGTATAAAATTGATGATTTTTGGACAAAGACTTTGGCGCTGGTTTTCTTGGGAATTTTTATCGTGGATTTGGCTTTTACGTTGCGTTCGTTAATTAATTTTAAAATTTATTTGATACGTTTGGAGTTATTTATTCACGGGTTGGTTTTGAAAGTTGAAAGAGAAAATTGGTTTATTGAATTACACGACAATATAGAAGAATTTGTCAAGAAAGTTAAAGAGAAATTTTCTGATAAAGAGACGAAGGAAAATTCTTTGATGGTGATAAATAGCGAGGATGCTAAAAAGCAAATTGATGAGTATTTTGAATCAATTTTGAAAAAGGAAAAATCCTACAGACATTTTATGAAGAAATTTCCTGATGCAAAAACTAAGGGGCTTCCTACTTCTTCGAATAAGCGAAAATCTCTATCAAAAAAGTAAATTAAGTTGTATACTATTTTTATGAATGAAAATATTGTTGTTGTTGGGGCAAGTAGTTCTTTGGCAGAACAGTTGTCTTCCATATGTGAAAAAAATGAAGATAAGATTTACTTTGTAAAAGAAGGTAATGAAAACGGATGGAATAGAGCATCTCCAATTTCTGCGCGAAGTAGCATTTTGCAAATGAAAAATATTCTTGGGGAAGTTCACAAAGCATTTGTTGTTTACAATTCTTCTGATTATATGCGATTTAATTCTTTGGATGTGGAATCTATCTCAAAGGGATTTGATTCTATGATTTTGGGATTTACTTATTTTGTGTCAGAGATTTCAAAAGTTTTTTATGAGCAAGGATTTGGGGAACTTATTTTTGTGGTTTTGGAAGATGAGGAACGGGAAAAGTCAATTTTAGAAAATGTTGGCTTGTCTGCTTTTTCTTCTTTGGCAGAATCCATGGCAAATAAAAAAGCTAGTAAGCAATTAGAGATTTCTTTAATGCATGGAAACGCTGAGATTTTTGAAAGCAATATGGAATGGTTGAGTTCTTATTTGAATAATCCAAATTCTAAGAAAGCAGCCGCTATTCCAAAACACGCAAATAAATGGATAAAAGTTGGTAGTAAAACTCCGGTTATTCTTCCATTTATAAAATAGGTGGATTTATGACTAGTTTGATTATTGTGATTGAAAATCCTTTGATGGATTGTTTGCTTAAAATTGGGTTGAGTTTTTTATGCGGTGCAATTCTTGGAATCGAGAGAAGAACTCGTCAACAATTTATCGGGCTTCGCACTTTGATTTTGATTTGTACTTCTAGTTGCTTGTTAATGGAGTTGTCTTCGTATATTGCTACTTTGTCACAGGGACGAGGTGATCCAGCTCGAATTGCGGCACAGGTTGTTTCTGGAATCGGTTTTATCGGTGCAGGTGCAATTTTACATCAGGGATTGAATATTAGGGGACTTACTTCTGCTGCAATTATTTGGACGGCAGCTGCTTTGGGTCTTGCTATAGGGGTTGGATTTATTGTTCCGGCTTTAATCACTTTTTTGGTGGCTGTAATTTCTTTAATCGTTATTGAGAAAATCGAGGAAAAGATTTTTCCAGCGGATGCTATAAAAAAGTTGTCTTTGGTTTTTTATAATTGCAAAATTGATTATAAAAAGTTGGAAGAAGCGATTTTAGCAGAAGGAATGTCTGTTAAGAATTTTGATATTCGTGAGAATCTAAAAACTCAAGAGTTAGAGTTAAATTATATTGTAAAATCAGCTAGTAAGGTGGATATTGAAAAATTGATAAAAAGCATTTCTAAACTTGGAGATTTGGAAAAGTATAGCTTTGAATTGAAATAGACTATATTTGGTCGAAAAAAAAGCAGTCTTTGTGAAACGCATGTAAGCCTTTCAAAAGGCTGCTTTTTTTGTTTTTAGTGTTTTTATTATGTTGTGGTAGTTTCTTGATTTTCGGAGTTTATTCTGTCAAAAGAAAACTTTAATCGCACTGCGGCGTAGATAATTGTGACGATGGAAAACCACCAGAATTTATCAGAACCTGCAAAGAAGTTGTACAATCCGTGTAGAAGAATTGCCATAATGAAGCAATATACTTTTGGATTTTTGTTTTTGAAAGACCAAACGTAAATCGCTGAAAGTCCTGCACAACAACTGTGCAAAATCAATGATGTGAAAAATCTGATACTAATATCTTTTGCACCAGAAACAAAGTAAACAATATTTTCAAAAGTTCCGAAGGCGCAACCTATCAAAATCCCACAAGCAACAAAACTTGCAAAAGTCATTTTCTTTGCTGGAAGTAAAAGTGCTGAAGTCATTTTTAGCGATTCTTCAATTAGTCCGTTAAAAACGAATGTTACTATAATCACGGAAAAAAGATTTTGTGCTGTGAAAATTGGCAGCGCCATTAAAAAGTACTGAATGATAGTAACTGGAATTATTGCAATAAGCCCTAACAAAATTGATAAAAGCAAATGCAATGTAGATAGTTTTTTAATAGAAAGCAAAAAAACTATACTAACCAAAAAAAGAGGAACTAAACAAATACCAATAGATGCAAAAAGATTCATACATATATCTTACATAACATTGGAGAATTTTGTAAGATACTTTTATGATTATTTTATGTGGAATTAAGCATTGTGGAAAATCTACGATTGGTAGAAAAGTTTCGGAGTTATATAAAATCCCTTTTGTTGATGTTGATGTTGTGATAGAAAAAATTGCTGGAAAATCTTGTAGAGATTTATATCGTCAAGATGGAAAAGATGCTTTTATGAAAGCTGAAGCTGAAGCATGTTTGGAAATCGTAAATGATAAAAATCTAGAAAATGCAATTATCGCAACTGGCGGTGGAATTTGTGATAACGAGATTGCATTAAATTATCTTTTGAATTGTGAAAAGGGAAAACTCTTTTACATCAATATTGATGAAGAAATTGCTTTTGAAAGAATACAACGAAATATGGAAAAAACTGGCTCTTGGCCAGCTTGGATAAGCAAAGATATTTATGATGATTTAGATAAAATAAAAAATCAATTTCATAATTTCTATTTAGAGAGAACAGAAAAATACAAAAAACTTTGCAGCGAAACAATTCAAGTGGAAAATGGAAACTCTGAAAAAGCTGTGAAATTTTTCTCAGTATACTTTGATAAATAAGCAAAAATTCTATATTGTAAAATACTGTAAAAATTTCAATATAGAAAGTTACACATAAAAAAAGAGGTGCTTATTTATGAACAAGTATGCAAAACGCTATTTGATTGACGCAATGAGTGGAATGGCTCAAGGATTGTTTGCTTCTTTACTTATCGGAACAATTATAAAAACATTGGGGCAACAACTTTTAAGACTTGGCGCTAATCCTGTTTTTGATTTTTTAGTAACAGCAGGAAACTTTGCAACTGACTCTCATGTGGTTGGGGCTGCAATGGCTATCGGAATTGGATACGCAATGCAAGTTCCGGCTTTGGTTTTGTTTTCTTTGGCTGCAGTTGGTTCTGGAGCAAATGTAACAGGTGGTGCAGGTGGACCTTTAGCAGTTTTGGTAATTGCAATTGTTGCTGCTGAAATTGGAAATCTTGTAAGCAAAAAAACTAAAGTTGATATTATCGTTACACCTTTGGTAACAATTCTTGTTGGTGCTTTGCTAACTGTTTTAACTGCAAAATATATTGGTGATGCAGCAAGTGCTGTGGGAAAACTTGTTGTTTGGGCAACAACCTTAAAACCATTTATTATGGGAATAATTGTTTCTGTGATAATCGGTGTTGCATTAACTTTACCAATTAGTTCTGCAGCAATTTGTGCGGCATTTGGTTTAACAGGTTTGGCTGGTGGAGCTGCTGTTGCTGGTTGTTGTGCACAAATGGTTGGTTTTGCAGTAATGAGTTTTAGAGAAAACAAATGGAGTGGCTTGCTTTCTCAAGGAATCGGTACATCAATGCTTCAAATGCCAAATATCATCAAAAATCCAAAAATCTGGATTCCACCAACATTAACAGCAGCAATCACTGGACCTTTGGCAACATGTCTTTTCAAGATGGAAATGAATGGTGCGGCTGTTTCATCTGGAATGGGAACTTGTGGATTTGTTGGACAAATCGGCGTGATTACAGGATGGTTTTCTCCATCAGATGTGGCAATAGCAAATGGTGCTTCTGCAATTCAACCAGGTGTAATTGATTGGCTTGGCTTGGTTTTAGTCTGTTTTGTTTTACCAGCAGTTTTAACTTGGGGATTTGGATTAATCTTAAGAAAATTTGGTTGGATAAAAGAAGGCGATTTAACATTAAATTAATCTAAAATATGAGAAAGTCTAGAATGAAAGATTTTAGGCTTCTCAAAATACAGGTGGACAAGGGACGGTTCAGTAAAGCCCTTGACTCACCTTTGTTTTGGTTCTTCGAATATTTTCGAACCGAAATCAGTTAAAAATCAATAAAAACTTGTTTATTGTGAAACATTTTCTCTTCCTATTTGACACCATTCCTTGTAATTGATATATTTTTAATGTGAATATTTACAAAGGAATATCTGCCTCAGCAGGCATCGGAATTAGTTCGGTTTATTTTGCAAACACCACTAATTTAAATATACCCAAAGTTACAATTTTAGACTCACAAAAAGATTATCAATGGCAAAAGTTTGAAGATGCTCGAAGTCAAGTTTTAGAAACAATGACCCATGCATCTGAAAATACAAGTCCTGAACAGGCTGCTATTTATCAAACTTATTGTATGATGCTTTCTGATCCAGATTTCCTTTCTCAAGTAAAAAACGAATTTCAAAATCAAAGTTTTAACATCGAATACATAATTGATGAAAAAGTAAATCAATTTGCACAAAATCTTATTCTTGCAGGTGATGACTATTTACGAGCTAGGGCTGAGGATATAAAAGATGTTTATCACAAAGTTCTAAGCATCATGCTAAATCAAACTGTTTTAACTGCAAAAAATATTCCAGATGGTTCTATCCTTGCATCAGAATATATTAATCCATCAGATGCAATGTTTATCACACAAAAACATCTAAAGGGAATCCTTACAACTGAAGGTGGAAAATATAGTCACTTAGCGATTTTGGCAAACACTTATGGAATCCCATTTGTTTACGGAATCGAAAATATCTCCAAAGTGATAAAAACTGATGATAAGGTGATTGTGGATGGAAATACTGGAATAATCTATGTAAATCCTGATGAATCCACATTAAATCACTTTCATGAACAAATCCGTGATTTAGAAAAAGAAAACACAGAGTTGGCACAGTTTACTGAAAAAAAAGCTGCTACAAAAGACGGGTTTGAAATTACGCTAAATGCAAATATCGGAAATATAGAAGAAAGTTACGTTGCATTTGAAAAGGGTGCAGACGGAATAGGGCTTTTCCGAAGCGAATTTTTGTTTATGGAAAAATCTGATATGTCAGAAGAATCTCAATTTTTGGCATATAAAGAAGTTTTAGAAGCAGCCAAGGGAAAAACTGTAATTATTCGTACACTAGATTGTGGTGGCGATAAAATACTAAAATCTCCTGATATTATTCATGAATCAGAAAAAAATCCACTTTTGGGATGGAGAGCAATTCGCTTTACTTTAGACAATCCAGAATTGTTCAAAACCCAATTACGAGCTTTATATCGTGCTAGTGCTTTTGGCAAGTTGAAAATCATGTTTCCACTGATTTCTTGCAATGAACAAGTTTTGGAAGTGCTAAAACTTGCAGAAGAAGTTAAACATCAATTAGCTGAGGAAAAAGTTGCTTTTGATTCTGAAGTTCCACTTGGAATAATGATAGAAACTCCAGCGGCAGCATTAACAGCAGATATTCTTGCTAAAAATGTAAATTTCTTTTCGATTGGAACCAATGACTTAACTCAATATACAAACTGTGTTGATAGAGAAAATGTAAGAGTTTCTCATTTGTTTTCAGAATTTCATCCAGGTGTTTTACGCTTGATAAAATACACTTTGGAATCTGGAAAAGCAAAAAATATTGATGTTTCAGTTTGTGGAGAACTTGCAGGTTCTGTAGAAGGTGCTATTCTTCTTGTGGGAATGGGATTTAAGAATCTAAGTGTGAGTCCACGAAAAATCAACAAAATAAAAGAAGTTTTATCACGTTTTACATTAAAAGAAATAGAAGATGTTGCGTCTGAAATTTATGAATCTTTGGATGCTAATTCTGTTTTATCAAAAATTAACTTACTACTAAATAAATAGGAAAACTCATGAAAGAAGAATTTGAAAATCAGGATGAAATCCAAAATCAAGTGATAGAAGGATTTGACCCAGAAAAAAAATATCGAAACTTGCCTTTGGTTGTAATTGCCGGTCGCCCAAATGTTGGAAAATCAACTCTTTTTAACAGATTTTTGCACAAACGCCGTTCAATTACAGATCCAACTCCAGGTGTAACTCGTGACCCAATTTTGGAACCAGCTTTTATCGATGGGAAACCTGTAAATCTTATGGACACAGGTGGATTTAAGCTTGAACGTGATATTGGTACAATCGAAGCAGAATTAGACGAATTAGTTGTTCAAAAAACTTTGGAAACTTTCAAAAAAGCAGACCTTATTTTGCTTTTGCTTGAAGCTGGAAATATCACTGGGGAAGATGAAGAACTAATTGGTCTTTTGCGTCCATATTGGGATAAAGTGATTGCAGCGGTAAACAAAACTGAAGGTGGCCGTTTAGAAGAAGAAGCTTGGAATTTCATGCAATTTGGATTTAATGATTTGCTACAGATTTCAGCAGAACATGGGGATCATATTCCAGATTTACAAGAATTGATTGTAAGCCGCTTGGATTTTTCTAAAGTTGAAGAAGGTGAAGAACCAGAATACATCAAAATCGCAATTATGGGAAAACCAAATACCGGAAAATCAACTCTTTCAAATCTTTTAACAAATACACAGGCTTCTATTGTAAGTGATTATGCTGGAACAACTCGTGACGTTGTAGAAGGTTCTTTCTCGTTTAAGAATAGACGTTTTTCTGTTTTGGATACTGCAGGAATTCGCCGTAAAGTTAAAGTTAAAGAAAATGTTGAATATTACTCTGTTACACGTGCAATCAAAACTCTAGATAGATGTGATGTTGTAATCTACATGATTGATGCAAACGAAGGTTTGACTGAGCAAGATAAAAAGGTTATCGGTCTTGCCCATGATAGAGGTCGAGGAATTGTTTTCGCATTAAATAAATGGGATACTCAAAATCAAGAGAAAAAAACATTCCGTAAGGCAGAAGATAATATCAAGATTATGTTCGGTCACATGAATTACGCACCAGTTGTGCCAATCTCTGCAAAAGAAGATACTGGTATAAAACAACTTTTGAACACAGTTATGGAACTTTATAACCAACTTAACCGAAAGATTGATACAGCATCTTTGAATACTGCACTAAAAGATTGGGTTGCTGCATATCCACCTCCAGCAAGTCGTTCTGCAAACTTTAAAATGCGCTACATTACACAAACTAGCGTAAATCCTGTAGAATTCTTGATTTTCGCAACTCGACCAGAAGTCGTTCAACAATCATATCTTTCATACATAAAAAACAAAGTTAGAACAGACTTAGGTTTTGATAAAATTCCTGTAAAAGTTGAATTAAAAGCTAGTCGTACAAAATGGGAAAATCGCACCCGAACTTAAGGAAAAAAATGTGTCAAACTTTTCAATCGGTGAAATAGAAAAACTAACTGGAATAAAAGCTCACATTTTGCGTTACTGGGAAGAAGTTGTGCCTTCTCTAACTCCCCAAAAGGATTTAGGGGGACGTCGGACTTATTCCCAGCGGGATGTGCAAATAATTTTGCGGTTAAAGCATTTAATCCAAGAAAAAAAGTTTACGATTGAAGGTGCTAGAAATCAACTGATATCAGAAATGGATATGTCTGAATCTGTGGCTGATTTAATGCAAAACATCAACCAGATAAAGGGCGATTTGCTAAATATCTACAAATTGATACAAAGCAGGAAAACAAATGAACACACAGAAATCTCCGAAAACTGATAAAACAAATAAAATCGAAAAAACTAGTCTTTTTGGAAAATTACCAGAAGAATCTCAAAAAATCATTGAATCCTTTGATGAAATCGTGCAACGGGTAAAGCCACTAAACTCAAAGCAACTTTATCGTATGCCAGAAACCATAAAGGAGCTTTCTCATCTTTTAACCGATGAAAGAAACAATCGCCGAATGGGTTATATGAATGATATTCCAACTCTTTCTGCTTACATTCGTTATTTCACATGGTGGAATTTAGTACGTTTAACCCCACTTTTTGCAGGATTTGAAACAAATCCCCAAAGCAAAAAATTGTTCGAAAAATTACCAGAAGAACCTGTTTTTTTGGATTTAGGTTCTGGACCTTTAACAGTTCCTATTGCCTTGTGGCTTGGTTGCCCTAGCTTACGTCTAAAAAAACTTACTTTTTATTGTTTAGACACTTCCCAAAATGCCCTTGCCCTTGGAGAAGAAATCCTTTTATCTGTTATGGCGAAAACTTACAAAGCCACACCGGAGCAAGTTGAATGGAACATTATTCGTGTAAAAGGTGAAATCGGCACAGAAATCAGAAAAAAAGCTGATTTTATAACTTGTGCAAATATGTTTAATGAACTTTACTGGAATACTTCAAAGCCTTTGGAAGAAGTTTCTAAAAATTATACAAATCTGCTTTTGTCCTACGGAAATGAAAAAACCTCTGTTTTGGTAATTGAGCCTGGAGTTCCACGAAGCGGACGATTTATCACTTTGTTAAGAAATTCTCTTATCCGAAAAAAGATGACAATTCTTTCTCCATGTCCTCATATGGTGGATTGTCCAATGGAAGGGAAAAAAGGCGGAAAGTGGTGTCACTTTACGTTGTTGACTGACAAGGCTCCAAGAAAGCTTCATAAACTTTCTGATTCTGCAAAACTTACCAAAGACCGAGCTTCCTTTTCTTTTGTTTTTGCGTCAAATATTGTGGAAGAAGAAAAATCACAGGATAAGGAACTTGATATTAGGGTTGTTTCTGATCCTATTCGTTTGCCACGGGAAAAAGTTGGGCGTTACGCATGTTCTGAATTGGGATTAACACTTTTGGAAGCAGCCGAAAAAGCTTTGTCTTCTGGGGATTTTGTGCGAGTTCAGCATCCTAAGACTTATGGAAAAAATCAGCAACCACCAAGAATTGATCGAAAATCTAACGCTGTGATTTTTGAATTGTAGCTTTATTATTATCTCAAAAAAAAAGATTGCCTTTTATGTGGGCAATCTTTGTCTATAAACATTGTCTTTTGCTAAAATCGCTAAAAAGTCCAACCAAGGCGAATACTAAAACTCAAAGCAATATTTTCATTTTTAGAGCCGAGGAAATCCCAAAGCTGAAATCCGTGATGATATCCTGTTTCGCAAGGTTCTCCAAATGCAACACCAGCTCCAACCCAACTATCCACAATGAATTTTCCAAAAGTTTTTTGATAGCCAAAGCACCCAATAAGTGAATTCATTTGGGCTAAGGCTCGTGTGTTTTCAGAATCTTTTTTGTCGTAGGTAAATCTTGAAAAAATGTATTCTGGGCGAAGGAAAAATCCATCAAAAGGTTTTGCTTTATCAAAATTGCCTAGAAAAAACTTATGTCCGTATCTTACTGTAAATCCTCGTGGATGATTTTGATATTTATCATATCCTGCTGAAATCAAGCCAACGCAAATTTCTCCAGATTGATTTATTTTTGGAAAAGCTCTTTCGTAAGAAACCTTTGTGCTTCCAGAAGACCAAGATAAAAACGTGAATTTTATAGCATTTTTGTCTATAGATTCTTCTGCAAAACAAAATCCCATTGATAATATAAATAAAAAAATAAGTTTTCTTTTCATAATGACTGCCTTTTACTAAAACTTCTTGCGAGAGTTAATTTGTCTGCGTATTCTAGGTCGCCACCAACTGGAAGTCCTGATGCCAAGCGAGAGATTTTCACATCTGTGCCAGATAAAGCTCTCTGAATATACAATGCTGTAACATCACCGTCAACTGTAGGATTTGTTGCAATGATGATTTCTTGAACTTCTTCTTTTTTTACACGTTCCACAAGTTTTCCAATGGAAAGTTGTTCTGGCCCGATTCCGTCTAGAGGTGAAATCACTCCGCCAAGAACATGGAAAAGTCCAAAAAATTCTTTTGATGCTTCAATAGTGGTAACGTCCTGAGGTTGTTCCACAACACAAATCATTGAGCGGTCACGTTTTGGACTTGTGCAAATTGGACAAGGATCAGTTTCTGTGTAAGTTCCACAAATTGAGCATTGTTTGATTTTATCGTGTAGGCTAGAAAGTTCCCCTGCAAATTGATGCAAAAATGCTGTATCAGTTTTTAGCAAATGATAAGCAATTCGCATGGCGCTTTTTTTCCCAATGCCGGGAAGACGTGAAAAACTTTCAGCTAATTCTTCTAGTGCATTCATTATAGATTTAGTCCTGGAATATTTAAGCCACCAAGTTTATCTTTCATTCCGTCTTTGATTTTTTCCATTGCGTCGTGAGAAGCGGCTACAATCAAGTCCTGTAACATTTTTACATCACGAGGATCTACAGCAATAGGATCAATTTGTACATCAACAACTTCAAATGTTCCGTTTACAGTTACTTTTACAATTCCACCACCAGAAGAACCAGTCGCAAAAGTTTCTTTTAGCTCTTCTTGCGCTTTTTGAAATTGGGCTTGAAGATTGTTTGCATTTTTCAATAAATCAAAAGGATTAAAATTCATTTTATCTCCGTTTTAAATATAGTATTGTTTGTGAATTTTGTTTAGTTTTTAATCATCATCTTCTGTATCATCGGAAGAGAAATATTCTTCTTCTGGAGTTGAAGAATCATCTTTTTGATGTTCAGTATTTTCAGAGGAATCTGATGTTTGCTGTGAAACATTTTTATTTTCTGGGGATAATTCGGTAATGTGACCAACTGTTGCACCAAAAATATTGCAAATGGATTGAACTGATGGAGGAAGAGTGCTGAAAACATCTTCTGGCTCTTTTTGTTTTAGCAATTCAATTTTTACAAAAACTTTTTTGCCCCAAATTTCTGCAATGTTTTTTGCAATGGAAACAACACTAGAATTTAGTTTTTTCATTGATAATGGATTTGTTACAGGAATTGTGATTGCGTTCCCTTCTAAAGTCCAATCTTCAGAATCTTGTAAAGCAGTTCCCAAGAGGGTATTTCTGTTGTCTAACTCTCTTTGGATGGTAAGTTGCTTAATTTCATCTAATGATAAATTTTTGTTTCCAATTTGTGTATCTTTTGAAAAACTGTTTTCAGTTGAAAATTGAGTTTCAGCCATGTTTTCTGTGAAGGCGACAGTTTCTGGTTTTGGCTCAAAAGATATTTGATTTATAAAACTGTCGCCATTAGCAAAAGGGCGGTTTTGCTCATCTTGGGTAGAAGCAGGATTTGCGCCTAATGCTGAAAATCTAGGTAATCCAGCAGGATTGTATCCAGTGTTATTTTCTGGGATTTGTGCTGGAGTTTGTTGAGTCTCTGAATATCCACCTTGATATGAAGATGACTGATTTGCTTTTATTTGAGGAGGATTATTTCCTGAAAAGAAAGCTTTTGCATCATCAATAGCAGCTTTAACTTCATTTGTACTAACGTAAGAAGATAGCCAACAAAGTCTTGTGGTAGCAAGATCTAATTCGTAACGGACATCTAATGAATAGCGAATATCACGATAAAGTTGCATAAACATGGATAAGGCTCGTTCTAGACGAATTGCATCCCAGTGTTGCAAAACAATTTGAGAATAGCGAGAAATATTTTGACCTAGTAAGCCTTCTTTTGTAATTCCACTTTGGATGAAAAGACAGCTTCTAAGGTATTCGCTTAGGTTTGTTATAAGTTGCTCGATAGGAATTCCATCTTGGATGAATTTATCAATCATGAGGATTGCTTCAGAGGATTTCCCCTGGCAACAAGCTTCACAAAGTTCGTTTAATTGCTCGGTTCCAACAATGCCAAGTTTGTCACGGATTCCATCATAAGTGATATGCTTATCTGAAAAGGCTGCAACCTGGTCAAACAAAGTGTATGCGTCCCGGAAACTTCCTGTGGACTCTCTCGCAATCCAGTAAAGAGCTTCGTCATCAGCTTGGATTCCAAGTTCTTCGGCGGCTTTTGCCAAAACTTCTTTGATTTGTTCAGTAGAGCCAAGTCTAAAGTGAAATTGTTGACATCGGCTTTTTATAGTTGCTGGCACCTTATGAAGTTCTGTTGTTGCAAAAATAAAAATCACGTAATGTGGTGGTTCTTCGATGGTTTTCAAAAGAGCGTTGAAAGCACTTGTTGAAAGCATGTGAACTTCGTCGATTATGTAAATTTTGTATTTTGAAGAGTTTGGTGGAAAAAGCACTTCATCCTTTATTTGTCGAACATCATTTACACTAGTATTTGAAGCACCGTCAATTTCGATAACGTCCATGCTTGTGCCTTTTGCAATTTCTGTACAAGCTGTACATTTTCCACAAGGAGCATTTTCAGTATCGTGACAATTAAGATATTTTGCTAAAATTCTTGCTGTTGAGGTTTTCCCACATCCACGAGGTCCAGAAAACAAATACGCATGTGCAATTTTTCCAGTTTTTATTGAATTCATCAAAGTAGAGGCAACGAATTCTTGACCCACTAATTCATCAAATTTTTGGGGACGTCGCCTTGAGGCAGTTACTTCATAAGACATAAGTATATGTTACTAGAAAATCGTCTTTTTTCCAATATGTGAAAAACATTTTATATATCAGAGAATATTCATTGCATACTCTTTCAATAGGATGTAGACTTCCTTTAGGCATAGGAGGTAATAATGGCATCAAAAAAATATGCAAAAGTTAATACAAAACGCTGTGTAGCCTGTGGTGTTTGTGTTAAAGAATGTCCAAAATCGGCAATTCATATTTTCAAAGGATGTTTTGCTGTAATTAACGAAGAAATTTGTCTTGGATGTGGAAAATGTGCTGGAAATTGTCCTGCAAATAGTATTGAAGTTTTAGAAAGAGAAAGGAAAGAAGAAATATGAAAAAAGCCTGGTACGAATATTTATGGATTTGGTCAATAATCTATTTTTCCCTTGGATTTTTTAACATTATGTTTGCTTGGTTAGGTTTAATTGATTTTATTGTGCCATTATTATTTGCGATTTTTGCCGGAAATAAACACTTTTGTAACAAATATTGCGGCCGAGGTCAGTTATTTGCACAAATTGGGGGTAAACTTGGTTGTTCTAGAAAAAAGCCAACACCAAATTGGTTATCATCAAAGTGGTTTCGCTATGGATTTCTAGTTTTTTTCCTCACTATGTTCGGCACAATGATTTTTCAAACTTATTCTGTTGCAAGTGGTGCTAGTTCATTAAAAGAAGCCATAAAGCTTTTGTGGACTTTTAAACTTCCTTGGGGTTGGGCTTACACTCAAGGAACTTTCCCAGATTGGATGGCACAATTTGCCTTTGGATTTTATAGTTTAATGCTCACATCTACAATTATCGGTCTTATTGTTATGATTTTATTTAAGCCAAGAACTTGGTGTTCCTTTTGTCCAATGGGAACTATGACTCAAGGAATTTGCCAACTAAAATCTGGAAAAAACAAACCTCAAAATATGTAACTTCAAAATTGCCGCCCACTTGGGTGGCTTTTTTGTAAATACTTTAAGGAATTATCAATATATACCTTTCACCACTTGCCGATTTTGGCATAATTCGTTATCTTTAATACAGATATTTTTGGGAGACTTTTTGTCTTTTTCAAAGGCATAATCTTTTTATCAAGGAATAAAAATGACAATTACACAAGATACTTTTGTTGCCATCAAGTACACACTAAAAAATAAAGATGGACAAATTATTGATTCTTCAACAGATGAACCATTAGAATTCATTGCAGGTCGTGGATTTTTAATTGTAGGACTAGAAAAAGAACTAGAAGGAAAAAAAGCTGGAGACAAATTTTCAGCAGTTATTCCACCAGCAGAAGCTTACGGTGAATACAGCGAACAACTAAAAGTTTCTGTTCCAAGAAGTCAATTTGATACAGATGTTGAAATCGAAGTTGGTATGCAATTCCAAGCTGGAATGGGGCAAATCGTAACTGTAAAAGAAGTTAAAGAAAACGAAATCGTTATTGATGCAAATCACCCATTGGCTGGTGAAACACTTTATTTTGATGTGGAAATTGCAAGTGTTCGTGCTGCAACATCAGAAGAAATTGCTGCGATTCTTGCTCCACGCGGTGGCTGTGGCGGCGGTTGTGGTGGTTGCGGTGGCGGAAGCTGCGGCGATGACTGTAATTGTGGCGACGATGGCGATTGTGGCTGTGGTGGCTGTAACTAATTCAAGATAAACTAATAGAAAACTGCCAAGAGCTAATTCTTTTGGAAAAGGCTTTGGCAGTTTTTTTTGCGGTTTTGCATTTTCTATAGTTTTTTGCAAAGACCTTTTCCCCGAAGTTCGTAAAAAAGCTTTTCTGGGGTTTTGATATTTTCTTGGTTAACGTCTTGATTCCAAATCCAGAGTTTGTTTAGTTTTTCAACTGCTGAATCTGCATCGGATTTTGAAGCAAAAGTGAAATCGCTGTAAAAAATCTCACCCATATAAAACCAACATAGTTGATATTTTCCATTTTGACTTGGGAGAATTTCAACAGAATCTGGAAGCCAGACGAAATCGGCTGGAGAAAGAGATGAAGGCATTTTTTCTTTGTAGCTTTGATTTTTTGTTTGTTCGTATTTTTCTAGGGCTTTTTCAATAAAGTCCTTTTTTATTGTTGGTTTTGGCATTGGGAAGTTGAACCACTTTTCCACAGGTTTATCTAGGCCCTTTTTGTGCATCCAAGCATTTATCGCTTGTGAAAGTGGGGCGCCGTATTTTTCAGATTTTTCTTCGCCTTTGAAATGTAGCTCGTAATCTGTGAAACTGTTTTTTGGGAATATTGGATGTAAGTTTGGATGTTTACCTTGTTCCCATTCTGCAAATAGAGTGGAATGTTTTGTTAGTGTGAATTTATGGAAAAAGCTTGAATCCAAAAGTCCCACTTTGAAAAGTTGGCGTAGTGTTTCCACTGAGTCTATAAGCATTTGTGGAGTTTCGTTGTAGTATCCGTAAATCATGTAAGCGTGGGTCAAAATCCCTGCTTCTTTGAATGCTGCAAGTGAACCAACTAATGTTTCGATATCAATTCCTTTGTTGATATTGGAAAGTCCTTCACCTGAAGCCATTTCGATGCCACCGGAAACTCCGATTAGTCCGCCTTTTGCAAGAATATCTGCTAAGTCACGAGAAAATGCTTTTTCAAAGCGAATGTTTCCCCAAAATGTGAGGGCGCTGTCTTTGTTTAGGAATGCAAACTTTTCTAGCAAAACTGGTGGAGATGCTTCGTCTACAAAGTGAACGCCTTGTACGCCAGTTTGTTTTGCTTGTTGTAAAAGTGATGAATAAAGGTTTTCGACATTTACAGGTTTGTAACAGTTTACGTAGTCTAGTTTTGTATCGCAAAACAAGCATCTGTGCCAATAACAACCGTGGGCGAGATATGCTTTTAGCCAAGCGCCATCTGACCAAATTCTGTGCATTGGGTTTACGTCATCTGCAAGACGAGGATATTTTGAAAAATCAATTCCTGTATAATCTGGAGCGACGTTTTTTGTCATGTAGGCTTCGATTTCTTGGATTGAATTTTTGAAATCTTCATTTGTAGAATTTTGGTTTGTGTCAAAAGTTGATAAATCAGAATTTAGGAATTCTGTGTAAAATCCATATCCTTTATCATAACTGATAAAATCAACATATTCAGAAAGTGTAGATTTATCTAGTGAACGCAACGCTGTGTTTATGTATCCGCCACCCATTGTGATAATTGCATTATCACCGTAGAGGCTTTTTAGTTGTTTACAAATAAATAATCCAGCGGAAAATGTGCCGGGGAAAGGGATAGAAACACAAAATAGTGTTTTTTCGCTTTGGCCTTTGAAAAGGGAATCAACTATTGGGGATAAAAAGTCTTTTAAAACTGGTGATTCGGTGGTTTTTAGTATTTCGTCTAAAGTTGAGTCACTGGCGCAAATTGATTCGGCATATCGGATAAGAGCAAAGTTGTTGTCGTAAACTGCTGTGATGTAGTCTGCTAAATCGGCTAGGGCAAGACTTGAAAGCATATATCCATCGTCAACGGAAACTTCTCTGTCTAAAGTTGATAGGTAGTTTTCCATGCGACTTCCACGTGGAACATGGGGTGAGCGCACAAATTCGTGGAGAGTTTCACGTCCGCTTTTGTTTTCCACAAGGAGTGCCACAATTTTATCAATCCAATTTATCCAGGCATTTTTTGTTAGGATATATCGGCGCAAATTGAATGCAGTTATTTCATCACCTTGATTTTCTGCTTCCAAAGCCATTTTCAAAGCTTTATTTTCGGTTTTGTGGAAAATCAGTTTTAAGCCCTCTTTAGAAAAAATCCTGTGAAAAAGCTCGATAGACAAATCTTTCCATTCTACTGATGAAATTTGGGTTCCAGCTTTTTGGGCGATTTTGAAAGCATTTTGTGAAAGAGTTGGGGAGTCGGTGAAAGTTGTAATCTGGTTATCAGTTTCTCCAAAGGATTTTAGTTTTTTGAAAAAATCTTGAAGATATGCACCAGATGGATATGGAGTATTTAGCTGAACGATTGGTGGCTGAATGATTACAACTTTCATAAGCGGGAATTATCCTTTTTTGTATAAGAGTTTGAATTCTTCAAAAACTACTGGCATATCTGGGGTAAAGTCGTAACCCATAATATCTGCATCATATTCAAAAAACTCATCGTGGTTTGCACGCCAACTTTCTAGGTTTTCGTCTTCACCTTCTTTTGCTGCCATTTCCCAAGTAACTTGATTGTATGGCAAAATATTTACATTTGTAGTTTGGATAATTCCAAGAGGAATATCGTTATGGTCTGTAACAACGTAAGTGCTTCCAACTTTTGGTAGTGGTTCGTTATCAATGATAAAACTGTCTAAAGCACTACAAGTTGCTGTTTTTTTTCCGTTTAGCACAAGTGCAGTTAATTCAAGACACATAACTTCATCTTCCCCAAGAACAAATTCTCCAGAATATGGAGTGTTTTTTGGAAGTTTGTTTTTTTCAAGATATTCAAACCAAAATTCTTCTACTTTAGTCATATTTTAGTTTTCCTCATTTTCTGAAGTATTATCGATTTCAGGATTTTCAGTTTCTGCATTATCAGATGTGGTCTCTGAAATCTCGTTATCGCTATTTTCTTCTTTTTCAGTGATACCAAGATCAGCTTTTAACCAATCGATGATAGATTGACCTTCTTCCAAAGTGTAATCTTTGTAGCAAGTTGTGTTTTCTTTTAGTTCTTCAACAAAGTTTTCAAAGTTGATAAATACTTTTGGAAGTTGAACGATTCTGTCCAAGGAGGCTTCGTATGCAAATACAAAACCGCTGTTTGTGATAAAACCTGCGTGAGTGATTAATTTGTATTCAAACTCAAGTTTTGTTCCGTCTGATAGGAAAACATTGAATCCCTCTGTGTAGGTTTCAATTCTTGATGAAAGAATCTTTCGTAGGGAAAAGGACATTTTCACTGCTGCCCAAATTGCAATAGCTGTAATGATAACAGCTGTAACAGTGCTTAAAAATAAAAATGTGCTTAGTGCACCCAAAACTATTACTGCGATAAATAAAAATGGAACATAGCCATTTTTGTTTGCTTTTAGATTGTAATTGTATGTCATGGTTTATAGTTTACAGATTATTAGGGAGAGTTTCAATTATAAATTCAGAATTCGGAATTCAGAATTCTGAGTTAAGTTAATTTGGAAGGATTGGGAATTAGGAATTAAGAATTAGGAAGGAATCGTCCAAAAAGAAAATATTTAGTTTGATATAAAACTATCTTGACAATAATTGGATATCAAACTATCATTTTAATTATGAGAGAAATAAAAAAAATTGTTTTATTAATTTGTTTAGTATGTTGTGTTTTTGGCTGTTCAAAAAACGCTGAAAAATCAAATGAAAAATCTGTGGCTGTATTTGTGCCTGGTGTTGTTTCTGGAAATCCAGTTTACGAGATGTTGGTTTCTGGTGTGGAAAAAGCTTGTTCAGAAGCTGGAGAAAGTGCAGAGCTTACAGTTATTGAAGCGGGAACAAACCAAGCAGAGTGGGCTGGAAAACTTACAGCTTTGGCAAGTTCTGGAAAATATGATGCAATCATTTCATCAAATCCATCATTACCAGCTTTGGTTGAGCCTTTGACAGAGCAATTTCCAAGCGTAAAATGGCTTTTATTAGACGGATATTTGGAAGGAAATCCAAATGTTGTAACTTTACGCTACAATCAAAAAGAACAAGGATATATTGCTGGTTTTGTGGCTGGTTTGGTAACAACTTCTTCTATGGATTACGCAAATCCTGCTAAAAAAATCGCTTTGATTGCGGCCCAAGAATATCCTGTAATGAATGAAGTAATTTTACCAGCTTTTGCAGAAGGGGCAGCTGCTGTGGATCCAAGCATTACTGTGGAGTTCAAAGTTGTTGGCAGTTGGGCTGACGCAGAAAAGGCTTCTGAACTTGCAAGAGCTTTATACAAAGATGGTGTAGACGTAATTCTTCCAATTTGCGGGGCTGGTTCTCAAGGTGTAATCGCTGCTGCAAAGGAACTTGGTTTTTATATCACTTGGTTTGATGATAACGGCTACAATAAAGCTCCAGGTTACGTGGTTTCTAGCACAATTATGAAACAAGCCGACGCCGCTTACGAAGTTACAAAAGCATTTCTTGAAGGAAAAACTGAATTTGGAACTGCAAAAACTGTTGGGATAAAAGAAGGTTATGTAAGTTTTGTTGATGATGACATTAACTTTACAACTTGGGTTGATAAATCAGTTCAAGAAAAAATCTTAGATGAATACGGAAAAATTGTAAGTGGAGAACTTGAAATCTCTTATCCTTAAGGATATTTCAAAATCTTTTGGTGAAAAATCAGTCTTATTGGGCATAAATCTTTCTTTTGCAAGGGGGAAGGTTTATGCCCTTCTTGGTGAAAATGGCTCTGGAAAGTCTACTTTGGCGAAAATCATTTCTGGGGAAATAAAGGCTGATAAGGGAAAGTTTTTTGGAGTTTATAAAAACTCTGAAAATCAAATTGAGTTAAATATCAATTCACCAAAGGATGCAATAAAACATAAAATCGGAATTGTCTCTCAAAATCCCACAGTTTGCAAAGATTTGCCAGTGTGGGAAAATATTTTTTTAGGGGATGGAAAAACTTTATCCCCGTTTTTTGTGGAAAAATCAAAAGTTGTGGAAAAGGTGCAAAATCAACTTTTGGAAATGGGAATTTTTTTAGATTTGCAGAAAAAAGGCAAAGATTGCAGGGCATCGGAGAAGTTTTTTGTGTGTTTGGCTCGGGCTTTGTTTTTGGAAAAGGATATTTTGATTTTAGACGAGCCCACAGCCAGTTTATCAAAAGAAGAAAAAGAAGTTTTATTTAAAATAATTAGAGATTTTAAAAATGCTGGAAAAATTGTCATTTTAATAACCCATCATAAAGAAGAAGCAATTTCGCTGTCTGATGAAATTGTGTTTTTGCAAAAGGAAAAATCTCCTATAATTGGGGAAGATGCCCGTAAGCGAGTAGAACTTTTTAGCTTTGATGAAGCCGGTTCTGAAACCGCCGCTTCTCGAGGGAGTTCTGTTTCCTTGGGCGATTCTAGTGTACCAGCTGATTCTGAGAACACCGCTTTCCAAGACGCTTCTTGTTTCCTAGGCGAGTCCGCTTCCCAAGTTGATTCTAAAGAAAAGCTTGTTTTTGCGGTGGAAAATCTTTTTGCCTACGAAAGTCCATTATCAAAAATAGAAGATTTGAGCTTTTCTGTGAAAAAAGGGGAAATTACTTGCGTAAAAGGTCAATGGGAAACAGGTCTTTCTTTGCTAGAAGATGTGGTTTCTGGAATGAAAGGATTTTCAAAGGGAAAAATCTATTTTGCAGGAAAAACTTTTACAAAGGATACTAAGCCAAAATTTGATACAAGGCTTTTACGCAAAAAGGGAACAAGTATAATTCCGTCAGATAAAATAAATCGGGGCTCACCAAATTCTTTGGAAGTGAAAGATTTATTTCTTGGGGAAAATTCCATAAAAGTAAAGTCGGTTTCAGATTTTATAAAAAAGGCAAAAATTGATGCAAAACCTTCTACAAAAGTAAAAAGTCTTTCTGGGGGAATGCTTCAACGGCTAATTTTGCAGCGAGAGTTGTCCTTTGGGGGGGATTTTATGATTTTTTCAAATCCCACAAGCGGATTAGACTTTGCAGGAATTGAAGAGCTGGTTTTCACTTTGGAAAAGCTAAAAAAAGAGGGAAAGGCAATATTAGTGCTTTCTGTGGATGATGTACAAATAGAAAAAATCAGTAACCTTTGTATATCAATTTAAAAAAATTAAAACGAAGATTTGGGAAATTATATAGAAGAAAATGAGTTTATTTTCGCCATATTATATTGGAACAATATTAAATCTTTTTTCTCTTTTAGTTGTGGCATCTTCTGGAAGTTTTTTTGCCCTAAAAACAAAAAATATAAATCTTGGTGGAGAAGGACAAGTTTATCTTGGAGGATTTATAACTGCCATCATTCTTGGGAATTTTGCAAACCAATTTGATATGGGGATTTTTGGCAAATCTTGCTTGTGGATTTTTGCCCTTGTTTCAGCTTTCGCTTCTGGAATGATTTTAATGCTAATATCAATTTTGCTAAAAAAACTTTCAAAAATTGATGTTTTGCTTTCTAGTTTTTTGGTTTCCAGCGCTGTAATTCCGATTTTAAACTTTTTGATTGGAGGCCCATTCCGAGATAAAGCTGAAAATCTTCTTGCCACAGAATCTATAAATCAATTTTTTAGATTACCAGTGATTTTGAAACCTTCAAAGCTAAATATCAGTTTGATTTTAATATTGGTTTGCTTTGGAGTTGGATTTTATTTTTTATATCACACAAAAAAAGGAAAGATTTTTAGAACTTGTGGCTCTGAAAAAGAGTTTGCACTGTATTCTGGATTTTCTGTGGAAGCAAACCAAAACTTTGGGCTTTTGCTAAGTGGCGGCCTTTACGCTTTGTGTGGATTTTTCGCTGTAACTGGCACTTATTACATGTGCCACAGCGGATTTTACAGTCAGTTTGGCTGGAACGGTTTGACAATCGCTTTAATCGCAAATCGAAAAAAAGGTTTGCTTTTGCCTGTGGCTTTGCTTTTGAGCTTTCTTTTAACTTGGGGCGACCAACTTTCCCTTTTTACAGATTTTAACAGCGACGTGTTTTTGCTTTTCCAAGGCGTGATTTTGTTTTTTATCACTTCTAAAAAATCTTTTGATTTCAAGGTTTCTTGTAAAAATGGGGGAAAAAGATGATTTATACTTTGGCTTTGCTTTTACCACTTTCTTTTGCCGCTTTGGTTTCTGAATACGCTGGAGTTTTGGCAGTTTTTTTGGAAGGGCTTGTAAATCTTTCTAGCTTTTTGTTTTTTTTCTTTTCCATTGCTTTTGGTAATTTATACGTGGCCTTTGCTTTCACCTTTTTGTGCAGCGGACTCTTTGTTTTTGCCTCATCATTTTGTGTTGCAAAATTAACGTTAAATCCCTTTATTGCAGGGCTTGGAATAAATCTTGTGATTTCTGGTGTAATTAGTCTTTTGTCAGAATCTGTTTTTGGCACAAAAAGCCTTGTAACAGAAGTTGTAACTGGCACAAATATTTTTACAAGTTCTGTTATTAAATCGTGGCAAACTGGGCTTTTCTTTTGGATTTTTGCGGTTTTGCTTTGTCTTGTGCTTTTTCTAAAGTTCACAAAGGCTGGACGGATTTTAAAAGTTTCTGGAAGCGAAAAAGATGTGTTATTTTCCTGTGGCATAAAGCAAGAAAATTTTTGGATTTTTTCCTGGGTGGCTGCTTCTGTTTTAGCAAGTTTTTCTGGGATTTTGTGTACCTTGAAGTTTGCAGCCTTTGTGCCAAATGTGTGTGCAGGGCGAGGCTGGATTGCGTTAGCTCTAGTTTTTATTGGGAAAAAATCACCTTTTGGTGTGATTTTAGCCACGATTTTTTACGCAATGCTAGAGTACAGTATAAACAACATTTCAGTGATTTTCGGTGGCATTTTTGCAAACATCAATTCCACAGTTTTGTTGGCTGTTCCATATTGTGTGATTTTGGTGATGTTGTTTTTTGTACGGGGGAAATCTATTTCGCAAAAATGAAAAAATTTCAAAAATGCGAAATAGGGATTTGATTTATAAATGTATTTGTCACTAAAGGTGTGGAAAAACCTTACTCCCCATCTAACCAATTAGCTATATCAATTATTTCTACACCTTCGTGTAAATATTTTTCGTGTTTTGTTCTGGCAATTATCTTTTTGGGATAAGCATCTTTTATTTGTAATAGTGGACTTATTTCACGTTCAAAAGTGTTTTCATCTGAAATGTTATCACTTACTTGGATGTAAATTTTTTCATTTTGTTTTATGGCCACAAAATCAATTTCTTTTTTGTATAAAACTCCTGTATAAATTTCATATCCGCGACGTAATAATTCAACTGCTACAATATTTTCATAAGTTCGTCCATAATCAAGATTTTTTGTACCAAGCCGAGCGTATTTAAAAGAATGGTCAGCAAGATAATATTTATCCTGGGAAGTTAAATATTTTTTGCCTTTTATATCATAACGACGAACTTTGTAAAATGCAAAAGCGTTACACAAATATTCAATATAAGAACCAACGGTTTTATCATTTGTTTTTTCATTATTGCTTGTTAAAGTATCAGCAATTTTTCTTGCAGAAACTTCTGATGAAATATTGTCTAATAAAAAATCATTTAGTTTTGAAAGAATTTGTGTGTTTCTAATATTATGCTTTTGGAAAATATCTCTTATTATCAAAGTATTAAAAATTTCTGAAATGTAAGAATATTGTTCGTCTTGATTTTTATAAACATAAGAACCTGCCATTCCACCATTTTTTACATAAAAATCAAAAACTTCATCGCTATTAAGATTTTCAAAATATTGTTTACATTCTTTGAAAGAAAAAGGAAAAACATGGATTTCAAAAGTGCGGCCTGTAAAAAGAGTTGCTAAATCATTTGAAAGTAAAAAGGCGTTGGAGCCCGTGATGTAAATATCGTATTTTTCACTGGCATGAAAAGAATTGATAGCAATTTCAAAATCTGTACACATTTGAACTTCATCAATAAAAAGAAAATTATCTTTGTTGATGTCATAGAGATTTTCAACATATTCATTTAACTTTAGAGCAGATTTTATATCATTAAATGAAAGTAGATTGTAATTTATGTGAATAATATTTGCATTAGGATTTGAAGATTTTATGTGATTTATAAATGCTTCTAAAAGTTTTGATTTTCCACTTCGGCGAATTCCTGTTATAACTTTTATATCTGGAGTTCCCATTACATTTTTAAGTTTGTTTAGGTAAAAATGTCTTTCTATAAGTTTCATAAAATTATTATATATCTTCTATTTCGCAAAATCAATAAAAATTTAAAAATGCGAAACGTACTTCGCAAAAATGAAAAATTTTCAAAAATGCGAAATAGCTATAAAAATACTTAATTTCTACATATTGTCGAAAAGTTAATATTTTGACATACTAAAAAAATGTTAACATTTCTTTCAAAATTATTTATCAAAGATTACAAAAATTATTCAGATTCAGAAGTTCGCACAAAATATGGCGTTTTGTGTGGGGGATATGGAATCTTTTTGAATGTGATACTTTTTGGTGCAAAATTTATCGCTGGTACAATTTCTGCTTCTGTGGCAATGATTGCAGACGCTTTTAACAACTTGTCTGACGCTGCAAGTTCTGTTGTAAACATTTTGGGCTTCAAACTTGCCAGTAAAAAGCCAGACCCAGAACATCCCTTTGGTCACGGGCGAATTGAATACGTTTCTGGTTTGATTATTGCGGGACTTATTTTCCTAATGGCTGTGGAACTTTTCAAGTCTTCAATTAACAGTTTGATAAAGGGCTTTTCAGAACCAACTCAACAGGAATTCAACTTAATTTCCCTTATCATTTTGATTTTGGCAATTTTCGTAAAAATTTATATGTATTTTTACAATCATTCAATCGGGAAAAAAATCAATTCGGTTTCTTTGGAAGCAACCGCAAAAGATAGCCTTTCAGACACAATATCAACCTTAGTGGTAATTGTTTCTATGGTTTTGGGACAATTTACAACTTTCCCAGTGGACGGAATTGCAGGTCTTGTGGTTTCTGTGTTTATTTTTCTTGCAGGATACGAAGCCGCAAAAGAAACTTTGCAGCCCCTTCTTGGCTCAAAACCAGAGGAAGACTTTGTAAAAGAAGTTGAAGCTGCTGTTTTGGAACACAAGCCAATTGTTGGAATCCACGATTTAGTTGTCCACGATTATGGACCAGGGCGAAAAATGATTTCTCTTCACGCAGAAGTTCCTGGGGATATGGATATTTTTGAGCTTCACGACGTAATTGACGTTACCGAAGTTGATGTTGCAACAAAATTTGGATGCGAAACTGTTATCCACCTTGATCCAATCGATTTAAAAAATCCACAGTTGGCAAAAAACAAAGAAATTGTTTCAGAAATTGTTCAATCAATTGATGAAAAACTTACTATCCACGATTTTAGAATGGTTCCAGGGGAAACTCACACAAACTTGATTTTCGACGTGGTAAAACCTTTTGAGTGCAAAATCTCTGATAGCGAAATGCTTTCTACGATTCGAGAAAAAGTCCTAGCAAAGCTACCAAACCATTTTTGTGTAATCGCTGTAGATAGACCATATTGTTAAAATATTTACAAAGAATATAAAAAAAGGAAAATGTGATTTATGAAAAAGTGTTCAAAATTGATTCTTGGAATTCTACTTGTGGCAAGTGTTTTTACTTTTGCAGGATGCAAGGATGATAAAAAGGATTCTGATGGAAAAATAGTTTTAACAGTTTGGGAATCTGCAAATGGTCCAGACGAGTTTATCAAACAAGCGGGAGCTGCTTTTACTGCCCAAAATCCTAATATCGAAATTAAATATGAAAATGTATGGGCTCAAAATGCTGCTGGTCAAATAAATTCTGATGGTCCAGCTGGTTTGGGTCCAGATTTGTTTGCTGCACCCCATGACAAACTTTCTGAATTAATTCCAAGTGGACTCGTTTTGCCAGTTGCAAATCCAGAAAAAATCAAAGATTTGCTTTTAGATGTTAGTATCAAAGGTGCAACTTATGAAGACACAATGTATGGATATCCAGTTTCAACTGAAACCTATGCTTTGTATTACAATAAAGCATTGATTTCAGAAGACGAGCTTCCAAAAACTTGGGAAGAACTTGCAAAATGGTCAAAGGAGTTTTCTGAAAAAAATCCTGGAAAGTTTGGTTTTGTAGTTGATGTTGAAAATCCCTATTACACAATAGTTTTTGCATCTGGAAAGGGAAATCGCTTATTTGGTGAAAATGGAGATGACATTTCAACAACATATTTGAATACACCGGAAGCCATAGAGGGAATGAAAATCTTTCAGAATTTGAGAAAAAGTTGCATAGATTGTCCAAGTGGAGATTTATCTGGCGGTGTTGTTGATTCTTTGTTTGCATCTGGAAGTGTTGCAATGCATATGTCTGGACCTTGGTATCTAGAATATTTTGCAAATGCTGGAATTGATTATGGTATTGTGCCTCTTCCGTCAATGTCGGGAGAACAAACTCCATCTGCATCATTTTCTACTGTTACTTGTATGTTTGTTTCTGCTTATTCTGAGCATCCAGAAGAAGCTGCGGCTTTTGCGGAATTCCTTTTATCAGAGGAAATGCAATTATTACGCTATAAATTAACAGGTTCTTTGCCTTCTATTTCTACTGATATAGATGACATATTTGCAGTTCCCTTTTTGGAACAATTAAAATATTCATATCCAATGCCAGTTAATAATAAAATGGTTCAGTTTTGGGACGTTTTTAGATCAGCTAGTTCAAATATTTGGAATAGTGCAGACGTGAAAACCGAACTAGATACCGCTGAAAAAACTATAACCAAACCCTTTATGCAAAATTAATTAGCGAAAATTATAATTTATGCCACTTTCTCTAGTCAATAAAAACTATGGGAAGTGGCTTTTTTTTCAATTAGACATTATTCCAAAAATCCTTCTTATCAAAATTTGCTTTTTGAAAATTTTAGAGTTATACTTAAATCAGACAAAGTTATTTTGTTGTTGTTGCTAAATTTTTATCGCTACGTTCTTAAAGAACAAAGATAAACACTTCTCCTAAAATTGCGTCGAAGTGTTTATCAGTAAAGTTTGCGTTGCAAACTTTCTAATAAAATGCAGTTTCTCACATACGTTGCGAAACTGCGTAAAAAGTCAAATCGGAAATTGATATTTCCTCATTGACTTTTTTTTAAGGAGGACAAAATGAACACAACTATTAACGCTGTAGGTTTTACATTAGATCAAGATCAACAAGATTTGATTAACAAGAAGGTTGAACGCATTAAATATGCAGATGATTTGATTCAAAGTTGTGCAATTAAGGTAAAAGAGGATAAAAAGTATTATTTTGATGCCACAGTGAATTTCCGCTGGGGTGCAACTGCTCACGTAGAAGCAGATGAATATGATTTTGCAGCCTGTCTAAATAAAATGATGGATATGCTAGATCTTAAAATCAAAAAAGAAAAAGATAAAATTCAAGAGAAATAACTAACTTATAAACAAAGAGGTTTTATTATGGACTTAAAAGGAACAAAAACAGAACAAAACTTAATGGCAGCCTTTGCAGGTGAAAGCCAAGCTAGAAACAAGTACACATATTTTGCATCTGTTGCAAAAAAAGAAGGTTACGAACAAATCGCAGAAATCTTCCTAAAAACAGCAGATAACGAAAAAGAACATGCTAAACTTTGGTTCAAAGCTTTAGGTGAACTTGGCGATACTGCCAAAAACTTAGCTGCAGCTGCAGAAGGTGAAAACTACGAATGGACAGAAATGTACGAAAACTTTGCAAAGGATGCTGAAGAAGAAGGCTTCAAAGGTCTTGCTGCTCAATTCCGTATGGTTGCAAAAATCGAAAAAACACACGAAGAAAGATATCGTGCACTTCTAAACAACGTAGAAATGAACCAAGTATTTGAAAAAGCTGGTGAAGCAATTTGGGAATGTAGAAACTGTGGACATCTTGTAATGGGTAAAAAAGCTCCAGAAGTTTGTCCAGTTTGTGCTCATCCAAAGAGTTTCTTTGAAATTAGAAAAGAAAACTACTAATTGATTATTAGTGTTTAAAACGAAAAGAGGCCGTGATTCACATTTCCGTGAAAACAGCCTCTTTTTTTTGTTTAAAATTAATATTACAAAATAAACTTCGCAAGGGTAGAAAACAAAATTGCTGGTTCGATTGGTTTTGAAAGGTGAGCATTCATTCCTGCTTCTCTTGTTTTTTCAATATCCTCTTCAAAAGCATTTGCTGTCATAGCGATAATTGGAACAGTTTTTGTCCACTCAGTTGGAAGATTTCGTATTGTTTTGGTGGCAGTTAATCCATCCATTACTGGCATGCGGATATCCATGAGAATTGCATCGTAGTAATTTGGATCACAATTTTCCACAATATCCAAAGCCAAAACGCCATTTCCTGCCACATCGATATCAAGATTGCGGGACTGTAAAAGCTTTTTAGCAACTTCGATATTTAGTTGGTTATCTTCAACAAGTAAAACTCGTTTTCCTGTGAAATCTACATCCCGGACAGATATTCCAGAGTTTTCATCTGATACATTGTTTTCAGTAGCATCTACATTATTTGCAATTGTCAATTTTAGATTGATAGTGAAGGTTGTTCCAAAACCAGGTTTACTATCAACATCAATAGTACCACCCATAAGGGAAATGAAATTCTTTGAAATAGCAAGTCCAAGCCCAGTTCCACCATAAAGACTTGTGGTTCCTGTATGTTCTTGAGAGAAAGGCTCAAACAAGTGTTTTAAGAAATTTGGAGAAATACCTATTCCATCGTCTTTGATAACGAATTCCAATGCTCCTTGGTTATTAGAAACATCTTTCAAGGTCATTGTGAAAATCACACATCCGCCAGCTGGAGTAAACTTAATTCCGTTTGAGATGATGTTTATCAAAATCTGTTGAAGTTTTGTTTTATCTCCTATAAATGGAGTTGAAATATCACCATTGATTTTAGAAATGAAGTGTACTTTCTTTTGATTTGCCTGAGCTTCACAAATTACGTTTATATTTTCGATAAAAGTTGAAAAATCAATTACATCGCTTGCAAGAACAGTGCGACCGCTTTCAATTCGGCTCATATCCAAAATATCGTTTATAAGGCTTAGCAAGAATTTTGCAGAATTTGAAACCTTTGAAATACAATCAATAACAGATTCTGTGTTGTGAACAGATTGTTGCGCCAATTCTGACATACCAATAATAGCGTTCATTGGAGTACGAATTTCGTGACTCATGCGAGATAAGAACTCTGTTTTTGCTTTGTTAGCTTGTTCGGCGGCAATCAAGGCCTCTTCCAAAGCTTTTTTTTGGCGAATCTCTTCTTCGTAAACGTGGGTAATATCACTTTGGCTATGAACGATTTGTTGTTTTTCATCGTCCAAGTAAATAAACTGCCATTTTTTTCTGTGAATTGTTCCGTCCACATCTATAACTGGGAAAGAAATATCGTATTTTTCTTGATTTTTAAGCTCGTCGATAATTGTTTCCAATTCTAGTTTTCTAGAAAGACTTTCTATTTCACGTTTGTCAGAAGTTGCTTTTTCAACATACAATTGTATAATTTTTTTTATACTAGAATCGTAAGGTTTGATTTTACCAAGTTCTGGAATATTTGGTACGATATTATCTTTTCGATACTGAGTTTCTGCTAGTCCATTTTTTAGGTTGATGATATTCAAAAAGTCATATTCTACAGAAGTAATCTTTTTAATAATAGTTTCTGCTGATTTTGTTTTTGAAACATCATAAATATAGATAAAAGCAAGTAAATCTCTAGTTTTGGGTTCTACAATAAATCGGCAATAAACGCTTAGCCAACTAAGATTTATACCGTCTGTGTCAGAAGAAATCTTACATTCATGGGATATGGTTTTCTCACCAGAATTGTAGACCTTTATCATATTTGGGATAAAAAAAGTATTTTTAAATTTTTCTTGTTCTTCTGAGTTAATAATTTGTTCTGAACAATATGTTATGAACTTACTAAAATTTGTGTTTTTGAAAGATGTAAAGGAACGGAAAACTTGATGTTCGATAATGTAATCTTTATTAAGATTTACAGAAAGAAATTCTACAAGATCTTCCTTGTTTACTTCTTGTCGATATGTAAGCTCTTCATTGTAGGATTTTTCGAGGGAAACAATTTCGTTTACGTTTATTGCACAACCAATAGCGTGAGATGGGTTTCCTTCATTGTCAAAAAAGTTGATATAGTGGATTTTTTTCCATTGAACTTCTGGATTATCTGGCAAAGTAAAGGCACAAATATCTTCAACATTTCGTTCGCCATTTTTTAATCGTTCACAAATGTTTAAAAATGTGTCCACGGACCCTTCATCAACATACTTTTTTTGAACGTATGATTCTGGGAAATTTTTTATATCTTTAAAGATTTTTGTTTTCGTGCTGACTGCATGAACTAATGGTTTTATAGAACAAGTGGATTTTTTGATATCATAATACCAAATCATAATATCACTTTGATCCAAAACTAGATTTACAAGTTCTGTTTGCTTTCTAAGAATATCCTCGTTATGTTTTTGTTCATCTACGTCAAGAAGAATAACAAAAAGGATAAGTTCAGTTTCTGGAGTTCCAATTATGGATGCTCGAAAGTTTACGAATTTGTAATCCTCTTTTTTATGTTGAATGCGAAGGATAACATCTTTTTGTAATCCTGTTTTTATTATTTCATTTACAGATTGCTTTGCGAGGTCTATATCATCTGGATGAATGAGAGAAAAAAGATCTTTTTTTACAGATTTTTTAAGAGTTAATCTGTCAGTTCCAAAAAGTTTATAGATTTGCTCACTGGCGTAAATTGCTTTTGGATTTTCACCTAATTTTAGTGCACAAACCCCACCAGGAATGTTATCAATAAGTGCTGATAATTCGTTGGATTTATATAAAAATTCTTCTTCGATTTGTTTGATAGGGGTTGTATCTGAAAATGCAAAGTGAATTAAAGGTTTTCCCGAGTGAGATTTTTCAAATGTGATAATACCTTCTAGGTATTTGATTTGTTTATTATTGCCAATAACACGAACGTTGATATTTTGAGAATCACCAATGTTTTTTAATTTGCTGTGAACAGAAATTAGTTGTGGATAATCTTCTGGGTGAACATAGTCTTTTAGATAAATACCGCCATTTTCAATCATCTCGTTTTTAGAAGAATATCCTAAAAGAGAAATAGCGACATCATTTACAAATCGGAGTTCGCTATTTAATCCTATAGTGTACCAAGCGAGCCCACAAGGAATTTTATTGTAGAGGCGATTTAGAGTTTGAAAAAATTCATCTTTGTTTGAAATTTTTGTGGCACTTTTTTCCATACTAATTAATAATTATACAACCAGATAAATGCTATTGCAATAAACAAAAAAAATAATTTTTTGAGGACGAATAAGAAAATAATTCGCATTTTGTTTAGTTTTTTCATAAAAAGTAATCAAAAAATAAATTATTTTGACACTAAACTAATTATTTTTTATAATTTAGACGTGAGAAAAATTTATAGAAAACTGACATCCATTTATTTCAGAACAAATATTCTTGTTTTTGTTGGCATGATTCCTGTTTATCATATTTTAAAAATTCCTGCACTTGAATTGTATTGCGGATTTGCATTCTTGTTGTTATTAACAATTTTCTTATTTCGTAATAAGATTTCGGAACTTGTGTCGCTTTTTGTTTTACTTACTAATTTAGATTTATTTGCTTTATATTTTACTTTAGTAACAGGTGCTGGCGCTGGAGTCGAGTTATATCCTCTCACATTAACTGGGTTATGTTATTTGCTCACATTTGATTTAAAAAAGCCGAAATGGCTTTGCCCTGTTTTTGCGGTATTTTCCACATTGATTTGTCTTTATATTACGATTGTCTCAAAGGTATTTTTGCCAGAAAAATATATTTATGGTCTAGAATTCTATAAAGCTCATTATATTTTTACAACTATTATTATTATTTGTTCTTTTGTAATGTTAAGTATCGCTTATGAACGAATGTTAAAAGCTAAAAATAAAAAAGAAGCAGATCAACGTGAAGAATTAATGCATATTGCAAATCACGATCCTTTGACTGGTTTGTGTAATCGTCGTAAGATTTGGGAATTTCTTTATTTATGTGAAAATGAAAAAAATACACGTGATAAAAACTTTGTTATTTGTATTTTTGATATTGACTACTTTAAGCGAGTAAACGATACATACGGCCACGATTGTGGGGATTTTATTCTTGTGCAGATTTCTGATTTAGTAAGGAAAAATCTTCCAGAAGATGTAAAAATTGGACGTTGGGGTGGTGAAGAATTTTTACTCTTGTTTAGTGATTATATTGATGAAGATGCAATTAATGAAATTGAAAAAATCAGAAAACTTGTTGATGAAGCACGATTTAATTATTGCGGAACAGAAATTCATATTACATTAACTTTTGGAGTTAGTTCTTCTACATATTGTGATACTGCAGAACATATTATCGTGGATGCAGATAAGCAATTAATGAAGGGAAAAATCCAAGGTAAAAATAGAGTTGTTGCTAGAAATATTCAAAAAGGTCTTTCTGAAAACGACGCTATTTTTGATTCCTTTATCGATAGTTCTCACAAGGATTAAGAAAAAATGACAGCACTTTTACCAATTCTTCTCTTGCCTTTTTTAGGAACAACTTTTGGGGCAGGAACTGTTTTATTTTTAAAAAATCAATTAAATCGTAATTTTGAAAAATTATTGCTGGGTTTTGCCTCTGGCGTAATGGTGGCCGCTTCTGTTTGGTCTTTGATTATGCCAGCAATCGAAAGTTCTGAAGCCATGGGGAAACTTGCTTTTCTTCCTGCAGCTGTTGGTGTTGCTTTGGGAATGGCTTTTCTTTTCTTGTTGGATAAAATTATTCCTCACTTGCATATAAACACTGATGTTCCAGACGGGCCAAAATCCCAGTTAAAAAAGACAACTATGCTGGTTTTAGCTGTAACTTTGCACAATATTCCTGAGGGAATGGCTGTGGGTGTGGTTTTGGCCGGTGTTCTTGCAGGAAATACCACAATGAGTTTGGCTGGAGCTATTGCACTTTCTGTGGGGATTGCAATTCAGAACTTTCCAGAAGGGGCGATTATTTCACTTCCATTGAAAAGTAACGGTGAATCCAAGGGAAAAGCCTTTTTATCTGGAATGCTTTCTGGAATTGTGGAGCCAATCGCTGCAATAATAACTGTTTTACTGGCTCAATTTGTGGTTCCAATTTTGCCATATTTACTAGGATTTGCAGCTGGGGCCATGCTTTTTGTTGTTGTGGAAGAGCTAATTCCAGAAGCTTCAGAAGGTGAACATTCAAACAATGGCACAATTGGTTTTGGGCTTGGATTTATTTTAATGATGATTTTAGATATTGCTTTAGGGTAAAATAAATGTTTCAAGTTACAATTACAATTCAATCAAGTAAAATCCCTGATGAAGATGAATTAAAAAATCTTGCTATCAAGGAATTGGCGAAAAAACGCATAAACATAAAAAAGAGTGATATTTCAGCTTTTGTTTTTAGAAAAAAATCTTTAGACGCGCGACATAAAACTGTAAAAACTCATCTTCGTTATGACGTGTACACGAAGGGAGAAAAGCCAGAGGGATTTGAAGCTGGTGGAAAGTTTGAGCCAACTTGGAAAAATCTAACTGATGTGAAAGATTGTAAAGAAGTTGTTGTGGTTGGGGCTGGACCTGCAGGGCTTTTTGCTGCTTTAGCACTTTTGGAAAAAGGAATAAAACCAATTGTAATTGATAGAGGTCCTTCCACAAGTCAGCGTAAAATCGATATTGCGAAAATCAGTAGAGATGGATATTTGAACGATGATTCGAATTATTGTTTTGGTGCTGGCGGTGCTGGAACATTCTCTGATGGAAAGCTTTTTACCCGTTCAAATAAGCGTGGAAATATTGCAAAGATTTTGGCCGTGCTAAATTATCACGGAGCAACAGATGCGATTTTAACAGATGCACATCCTCATATTGGGACAGATAAACTTCCTGGAATCATAAACAGGATTTGCGATACAATTAGAAATTGTGGTGGAGAAGTGAAGTTTTCCACAAAACTTGTGGATATCCTTGTGGAAAAGTCCTGTGGAAAACCTAAAATCAGTGGAATAGTTGTGGAAAACTTAGAAACTAGTGAAATCACAACGATAAAAGCAGATTCTGTGATTTTGGCAACTGGACATTCGGCAGCTGATATTTATGAGATTTTATATCAAATTGAACCAAATGCTTTGGAAGCAAAAACTTTTGCCATGGGTGTGAGAGTTGAACATCCTCGAGAATTGATAGACAAAATTCAATATCATGGGCGTGAAAAAACTATGGATTTGCCACCTGCAGAATATCGACTAACTACACAAGTTGCAGAGCGAGGTGTGTATTCCTTTTGTATGTGTCCTGGTGGATTGGTTGTGCCATCTGCATCTAACAAAAAGGGAATTGTTGTAAATGGAATGTCACCATCTAGTCGAAAGGGAAAATTCTCAAATGCGGCAATAGTTGTGGAAACTACACCAGAGGATTGTAAGTCGATAATCGAAAATGAAAGCGTTTTGGCTGGGCTTTTCCTACGAACTGAAATCGAAGAAAGAGCTATGGATTTAGTGAAGGAAAATGGTGGATCTTTAGATATTAATCCACAAGCGGCTCCGGCACAGCGCTTAGTAGACTTTTTGGCTGGGCGAAAATCAGAAAATTTGCCAGAAACAACTTATACACCGGGAATTGTGTCTGTGGATTTGAACGAGTTGTTGCCAAATCATATTTCAGAGAGATTGAAACAAGGTTTTGCAGATTTTAATAAGCAAATGCAAGGTTTTATCTGCCCAAATGCTTTGTTGATTGCTCCGGAAACACGAACTTCAACACCAGTTAGAATTGTGCGGGATAAGGAAACTTTTGAAAGCGCCTTTTTGGAAAATCTTTTCCCATGTGGAGAAGGTTCTGGCTATTCTGGAGGAATTGTTTCTTCGGCTATGGATGGGGAAAACGCTGCTAAAAAAGTTGCAGAAAAACTACTGTAGTTTAGGGAATGCTATGGGTTCTTGGGGATTTGAAAGGTATTCAGCAATTTGTAAGTCGTACCAAGTTACCCCAAGCCATTGATTCATTTTGTGGCCAACATTTTTGAACTCCCCGATTCTTTTAAAACCATAGGATTGGTGGAAAGACTCACTTTTTGGATTTGGGGTGGAGATTGCGGCGTAAACTGTGTACATCCCTTGTTTTTTTAGTAAATCTATAAGTTCGTTGTATAAATCTGTTCCGATGTGATGTCGTTGGAAATTTTCATCTATGTAAACGGATAAATCAGCGGACCAACGGTATGCGGCTCGTTCTCCATGTTTTGAAGCGTAAGCATAGCCAGCGATTTCTCCGTCAATTTCGCAAACTAGCCAAGGGAAAAAACTCATGATGTTTTTCATGCGAGTTTGGAAAGCTTCTAAAGTTGGGACTTCAACTTCAAACGTGATGGTTGTATTTTTGATGTATTTTGAGTAGATAGCAAGGATTTTTTCAGCGTCATTTAAAGTGGCAAGTCGGATTGTTTTGTTCATATTGGGATTATATACGAAGGGTTTTTGAAAAGTAAACCATAAAGATAAATTTTCAGTAAAAAAAAGCTGACAGGTGCGAGAAATATTTCTGCATCTTGTCAGCTTTTTTGTTTAAGTTAAAAACTGTTAATATTCAAAATTGATGTTTGCGCCCAAGGCAAGTTGGAAATCAAGTTTTTGAACACCAGCGTGATTTCCGTAATTGTTTACGAAAACAACATCTTGTTGTGCGAAAAGTTTAACAGTTGGTTTTACTTTGTATGTTACGTTTACGCCACAAATCAAAGTTTGTGAAATTGCGTCACGAGTTTGAGCATCTGCATTATCCTTTTTGTTGTAAGTTGGATGTGTAGATGTTAAACCTTCAAATTGGTCATATTTTGGAACGCTTGGATCACTTCCATTTCCGATTTGAGACCAATTTGTCCATTTATCAAATGTACCATGAGCCATGAAGAAAATATTACCTTCGATAGAAAGGTTTTTATAGTTGTTCCATCCTGCATTTAGGTTAAATACAAGAGCATCTCCACCGTATTGATATCCGAGGAAATATTCGTCAAAAACAGTTGCACCACTAATAGTATTAAACTCGCTATAACCAACAATGTAGTCTAGTCCATAAGTGTTTGGATCATCTGAACCTGCGTTATATCGAAGGTATAGGAATGGATCTGTTTTTACGGTTTCAAATGAACCATAGAATAAACCATCTTTTAGTTCAAAACTTGTTTTTGCACCAAGCATAAATCCTGTAGCACTTGGGAATGCTTTTGGTGATGTTTTACCAGTTGGTTCAACTGGTAACGCAAATTCATCGGCAATAAATTGTCCATAAATATTTAGATGTTTAATAGGAGAATAATCCATTTCCAAAATAAGTGTTGAGTTTGCATTTGAACGAATATAATAATTATGGAAAAAATCAACTGGATTAAAGATTTTTGGATTTACAGTTCCATCATCAGATTGATACATAATAGCTTCTGTTAGAGAAGCAGAAAGTTTATTATCAAAGAATCTACCTTCAATTCTGTGAGCCATGTAAAATCTTAAACCTTGAGCTGCCTTCGCTTGGTCACCTTGATCAGACCAATGTAAATACCAACCATTAACAGGATCGTAATCATTTTTATAGTACATTAATTGGTGAGGGAAGAAACTTGTTAAGAATGTATATTTATATGATTTGAAGAATGTTGTAAATCGTGCTAGAGAATGAGCAGGAATATTATCCGAAATAGCGAAGTTTCCTGTTTCTCCGTTACCCCAAGAAAGTCTATCTTTTCCGATTTGTACGTTCCAATTTTTTCCTCCAAAAGAAACAAATGCTCTTTGTGGAAAATTAAAACTTAATAAACCTAGGTTGAAATTTAAGTCTTGGAAAAGAAGAATGTTTGTAGTGATATTTGAATATCCGAATTCTCCTTTAGTATTTCCATGAAAACAGTTTCCAATATCAAATCCGAAATATCCGTAAAAGTGGTCTGTTGCAAATGTTTCCCAATTAAATTGAAAAAACGGTTTCATATCTTGTCTGTCGTATGCTAGGGTTTCAATGTTTGCGAAATCTGTATCTGTGTTTGTTCTAGTATATGCTTCAAGATTTAAATCAATTCCAAAATTGAAACCAAGATTTTCATCTGGTTGTTTGCGAGGAGCTTTTGTTAATTCTTCTATTACGTAGTTGTATAGATAAGAGCCATCGTCTTTTAGAAGTTTTGTCATTTCTAGAAGTTCGTTTGTACTCCAAGGACCGCTAGAAGATGGTGCTGCTAATCCCTGCATAATGTATAAGGATTTTATGCATTGATAAACTTCTGAATCGGTTTGCCAAATTTTCTGACCATTGTCTAATGCAAAACCTTTGAACAAAATTAGTAGTGTGAGTACTAAAATAAATGCTTTCTTCTTCATAAGGACTCCAATATAGGTGTCAAGTGACGTTTTATTTAACTACTTGACTTACCGTTGTTTCGATTCTTCAAATATTTTAGAATCGAAATAAATTTTTATATCAATTTGAAAATTGATAAGTAAATTTTATCCTTTGGTTATTCACATGTCAAGGTTGAGAAGTATTTTATATAAAAGTAATTTGGAAAATTTTTTCAGTGGTTTACAGCTGATTTATACGAAAAAAAGCTGACAGGAGCGAGATAAATATCTGCATTTTGTCAGCTTTTTTGTTTAAGTTAAAAACTGTTAATATTCGAAGTTTATGTTTGCACCGATAGCAAGTTGGAAATCAGCTTTTTGAACTCCAGCGTGATTTCCGTAATTGTTTACAAAAACAACATCTTGTTGTGCAAAAAGTTTAACAGTTGGTTTTACTTTGTATGTTACGTTTACGCCACAAATCAAAGTTTGTGAAATTGCGTCACGGGATTTTGCATCTTCATTATTTTTTTTATTATTTGTTGGATGCGATGTTGTTAAACTTCCAATTTCATCCCATTTTGGGTAATCTGGATTGCTTCCATCTCCAACTTGTGTCCAAACTGACCATTTATCCATTGTACCGTGAAGCATATAGAAAATATTTCCTTCGATAGAAAGGTTTTTATAGTTGTTCCATCCTGCGTTTAGATTAAATACAAGAGCGTCTCCACCGTATTTGTATCCGAGGAAATATTCATCGTAGTGATTTCCATACATATTATTAAATTCGCTAAATGCAACAACGTAGTCGATTCCATATCCAGATGGATTTACAGCATATGGATCTGCTGCATCTCGAAGATATAAGAAAGGATCTGTTTTTACTGCTTCAAATGAACCGTAGAACACCCCTTTGTTTAATTCAAAACTTGTTTTTGCACCTAGCATATATCCCATAGCATCTGGATATTGTATAGGTTTTTCACTATTGATACCTTCTCCTGGAATTGCAAGGTCATCTACAATAATTTGTCCGTAAATATTCAATTTTTTTATTGGTGCGTAGTCGAATTCAAAAATTAGAGTTGAATTTGCATTTGAGCGAATGTAGTAATTGTGGAACATATCAACTGGGTTAAAAATGCGAGGATTAACTGTTCCATCATCAGACTGATATATAATTGCTTCTGTTAAGGATGTATTAAGTTTATCATTAAAAAAACGTCCTTCAATTCTGTGGGCGAGATAAAATCTTAAGCCTTGTGTTTTTGTATATTGAGGACTATTATTAGACCAATTATCACCTTTGTAGTACATTTTTTGGTGTGGGAAAAAGCTTGTTAAGAAAGAATATTTGAGTGAGTTAAAAAATGTAGAAAAGCGTAAAAAATGGTGAGCCGGAAGATTATTTGAAATTGCGAAATTACCACTTTCTCCGTTTCCCCAAGAGAGTCTGTCTTTTCCGATTTGTGCATTCCAGTTTTTTGCACCGAAAGAAACAAACCCTCTTTGTGGAAAGTTTGGACTTAGAAGAGGAACATTTAGAGAGAGATCTTGGAAGAATAAAAGATTTGTAGAAAAGTTACTGTACCCAAAATCGCCTTTTTCATTTCCATGGAAGGTATTTCTAACATCTAATCCTAGGTAACTGTAGAATGTATCTGTTGCAAAGGTTTCCCAATTAAATTGAAAAAAGGGTTTCATATCTTGTCGTTCGTATGAAAGAGTGTCAAGATTTGCAAAATCTTTGTCAGTATTTGTTCGTGCAAATGCTTCTAGATTTAACTCGGTTCCAAAATTTAGCCCAAGATTTTCTCGTGGTTGAGTTCGCGGAGCCTTTGTTAATTCTTCTGTAACATATTTGTAGAGATAAGAAGTTTCGTCTTTTAGAAGAGCGGTCATTTCCAAAAGTTCGTTTGTACTCCAAGGTCCGCTTGAGGATGGAGCTGCTAATCCTTCCATTATGTATAAGGATTTTATACATTGATAAACTTCAGAATCGATAGACCAAATTTTTTGACCATTGTCTAATGCAAAGCCCTTAAATAAAAATAGTAGTGCGAGTATTAAAGTAAGCGATTTTTTCTTCATAAAGAACTCCCATATAAGTTGGTACATTTTGAAATGCTTGGAAATTCTATCTATCACTTTTATCTGTGTCAAGACAGAGTCAACTTATACAGGAGTTCGAGTTTTACCAAAGGGCTTGGTGAATTACATTTTATCAGCGGACATTTTGTTTTTGAATACGAAAATTGCTAAAACAAAAACGCCGATTGCATAAGCGGTAACTACAAGAAGTGGAGTGAGAATTTCTGAGAATTTTCCTTCCAAAATATACTTTCCCATATTTGTAGCGTGAACAAATGGAAGTGCGTAGGCAACTTTTCGGAAAACGCCACCAATTAAATCTAGTGGAATCCATGCTCCAGAAAGCCAAGCTGCAAAGTTTGTTAGCAAGGCGCCACAAATGCCACCAACTTGCTTATCGTTGAAAAGGCTTCCACAAAGCAAACCAAGTCCGATAAAAAAGATTGATGTTGGGATATTCAACAAAATCGCAGGAATTATGTTCCAAGTTGGAGTTAAGCCCATTATCAAGGCGAAACAATAACAAATCACACTTTGAGCAAATCCAATAAACAAAAGTGGAATGCTGTATCCTAGGATAAAATCTTTTGATTTTAGTGGTGATGCGTACAATCTTAAAAGATAGGATGTGGTTCTGTCTTTTGAAACAAGCATTGCACTAAAAAGTGAAATAAATGAAAAGCCAAAAACTATCATTCCTGGAGTTAGGGCATTGATTTCAAAAATGGCTGTGGCTCCAGCTTCTGGTGGAAGGCTTTTATTTATAATAGAAAAAAGTAATATCAAAATGATTGGAAAACCAAGACCAAATCCTACTGTTATAGGGTCTCGGATAATTTCTTTTGTACATCGTGAAGCAAAAACTCTAGTTTTCATTTTTTCCTCCAATGGTATTTGAATTTTCTGTGCAGATTTTTACGAAAGCGTCCTCAAAATTTTTTGAACCAGATTTTTCTACAAGTTCGCTAGCAGTTCCAAGGGCTTTTAGTTTTCCATTTGCCATAATTCCAATTCTATCGGACAAGGCTTCTGCTTCTTCTAGATAGTGGGTTGTTAAAATTATGGTGATTTTTCCCTTTAATGCAGAAATTACGTTCCACAATTCCCGTCGTGCCAAAACGTCTAATCCCAAGGTTGGTTCATCTAAAAATAGGATTTTTGGCTCTGAAATCAAAGCCATAGCGATACTCAAGCGACGTTGCCAACCGCCAGAAAGAGTTTTTGCTTTTTGATTTTGGAATTCCTCTAGGTTGAAGTCAGCTATCATTTTTTGAGCTTTGGATTTTTGTTCAGTTTTAGAAGCACCGTAAATTCCAGCGATAAATTCAAGATTTTCCTTTACTGTAAGATTTTGGGCAATGGCTGTTTCTTGTGGTGAAACATTTATTATTTCTTTAACTTTTAGACTTTCTTTTGAAATGGAAAATCCATCTAAAGTTGCGTCCCCAGAAGTTGCAGAACAAAGTCCGCAAAGCATTTTTATTGTGGTGGTTTTTCCAGCACCGTTTACACCAAGAAGGCTAAAAAGTTCTCCCTCTTTGATTTCAAGACTTAAATTGTCTACTGCTTTTTTTGTGCCAAAGGTTTTGCACAAGTTTTTTATTTCTATGGCGTTATTCATAAAATAATTTCCTTCAAAATAAGTTGATATTTAGATTTTCCAATAATTTTAAGATTCTACTTTTTCATCATCTTTGGATTCTGGCAAAGTTTCATCAAAAACTGATTCAGCGATTTTCATAAGCTTATCGTTTTGAACAAGGGCAATTCCTCGTTTTTTGTCTGCAAGTAGGACGATTGTATCTCCTGGCTCTAAATCAAACATTTCTCGTGCGGCCTTTGGAATTACGATTTGTCCTTTTTCCCCGATTGTTACAGTGGAAATAAATCTGCTTTTTGTGTTTTTAGGTTTTAACAAATGAACCTCCGAAAAGTTGGTTTTGTATAAAAAGTAGGAAAAGTTATACTTTTATTACAAAATATAACTTGAGAGATATTTTGTCAAGGAAAAAATAAAATTGACAACGAACTTGTACAATAGTACAATTTACATATGAAACAAATAGTAATAGACGCATCATGCATTTTAGCTTTTTTACTAAATCAAGAAGGTTGTGAAGAAGTAAAAGAAAGGGCTTCAGATTCTGAGTTGATTGCACCATCATGTATATCATTTGAAATCGGAAACGCGATTTCAAAATTGATAAAAAGAAAACTCCTCTCTATTGTGGATGGTGTTGCAGTTTTTCATGAATATGCAAAAATTCCAATTAGAATGATAGAGCCAGATATTCCTTCTTCTATTGTTTTGGCAGGTCAAACTGATTCATATTCTTATGATGGTTTTTATATTAGCCTTGCAAATCAGTTTTCCTTACCACTATATACTTTTGATGAAAGGATGAAGCAAATTTCTTTAGAAAGGGGGATAGAATGCTTGTAATGACTTTTTCAGAAGCTAGACAAAATTTTGCAGCTGCTTTAGATAAAGCAAAAAAAGATGGTGCTGTAATTGTAAAGAGAATAGATGGTTCAATTTTTAAAATTACGCCGGAGATTCCAAAATCCCCTTTTGATGGTGTAAAAACTTTGGTTGATTTGAAAAAAGAAGATATTTTACTAGTACTAAGAGAAACTAGAGAAGAAAACTGATTATTTTTGTTAAAAACGCTTTTTATTTTTGGGAGATTTAATATACTAAAAGCATGAAAAAATCATTTTTACCAATAATTTATTTATTAACAATTTGTTTATTTTTTAGCTGTGGAAAACCAGCGCCAGTTTCAAAACAAGAAATTGCTTTTGGAACAGTTTGTTCTATTACGCTATATGAAAGAAATGCTGAAAAGGTTTTAGATAAATGTTTTGCACGACTTCAAGAATTGGATGACATTTTTAATATCAACGAAGAAAACTCAGATATTTCCAATATTAACAAAAATGCAGGAATTGCTCCTGTAAAAATCTCTGAAGAAGCTTTTTATGTTTTACAAAAAGCAACTGAATTTGCAAATCTTACAGAGGGAAACTTTGATCCAACTATTGGACCTTTGGTAAAAACTTGGAACATAATGGGAAGCAATCCAAAGGTGCCAACAAAGTCAAAAATCAATGATGCTAAAAATCTTGTGGATTATAAAAAACTTTTATTAGATGAAAATGGAAAAACTGCTTACATTGAAAGATTCATGAGCCTTGATGTGGGTGGAATTGCCAAGGGTTTTGCCGCTGATGAAATGGTAAAAATTCTTAAAGACAATAAAATTACTTACGGAATTGTAAATCTTGGTGGAAATATTTTTGCTTATGGCTCAAAAAAAACAGAGAAAAAGCCTGAAAGTTGGAAAATTGGCATAAAAAATCCTATAAATCCAGAAAAAGGTTCTGCTTTTATGGTAAAAGTTGAAGATAAAACTGTGGTGACTTCTGGAAATTATGAGCGATTTTTTGAAGAAAATGGAAATCGCTATCATCATATAATTGATGTAAAAGATGGATACCCAGCTCAAAATGGTGTGGTGAGTTTTTCGATTATTGCTGACTCATCTTTAATGGCTGATGCTTTAAGTACTAGCTGCTTTATTTTGGGAAGGGAAAAGGGCATTGAGCTGTTAGAAAATCTTGGTGTACAGGGTTTTTGCGTTACAAAGGATAAAAAGGTTTATACAACTGATTCTTTGAAAAATAATCTTGAAATTTTGGATCAATCTTTTACTTTCTAAAAACCTTGGGAACTTTTTAAAAAGTTGTTTACCAGTAACTAACCCGGATTGTAAGGGGGCGAAGCCTTCTGGATTGGTGAGTTTTTTGAGCTTGGCGAATCAAAAGGAACCAATCCAGAATGGAGGCGAATGCCGTAACCTTGAAAAGCCGGTGGGGAATAAGCTGTTCCAAAAAAATTATCTTACTAAATCAAGTTTTTTATATGGAATTTTAATGTTGTTTTGGTCTAGTGTCTCTTTTACTGCGATGAATAATTGATTTTTGAAGTTTAGGAAATTGTCGCTTTTTGTCCAGGCGGTTAGGGTTAAGTTGATTCCAGAGTCTCCAAAATTTTCTACAAAAACTTTTGGGGCAGGGTCTAAAAGTCCGAGATTGCATTGTTTTGGAACGGATTCTAAGAGTTTGATTGTGGAATTTAGGTCAACTTCGTAGGGAATTGTAAGGTTTAGGCTAAAACGTCTTGTGGAAAAATAGCTATTGTTTTTTAGGTTTGCGTTGATTATGGATTCGTTTGGAATTCTGATGTATTGGTTATCTGGGGTGTGAATGCGAACGGAAAGCATATTGATTGAGTCGATGGTGCCGGCTTCTGTTCCGATTGTGATATAGTCTCCAACGGTAAGTGCGTGTTCTGTGAGTAGAAAAAGACCGCTGATTATGTTGCTAAATGAGGTTTGGGCTGCAAAACCGATGGCGATTCCGGCAATTCCAGCGGCTCCAAAAAGGGCTGTAAGTTTGATGTTAAATAAGCCTAAAATCAAAAAGATAATAATCACGTAAAATGCGTATTTTATAAGCTTGGTCACCAAGTAACTAGAGTTTGGTTTCATTTTTGGATAAGCAAATTTTTTTAGTATTTTGGTTAAAACCATATAAGAAATTATAAAAATTCCGATGCCTATTCCGCCAAAAATGAATCGCTGAATTACAGCAGGAGTAAATAAATCTGATAATATTTTTTCGTCCATTTTTGAAATATACTTAGAAAATTATGCTAAAGGCGAATTTTTTGCACAAATGTGATTTATGGGACATTCTTCGCATTTTGGATTTCGAGCGGTGCAAATATAGCGGCCGTGTAAAATTAGCCAGTGGTGGGCGTGTTCTAAATATTGGGGTGGAATTCTCTTTAAGAGAGATTTTTCTACTTCTAGAGGAGTTTTCCCTTCTGCTAAGCCGATTTTTGGTGAAATCCGAAGTAGGTGGGTATCAACTGGCATTGTTGGCTTGTTAAATATCACGTTTAGAACCACGTTTGCAGTCTTTCGCCCAACTCCCGGAAGTTTTTCTAAGTCTTCACGATTATCTGGCACTTTTGAGCCAAAGTCTGATATTAACATTTTGCTCATTTCTATCACGTGTTTTGCTTTGTTTTTGTAAAGCCCAATAGACTTAATGTATGAAATAAGCTTTTCTTCGCCTAGGGCTACCATTTTTTCTGGTGTGTCTGCGATTTTGAAGAGAGATTCTGTGGCTTTGTTTACGCTTTTGTCTGTGGTTTGGGCAGAAAGGGCAACGGCTACCAAAAGTGTGTAGGGATTTGAGTAATTTAGTTCTGATTTTGGTTCTGGATTTGATTTTTTGAAAATTTCGAAAATCCGCTTAATATCATCTTGGGAAAGTAATGCACCTTTCATATTGGAAAATCCCTTTCTTAAATCACTCTAAGTTTTTCTAAAAGTATATCATAGATATTTTGTTTTTGTGATTGTATCGCAGCAAAAATATCATTTAAGTTTTACGATTTTTCGTCAGATTTTTAGGAAAAAAATATACAGCAAAACAAAATAATACTACTAGCCGAGAATTTATTGAGATATAAAACATTTGTGGTAAAATAGAATTATCTACGAATAGAAAGGATTATAGAAAATTATGGAAGAAAACAAGAAAATCGTAACAGAAAAACCAAAAAAAGCAAAAAAAACTTCTGTGTATTTAATATTAAATATTATTTTGGTTGTGGGGATTTTATTATTTTCTGGCGTTGTTTTGTATACAGTTTATTCAAATTTGCAAAATGGCCTCGTGAAGTATTTTGAAGAAGAAGTTGCGGATGATGCTGTATCAATTATTGAATACATCGATGATATGCTAAATGAAGATGTGGAACTGGCAAAATATGTTTCAGATTCTGTGTCTAATCACTTTGATACAAGTGGAGTTGATCCAGCTTTCTATGATGAAGTTTTAAAAACTTGTGTTGAAAATTTTGGTGCAACAAATGTTGTCGTTACTGATGTTTTCGGTGAACAACTTTCTAATCCAAAATACGGAACCTTAAAACATTCTGCAGGCCTTGCTCAAGCTACAACTAGAACTGCGTATAAAAAACTGATAAAAGACGGTACTGATATTGCAGCAGTTGTTTCATATCCAATTTTTCATAATTCAAAAGTAATTTCTATCGTTACTTTAAGTAAGCCTATTACAAATCAAGCTTTTGTTGATCACTTCAGTGATTATATGAATATTGTAATGACTGTTTTCCATCTTGATACCCGCGTTTATACATCTATCGAAGGAATGCAGGGAACAAAACTTCAAGATACTTCTTTGCTATGGCAGGCTGAACAGGGCAATCCAACTAGTATTCTCACTGAAATTAATGGTGAACCATATATCGCTTATTATTTCCCAGTAAATGATTCTGATGGAAGATATTTAACAACAATTTTTGTTGCAAAGCCATTTTCTGTTACAACAAATATCTTGTTAAGTATTTTTACAGTTTTGGCTTTTGTAATTGTTATCTTCACAGTGGGAATAATTATTTTGTTTGTTGTAACTATTACAAGTCTTATTAAACGACCTGTAAATCGTGTAACTGCTGCAATTTATAACTTATCCTCTGGTGAAGCAGACTTAACAATGCGTCTTCCAGTTCAAGGAAATAATGAGTTTACAACTCTAAGTATTGGTGTAAATAAATTTATCGAGTTGCTACATGACATTATCAAGGATTTGGCAAAATCAAATGATGAACTTCGGGCTGCCAGTCTTGAACTTGGAACAAATGCGCAACAAGCTGCAAGTGCAACTGCTGAAATTTTGGCAAATATTGAGTCTGTTCGTAAACAATCTCAAAATCAGTCTGGTGCTGTTGATAATACATCATCAGTTTTGAATTATCAGTCTAAAAATGTTGGGTCTTTAGCAACTGTTATCGAGAAACAAAATGCTGGTATTTCAGAATCTTCTGTTGCCATTGAAGAAATGCTTGGAAATATTTCTTCTGTTACAAATTCTGTTCGTAAGATGTCATCAAACTTCAAGGATTTGAATTTAACTGTTCAAGACGGACGAGATAAACTAAATAATGTAGATAAGCAAATCAATCAGATTGCAGAACAGTCAAATATGCTTATCCAAGCAAACCAGATGATTTCACAAATTGCTTCTCAAACAAACTTGTTGGCAATGAACGCTGCAATCGAAGCTGCTCACGCTGGGGAAGCGGGAAAAGGGTTCTCTGTTGTTGCTGATGAAATCAGAAAGCTTGCTGAAAACTCAAGTGCTCAGTCAAAGATTATTTCTGGTGAGTTAAAGAGTATTTCTAGTTCTATTAAAGATGTTGTAACACTTTCTCATGATTCTTATACAGCTTTTGGAGAAATCGTAAGTCAACTCGATACAACTGATATTATCTTGCGTGAAATTAATGGTGCAATGGAAGAACAAGAAATTGCTTCAAAACAAGTTTTCGATTCTCTAAGTTCTATGAAAGAAGAATCTGTTCAAGTTGGTGAAAAATCTGGAGAAATGAGTGAAGGAATTCACGCAGTTGTAAAAGATATGGATGTTGTTCTTCAGATTTCTTCTACAATTCTTGGAAGTATGGATGAAATGGCTGCTGGAGCACAAGAAATCGGAACTGCAACACAAGGCGTTTCAAACTTGGCAGTAAAAACAAAAGAAAATATTGATATAATGAACGATCAAATTAATAGATTCAAATTATAAAAATAAAGATATTTTCCTCCGAAGACTACCTAATAGCGAGTTCTATTAGGTAGTTTTTTTTTTGCTTTTTTTTAGTTTTTCTAACTTATTTCTAATCAAAAATCCACTGATTTTTAGGCGTTTAAAAATATAAAACAGTTCTCTTTGTGGCGAAAAAATATTATATCTAAAGTATCCTTTGAATAAGAAATTTAAAAATAATGTATTTAAAAAAGTGTTTTGAGATTTTGTAAAATCTCAATCCTGAAATCAGGAGAGCTTATGAAAAAAGTTTTTATCCCATTTTGTTTTGTGGCTATTACGGCTTTTGCTTGTAGCGCAACACAAATGACTTTAAGCGACGTTCCATCCTCTGTGCAAATCTTCCTACGAGAATATTTTTCAGAGTTTGAAGTTGAATTTGTTCGAGGCGAAAATTCTGAGTTTGAAGTGCTTTTGAAAAAAGGTATAAGAATTACCTTTGACAAACATGGAAAATGGTGCAGGATAAAATCTCTTGTAGCCTTACCCTTTGAACTTTTGCCTCATTTGGCTCAGGAATTCATAAAATCCCAATATCAAAATATGAAGATAATTGAAATTCAACGTGATAAAAATGGCTACGAAATCGTGCTTCAAAATCACAAGGAATTTCATCTTTGCAAAGACGGAAGCTTTCTTTGCGGTTAAATATTATTTAATCTAAAATATTGAAACTTTTTTCTATTTTCTGAATTTTTCTAGTAAAATCCAAGTGTCTGATGTATAATTTTATTAGAATTTCAAAAGGTGGAAAAATGTCGACTGATAAGAAGCAGCAAAAAAAATCAAAAAAATCTTTTTTCAAAGTTTTAGGGAATACCTTTTTATTTATCATTTTATTGATAGTAGGTTGGTGTGTTTTTTCAGCACTTCATAGAAAAGATACAAAGTCTTTACTTCCAGAAGATTATTCTGTGTATGTAAAAATAGATTCTGTTTGGGACGCCATAAATCCAGTTATTGATTTGCAAGTAGCCGATGTTGTGCTTTCAACTCCAGAATTGGCAAGTGTAAAAGGTGCTTTGATTTCTTTTAGACAGTCTCCTTTGCGCTCAAATATCTTTGTGGATTTTGTTGCTTCTCGCCCTGTGGAAGTTGGAGTTTATATGGATGAAAAGACTCCAAATATCCTCGGAATTGTGGATTTAGGTGTTTTTTCATCAGTTTCACGTTTGGCAAAAATCGTTTTACCATTTTTTGATATAAAAGGGCTTTCACTTGTTAAATCAGAAGGTTTTGAATATTTTGAGTTTGCAAATGAAGAAGGCGTACCACAGTTTTTCTTAAAAACACTTCGTAATACAGTTATTTTTAGTACAAATAAAGACTTGCTAGTAAAATCTTGTACAGTTGATCACAGACCATATCATACAGAAGAAGAATTAGCTTTAATGAACAAAAAAGTTCGTGAACCGATAAAGATAATTGCAGATGCTCGTGGTTTGCTAGAATCAATGACAGAAGGTGAACAGTCTTTGACCAAGATTTCTGGATTATTAAGTCAGGAAACAAAAGCTCTCGTTTCATTGAGCATTAAAGATTCTGAGATTTATGTAAATGCAGATATTCCATTGGAGAATTCTTCAGAAAATGCAGATAAGTCTTTAGATGGCATAAATAATTTGCTATCAGCAAATTCCACAATGCCTCAACTTTTGGGACATCTAAGCAATATTGTTCAGTATTACACAATAATTAATGCAGGAACAATTCAACAAATAACAGAGGCCGCTTTTCCTCTTTTACCAGAAGATGTAAATATCAACTCCTTGTGGAAAACTGGAAATTCTCTCAGCAAGACACTTTTTAAGCTTTCTCTTGATGACTTGCTTTTCTCTTGGACAGGAAAAGAGTGTGCAGCAGTTGGTATCGAAGGACTAAATGCTCCAGTTTTTGTATTACAAATAAAAGATGAAGCAAAACGTCGAGAAGTTTTTGATAATGTGCTTTCATCTATTATTTTCCATGATGATACAAGCTTGATATTAAACGGGCTACGTTTGCCAAAAATTTACTTTCCAAGTTTTATCCAAAATATTCTAAAAGCATTTAAGATTAATCTTCCAAACCCATATTATTTAGTTCACAACGGTTTTGTGTATTTTTCTGAATCCCCAGAAGTTCTTTCTTCTATTTATACTTCTTCTGTAAATGGCAGCCGAATATCCTTTAATGAAAATTGGCAAGCGGTTTCTGAAAAACAAAGTTTAGAATCAACTTTGAGTTTGTTTTATGACTTAGAGAGAAGTGAGCCGTTTTTCGTTCGTGGCGACAATATTATTTCTAAGGTTTTGGAATTATACACAATCGGAAGATGTGATGTTAGCGTAAAAGAAAAAGTGCTTTCATTTCAGTTGTCTGTAGCATCACGTCCATCTGGGCAAGTCAGAAAAATATCTGGTTATCCAATTGCGCTTGGGGGCAAGGCTTCTCAACTTCAGCTAGAAAATGCAAAAAATCCAAGCTATATTTTCTGGGTTGAGAATGGCAAAACTGTAAAATCTATGAATATCACCTCTTCTGAGGGAAAGGAATTGGAATTTCCTTCAAATGTTTACATAGTGGCAGATAATAATAAGCTTGAGAAAGAAGGGAAATTGTGGATTGTTACTGCAGAGGGCGGAGTTTATAAAGTAAACAGAGATTTATCCATAATTGAAGGTTACCCAATATTGCTAGAATCAAAGCCATCTACTTCTCCAATTGTTTTTGGCGAATCTTTAGCTGTTTCTTTATCAAATAAGAAGATTTGCTTGATAGGAAAAGATAAAGTTCTAAATTATCTAGATATCCCAACGATAAATGGAAGCATTTTATCAACACCTACAGTTCAAAATTCTAAACTTGCTTTCTATGATAAAGGATTTTTGGGTCAAGTTCATGTTATTGGCGATGGAAACACTTTATCTTATAGCACACTTGGAATCGCTTATGGTTCTCCTGCAATTTTGGAAAAAGAGGGTGATGTTTATACAGCTTTTGTAACACAGGCTGGTGGTCTTACAATTTGGTGTGATAAAGAAGGGAAGGTGGGATTTCCGCTTGAAAAGAGATTGTGGGGAGTTTTCTACACAAATGTTGTAAGCAACGGAAAATACTTTTACGCAATCGCTTCTGACGGAATGATTTACAGAATATCTTTGGATGGTGGCGTGGTTTCTGTTAAAATCCCAAATGCATCTGCAAAAGAGCCATCTTTATCAGTGGTGGAAAATAATATTTATGTTGGAATTGATGGCAACCTAATTTACGGATTTAATGAAAATCTAGAATTGTTGCAAGGATTCCCAATTACTGGAACTGGAAATTCTGTTTTTGTTGATGCAAACGGCGATGGTAATTCAGACTGTTTTGCTCTAACTATTGATAATAAACTAAATGCTTGGAATTTGAGGTAATATTATGAAAAAATTTTCATTTGTTTTATTGATTTGTTGTGTTTTCATGATGATGTTTTCTTGTTCAACCTTACAAGAGGATATTGAGATTTATACGTCAGATGAAACAGAATCACCTGAAATTTTGAACATTGAAAAAGATGTTGTTTATTGGGAAGCAAAGAAGATTCAAGGCGATGCTTTGGACTTGGTGAAAATTCAGGAAGTATCAAGAAAAATTGATAAACTGGTAGGGTCTGTAAATCTTCAAACAGCTTTGCAATCAAAGTTATATGCTTTGCAAGGGCGTTTATCTTTGATAACAGGCAAAAATGCTGATGCAAAGGCTTTTTATGAACAAGCCACAAAAACTTACAAAGGTGAAGTTCACACCGTGATTTTGGGACGCCGTCTTGGTCTTATTGAAAACTTTGAAAATCAGTTTGTAGCAAAATCACAACAACCTTTGCTAACATTGGAAACTGCTATCGAGTTATATCAAAAAGAAGATTATATAAAAGCTGTTGCGTCTTTTGATGAAGCATTTATTTCACTAGAAGATTTTTATCAAGAATATTATGGGGAATTGCGAAATACTGCATGGAAACTTCGGGAAATTTCTTCTGAAACATCAACTGCAGAGGCTGATATTTTGAAGTTAGATAGCATCAATTTGTATCAAATGTTATTTTTGACTCAAAAATCTACAGACTTTTTGTTTAAGTACACAGCCTCAAAGAAATATTCAGAAGATGCTCTTGTGAAGCAAATTATTAATGCGGGGTTACTAAATCCAATAAATGCAGAAGATATTGATGTAAAGAGTTTGAACAAGAATACAGTTGTGACACGCCAGTTAGCAGCTCGTTTTTTGTGGAATTTGTACTTAGAGAGAAATGGTTTATCTCGTGACGTGATTTATGGTGAGCAATTCAAAATGGTTGGATTTTCTCCAATCGGTGATTTAGACCTAGAATCTCCTGACTTTGATGCAATTTTGGGTTGTATCGAGAAAGAGCTTATGGAATTGATTGATGGAGAAAGTTTCCTGCCAGATTCTCCGATAGAGGCTATTGAGTTTAATAAAAGCTTAAAGCAGATAAAGTAAACGCGAAAAGAGAATATTTCGTGATATAATCTTGATATGAAAACTTTATTTGAAATGGATTTGAAAGATTATGAAGAAAACGGGTCTCGTTTTGTGCGACCTTCTGTGCGGGGCATAATTTTTAAGGATGATAAAATCGCTCTTGTTCACAGCAAAAAATATGATTACTACAAATTTCCCGGAGGTGGATGTAAAAAGGGTGAAAATCTAGTAGAAACCTTGATTCGGGAAGTGCAAGAAGAAACTGGCCTTGTTGTGATTCCTTCTTCAGTAAAAGAATATGGAATGGTTCACCGTATTCAAAAAGGTGATATAGACGATATTTTCGTGCAGGATAATTATTTTTATTTTTGTGATGTGGAAGATATTGTCCAAAGCCAAAATCTAGACGACTACGAAGACGAAGAAAACTTTACTCTGGAATTTGTGAAAATATCTGAGGCCATCAAAGTTAATAGAGAACATCATCATGGAGATAAGCAAAATGATGTTTTCTATCAAGTGATGATTGAACGAGATTCTAGGGTTTTGGAAATGCTACTAGAATTATAATAAATTAGTTTCTAAGTAATATGCAACGCCGTCTTCATTGTTGGTTTTTGTAATATAATCTGCAACTGCTTTTACTTCTTTGATGGCGTTTCCCATGGCAATCCCTTTTCCACAGAGTTTTAACATTCCGATATCGTTAAAGTCATCTCCAAAAGCAATCATTTCTTCTGTGCTGATATTTAATATTTTTGAAATATAGCGAATTGCGTTTTCTTTTGTGGCTAAACTGGTAGAAAACTTGTACCAAGGAATATCTGAAAAAGGAAGATAATCACAATGCTTTACAGAACCTGCAATTTCTGTGGCTTTTTCCTTATCATCAGTTTGTACACAGATTTTTAAAGCTGGTTCTGGAAAATCTATGAAGTCGTGGAACTTTGCGAAATCAGCGAAGGCTTCGGATTTGTTTGTGTCCCGATTCCAGAAAATGTTTTCAACTGTGTCGATGGTGATTTCTGCATCTTTTCCACAAACTTTGTAGGCTTTTGAAAGGATAGCATTTGTTTCTTCCACGGAAAATGATTCTGTGTGGATAAGTTTTCCTTCTTGGTAAATATTTCCCCCACCGTTACAAATCACAATATCAGGCTGAATTTGATTTTCCCACTGGGTGATAGTTACTTTTCCACGAGATGTACAAAATCCCACTAAGATTCCAGCTTTTTGACAGCGTTTTAGCACATCTGCTGTGTTTTCTGAAATAGTTTTGTCTGAACGAAGCAATGTTTCGTCAAGATCAACAAGAATTAGTTTTGTTTTCATTTTTTTATTTCCTTATTTTAAAGATAAAGGGCAAAAACCGAAGTTTTCACCCTTTTTGTGTACAAATTATATCATTAATCCACCGATTAAATAAACTGCAAAAGAAGCCAACCAAGCGATTCCGCATTGCCAGAGCACAACGCCTAGTGCCCATTTCCCGCCAAGCTCATTCTTAATAGAAGAAATTGCTGCTGCACATGGGGAATATAGCAAACTGAAAATTAGTAAGCTTGTTGCGGACAAAGTTGATAAAACTTGTGTAATTGCTTGTCCCGCAAATAAAACTTCCATTGTGGAAACTACGCTTTCTTTGGCGATAAAGCCTGTTATCAATGAAGTACAAATTCTCCAATCCCCAAGGCCGATAGGTTTGAAAATCGGAACTAGAAGGCTTGAAATCATAGCCAAAATGCTGTCTTTTGAATCTTCAACTAATGTGAAGTGAATATCAAAACTTTGCAAAAACCAAATTATCAAAGTTGCAAGGAAGATGATTGTAAAAGCTCTTTGCAAAAAATCTTTGGCTTTATCCCATAAAAGTAGGGAAGTATTTTTGAATGTTGGCATTCTGTAATTTGGAAGTTCCATAACGAAAGGAACAGCTTCACCTTTGAACAATGTCTTTTTGAATAAAAGTGCGATTAAGACCCCAACAATAATTCCAAGCAAGTAAAGCCCAATCATGATAAGTCCCCCTTGTTTTGGGAAAAAGGCATTTACAAAGAAGGCATAAATTGGAAGTTTTGCTGTACAACTCATAAATGGAGTAAGCAAAATTGTCATTTTTCGGTCGCGTTCACTTGGTAAAGTTCTTGTTGCCATAACTGCTGGAACTGTACAACCAAACCCAATGAGAAGTGGAACAATACTTCTTCCAGAAAGCCCGATTTTTCTAAGCAATTTGTCCATAACAAAAGCAACACGAGCAATATACCCAGAATCTTCTAACATTGATAGGAAGAAGAACAATGTTACGATGATTGGGAGGAAACTTAAAACACTACCTACACCTGCGAATATTCCGTCAATGATAAGTCCGTGCAAAACGTGATTTACTCCCAGTTGTGAAAGTCCAATATCCACAAGATTTGTAAGAGATTCTATGCCGGTTTCCAAAAGTCCTTGGAAAAATGCGCCGATTACGTTAAATGTTAGGAAGAATACCAAACCCATTATCAAAATGAAAGATGGAATTGCTGTATATTTTCCTGTGAGGATTTTATCAATTTTTTGACTACGTTGATGTTCTTTGCTTTCCTTAGGTTTTATAACAGTTTTTCCACAAACACGATTTATAAAAGAAAAACGCATTTTTGCCATAGCAGCACTTCTATCAAGTCCACTTTCTTTTTCCATTTGCAAAACAATGTGTTCAAGCATTTCGATTTCGTTGTGATCCAAATCTAGTTTGTTTAGAATGATTTTATCACCTTCGATAACTTTACTTGCTGCAAATCTCACAGGGATTTTTGTTCGTTCTGCGTGATCTTGTATCAAGTGGATAACAGCGTGAATTGCACGGTGAATAGCGCCACCAGCTTCGTCTTTGTCACAGAAGTCTTGTGGAACTGGTTTTTCTTGATAGTGAGCAATGTGAACTGCGTGTTTTATCAATTCATCAACACCTTGATTTTTTGCGGCTGAAATTGGAACAACTGGAACACCTAAAAGATTTTCCATCATATTGATGTTTATGCTTCCACCGTTTCCGTTTACTTCGTCCATCATGTTTAGAGCAACAACCATAGGGATGTCTAACTCTAGAAGTTGCATTGTGAGATATAAGTTGCGTTCGATAAGGTTTGCATCAAGAATGTTGATAATGGCCTTTGGTTTTTCATCTAAAACAAAGTTTCTAGAAACAATTTCTTCGCTTGTATATGGCGACATTGAATAAATGCCAGGAAGGTCGGTGATTTGTGTGTTTGGAAACCCGATAATTGAGCCGTCTTTTCTGTCTACAGTAACTCCTGGGAAATTTCCCACGTGTTGATTGCTTCCAGTTAGTGCGTTAAAAAGGGTGGTTTTTCCAGAGTTTTGATTTCCAACTAGGGCGTAGGTTAGAAGACTTCCTTCTGGAAGAGGATTTTCGCATTCTTTTTTGTGGAAGCGACCTTCTTCCCCAAGACCTGGGTGTTCTTGGCGAGTTTTTTCCTGAAGTTTGCTTTTTTGAGGATTTTCATCTAGTTCTGATTTTTCAATAAATTCAACTTCAATTTTGGCAGCGTCTGCTTTTCGTAGAGTAAGTTCGTAGTCAAAAACCTTTAGTTCCAGTGGGTCGCCCATAGGTGCGTATTTCATTAGAGTAACTGTTACGCCGGGAATCATTCCCATGTCTAAAAAGTGTTGTCGAAGGGCGCCTTCCCCTTCAACAGTAGTGATTTTTCCAGATTCGCCAATTTTCAAATCGCTTATTGTCATTGTTTCTCCTCATTAAAAAGTTAGTTTTACTTAACTTTTTAATATGTTAGGATAATATAACTTTTTTAAAATTTTGTAAAGTGGGGGATTTTAAGTTTTAGAAAAGGCAAAAAAAAAGAGGATGCTGCGAAACATCCTCTTATCTGTGATTATGTGCGATTTTTAAGAATTTTGAGTTTTATCTTCGATTTGTTCTGAAGAACATTCTATAAAATCAGATTCTGCTACAATGCCTTTTTCAAGAGCATCTTTTTTTATGAAATTATATGCTTTAATAACAGTTTGTGTATAATATGGCACATACCAAAACATACCAATTCCTAATGTTAAGCAGCACAACAGATACCAACCAATAAAACTTAAATCCAATACAAAAAATCGTTTTTTATAACCTTTTGTCATTTTAATGCTTAATGGAAGTGATTTTCGTGCTTTAATATTAGGAAATTCGCTTGCGATATATATATTAAGCATATATGAATAGTATCTATTAAATAATCCAATAATAAATCCAATGTAAACAAAAAACATAATTACAGAAAAAATAACTGGTGAGTCAATTAATAAAGATACTGTAACAAAGGCAATTATTACAAATATAAGAACAATTAATAAATACCATAGGAAAAACCATAGATATTCCCATAGTGCACAACGAACACCAGTTTTCCAATAAGTGAGTTCTTTTAGAAAATCTAAAAAACAAACTTTTTCATCTGTTTTGTGGATTTTTTGCATCAACCGTAGGAAAGCAAATATTAGAGATGGAAATAGAGTAAATCCAGCAACTAATAATATAGCTATTGAAAGAAAAAAACGTCCAATTTGTACATCTTGAGAAAGTACCATTTTCCAAGGGTAAAAACAAGCAACAAAAACAGTCCATATTCCCAAACTAAACAAACTTGCTAGTACAGGGATTTTCCAACGTCCTTTTAAAGATGCAAGTGCAGCTTCTTTGAAGTTCTTACATTTCCATGTTTCATTATTTTGTGAATCCATAAAAATCTCCTTTTCTTCAGTTTATCATAAAAAGTAAAAAAAATAAAAATATTTTACAATGTTTCCAACAAATTGATGTAAAACTCGACTGTAGTGATTAAAGTTTCTGTGCTGATTCGTTCGTTTTTGCCGTGAATCATGCCTCGCTCTTCTTTTGAGAGGAACATTCCACTAAATCGGTAAACTTTGTCGGTGATTCTGCAGTAGTGGCGACTGTCGCTACCTGCCATCATCAAGTAGGGTGATATTAGGATGTTGTCCCAAGTTTTTGCTATGGCTTGGCATAGCTTTTCCCATTGAGGGCAACTTGTGTCTGAAACTCGTGACGGATTGTTGCTTTGGGCCATTGTGATGGAAAAGTTTGCATCCTTGCCAAGCTCTTTTTTTGTGAGTTTGCTGATGCGCTCTACATATTTTTCCACAGTATCGCCTTCTAGCAAACGAACATTTAGTCCGATTTTCCCCTGTGATGGTAGCACGTTGTATGCGTTACTTCCTTCCATCATTGTTACGGCGGTGGTTGTATGCAATAGTGCGAATAATTCCCCACCGATGATTTTGGAAGCGAGATTTACTAGAGGTTTTGTGAGCCACAAATTACTGAACAAGAACTTTAATGGGGCGTTTTTATTATTTGGTCCCATTATGTTGAAAAGCTCTTTAACTGGTTTTGTGAAGTTGACTTTTGCAAAGCTTGAAACACGAGCCACTTTTTCGATTTTTGTGGCGACTTTTGCAGCAAGTCCGATACTAGAATGTTTTGGTGGGGCAGAAGCGTGACCCGGTTTTCCTGCGATAGTGATATCCATGTTGATAAAACCTTTTTCCGCAGTTCCAATCATGGCACAAGGTTTCGTAACTCCAGGGAAAGCATTTTCCACAATGGCACCACCTTCATCTAGTACAAATTCCACAGTGATATTTTGATTTTTGAACCAATTTACTATATCAACGGTGGTATTTCCAGAGATTTCTTCTTCCCCTGAAAAACACAAATATAAGTCAGTTTTTGGAAGCCAACCTTCTTTTAGTTTGATTTCCACAGCTTCCATAATTGCGCAGAGAGTTCCTTTTGTGTCTAAAGTTCCACGACCTCGGATAAAATCTTCTCCGTCTTTGGAAACTATGTCTCCTGCAAAGACTGGAAAATCCCATTCTTCCTGAACTCCTGGAACTACGTCGTAGTGGGCCATAAGAACTTGGGCTTTTTTGCTGTTTGTAGAAGCTTCTGAACCACAGATTTTGTGAACAATTCCAGTTTTCCCAACAGAAAAAACTTCTTGTTTATAAATAGTAGGAAATCGTGATTTTAAGAGTTTTTTGAAATTATCAAATTGGGAAAAATCCACAAGGGAATCATCCTGATATGAAACTGTGGCACATTTTATCATATCGCACATATCTGTGATGATTTTTTGTTTTGTATCTGGAGAAAAGTTCATAAGCTATCCTTGTCTTAAAAAGTGATATTTGAATGATACTCGAAAATCCAAGATTTTGAAAGGATTTTGTGGATAGTAATAAGTTTGACATATCTTGACAAAGTGTTGAGGGGGGGGGTAGAATATTTCAGAATTTTTTTCCATTTTGGGATTTTAAAATTATTTTTTAGTATGAAGAGAACGAAAATATGAAGTCTAAACAAAAAGAAGTTTTGGTTATTGTGATTTTTACGATTTTATTTGTTTCAAAGATTTTTGCAATTGAAGTCAAAAAAAATGATTTTAGATTTTTTCTTGCATCCACAAATGATAAATTTTCTTATGGGATTTCAGAAAACAAAGACGACCAACTAACAGCTTCAAATGAAATTCACGTTATTTTTCCATATTTGTTTTTGGATATAAATTTGAATGGAATTACAAATCGTGGATTCAAATCTAATATGTTAGATTCTTCAACCTTTGAAAGTGGACGTTATGATGAAATAATTGTAAAAACAGGAACAGCTATAAATATTTTTAACGTTTCTGACTTTGAGGTTGATTTTGTTCCTGAACTGGGATTTTGCCTTTTGGGAAATTTCGGTATGGAATTTGAGCAAAACTTAAACCACAAATCTGGTACAATTGACGCTGTAAATCTTGAATATGAAAACTTTGAAAAGCCCTTTTATCCTTTAATAAACTCAAAACTTGTTTTTTCCTATGAACCTGTGGATTTCTTGAAAACTCAATTATCATTTTCAGCAAATAATATTTTCGATTATGCCACCGAACAAAATATCAGCATAAATGGGATTTTGGGAAATAAAACTACTTTCAATGTTTTTGCAGGATATACATGGAATCAATTACAAAATGCCTCATCAACACTAAAATCCTATAAAAATGTAACAGATGGCTTTAATTATGGATTCAATCTCGATACAGGCCTTGTGAAACTTGATTTTATCAATTATGAAAAAACAAAATATGGGCTAGGCGCAATAAATGTGGATTTTGTAAATCTTTCAAAACACAATTGGAAAAAATCTGATATTCACTTTTTAACTGGTTTAACTTATTTTATGAATACAGAATTTTTAGAAAACCAAATTCAAATAGGTTTTACTGAAAATTTATCTTTTTATTTTAACAACAAATTTGTTTCAGGCTTCAAATCTAATAATGTAAATCCATCTGAATATAGATACGAAAGAGATTATGTAATAAATACCCTGGGCGTAAAATACGAACATCCTCTTTCATTCATAAAAAACTGGGTTACACCTTATATCGAATTGGGAGCTGGAACTGCTTCTTTTAAAGTCCAAAAACTTGCAAATCATCTTCCAAGTTCAACCTACGATTCTTATGTGGAGAATTCAAAACTTTTTCTACAAATGGAGGCAAATGTAGGATTTGATATTATTCCAGAGGGAAAACTTAATTTTGGAAATTCTTCTTACCAAGTGACAGTTTTTGCGGGAACAATATTTATTCCTGATTATAAAAATGCATCAAACCAAATCAAAAAAGATACATATCGAAAAGATTCTTGGTCATTAAATCCTTTTGAGTTCAGATATGGTTTTGCTGTTCATTTTGGTTTAGATTTCTAAGAAAATCTTACCAAGTATATAGGTTGATTTTTTCGGTTTTCCCTCGGATTTCTGCTTTGTCCACAAAATTTAGAGAAACTGTTTCTTTTGGGTTTTCCATTTTTTGTGATATTAGGTTTGCTGTGGTTTCGGAAGCCAAAAGTTGAGTTTTATAAACTTTACAAAGGTTTTCGATTCGGCTGGCTGTGTTTACAGTGTCTCCAATAACTGTGTATTCAAGGCGATTTTCTGCTCCTATATTTCCGGCAAGAACTGTTCCTGAATGGAGACCAATTCCAAAATCAATTTGTGGGAAACCCATTGCTTCAAAATCTTTGTTGAGTTCTAGAAGTGCTGATTTCATTTCTAAAGCTGCCTTAAAAGCATCTAAAGCATGATTTTTAGATTTCACAGGAGCACCAAAAATTGCCATTACAGCATCTCCGATATATTTGTTTATAACGCCATGATTGTTGGAAATACATTTTCCCATTTTTGTAAAATATTTATTCAGCAAACTAACAACCAAAGACGGTTCCATACTTTCTGACATTGAAGTAAAACCACGAATATCGCAAAACATAACTGTAACCTGGCAATTTTCGCCCCCAAGGGAAATATTTCCATTTAAAAGATGGTCGCGAATTTCTGGGTCAACAACTTTTCCAAAGGTATCTCGGATAAATTCCTTTTCTTTTAATGATTCTGCCATTTCATTGAAAGTGTCAGATAAAAGTCCCAATTCGTCATTTGAAATATTTTTTACTTTTACAGAATAATCCCCTTTGGTGATTTTTTCTGTTCCTTCAATTAGCTTTGTTAGAGGAACTGTAAAGATTCTCATAAAAACGATTGTTAAAGATAGAGAACTAGCAAAAAGGATAATTGATATTTTAATGGTATTCCAATTTATAGGAATTTGATTGTTTATTTGCTCAGACACAAAGGATGATAGAATAAAAATTATTGGAAAAACTGAAACTGTTACAAAAAAGAATATAAACAGAAAATTCAGAGAAAACTTTTTCACGCCTGGGATTTTTGAAACCTTGCCTTCTGGAAAAAGCCGAGGTAAAACAGCACTTCGGTTTACTGTTTCGGTAACAAAGTAAGAAACAACAAAACTAAAAATTGATTCTAAAACTATAAAAATCAAAGTGCTAACCAGAATATATGTAAGATTTATATTAAATGTGAATTTTGCATATATACAAAAAATAACTTCTATTATAAAGGATAAAATCCAGCCAAGAATTCCTAATAAAGAAAATTTAATAGGAAGATTAACAACTTTTTGTGCTGCAATTATGTCTTCCTTTGCATGTAAAATTGATAAACTGTCTTTTATGCAAATTATTGAAGGAATAAGAAACACGATAATAGTAAGGGAATTTATCAATATTTCATTTGAATCAACAAAATTTTTCCATATAAGCATATCCACTGTATAGGTATCGGGAATCTCTACAGTATTTGGAAGCAGCTTAGCCATAAAATTTGCAAACAAAACACTTGCTAAATATATGATAGAAACTCGGAAACAATATTTTTTGTCGATATTGTATGAAGATGAAAAGTCATTCTTAGAAAATTTGTTGTTCATAGAAAAATTATACAAAGGAATATCTATCTTCGCAAGGAAAAGGGAAAAAACTGAATTTTACAACTAAAATTACAACTTTTTACACCTTTTTTTTTACTTTATCAATTTATAATTGAAAATATCTTAGGAATTGCGCAATCTTTTTGGAGGATTTTATGATTATAGAAATGATTTTGGTTCTTTTTATAACTACAGCTTTTACCAGTCTTGTAAGTGGTGGATTCGTTTTTACCATGTATTATTCTAGGATTCTGATTTTATGCTTAGTTGGAATTTTGGCTATATTTTTGATTATTTCCGAGAGAGGAAAAGCCTTTTGCAAAATCTTTGTAAACAGCAAAAAGCATCCGGTAAAAAACTTGACTCAGCTTCGAGAAATTGATAATGCTTTGGATTTCGCCTGTAAAACAGTTTTGTATGTTGGTTTGCTATTCACAGTTATAGCGCTTTCTTATTTTTATTTGAACTTTTATGAAATGCAAACTCTTGGATTTAATCTTGCAGCGGTTTTTTGTGCAATTTTTCATACACTTTCAATTGAAACTATTTTCCTATGCTTAAAATCAAAAAACAAAAAAAATATGATTTTGTTTATGGCAGAAGAATCTGAAGAAACTGTAGATACTTCAGCAAAGGAATTGGAAGCAGAAAAAAAATCCTCAAAATCCATTTGGAAAATTGGAAAAATTTTTGTAGCAGTTTTGCTGATTATTGGCATTTTGTGGATAACAGTCATTGCCGAAACTAGAAATGTCTCAAAATACAACCTTTTAAGTCAATTTTTTGATTTGCTATCGTTTGTGCAACTTTTTGTGCCAAGCTTTTTATTGCTTTTAATAAGTGGAAACTTCAAATTATTTTTCCAAAGTTTCAATTTCAACAAATGGGAAAATCTTTCTGTCACTGAAAAAAATCTTTACTTAAATGCCATAAGCACATTCCGAGGAATTTCTACATTAATCGCTTTTAGCTCAGCATTAATCGGAGTTACATGCACAATGCAATATTTAGACCAAAAAGAATATCTTGGAATCAACATTTATATCAGTCTTGTTCCAGTTTTTTATGCTCTTATTATCAATCTAATAATTCTTCCATTTGAAGCAAAAATCAGCAAATCTTCAAAAACATACTGATTTTAGGATTTGAAATGATTTTAGAATTGATTTTGTTTATTTTATTAACTTTAATAATTTTAAGAATCTCGAAATCAAATAATTCTATAGAAAATTTTCAAAGTTCGGCTTTGCTTTCTGGTGGAATAGTAACAGTTGGAAATTTCATCTTTTTGTTTTATTCCTTCGAAAAAATGCTCGAAACCAATTCAATTCCTACTGAATACACAGAATTCAACGGATTTGTTCTTGCTTTTCTAAAGGAGTTTCGGCCTTTGCTTTATGGCGTTCTTGTAAAACTGATTTTAGAACCATTTAGAAAGAAAGCTGATTCCAAAATTAAAAGTGAAAAATTGGAAAACTTTGAAAATGAAGAATCTATTGGAAATAATAGACAACTTGATTTTTCTTTACTTTCAAGGCGAGAAAAAGAAGTTGCAAAATTGGCGGCACAAAAGTATACAAATGCTCAAATTGCAGAAGAACTTTTTATCAGTCAAGAAACTGTAAAACGTCATCTTTCCACAATTTTTGAAAAACTCGGTATTTCATCTAGAAAAGATTTAGAGATTTTTCGAGATTTTGAATAGTAACTTTTCTTTTTTGCAGACACAAAAAAAATGGCTTTTAGCACTTTCACTAAAAGCCATTTTTCCCTAAAAATCAATTAAAGCCAATTCTTTTTGTACATAATTCTTGCAGCTCCAAGGGAAATTAAAACTCCTACAGGAACAAGAACACCAACAGAACTTGCCAAACTTGGAACAGCAATGAAAAGTGCCACCATAAATAAAACAGGAACAAGGGCAACTTTCCAGTTTTTGCTGATGTAAACAACTCCAAGTCCACCAAATAAAGCTGGTAAAATGTTATCAAAAGCTGGTTTTAGTGTTGGGCTAGATAAAACTGGCTGTAATGCTGCGAAGGCAAAAATCCCGATAGCAATTATCAATGTTGTAACGATAGAAGCTGTGGCGATAGCAATTGTGGAAATAATTTCACCTTCTTCTGTGTTTGCTTTTACGCCAACAGATTCCATGGCATTTAAGGCAGCTGGAACTTTTAATGCTGTTACGTTTCCTGTAACAAAACTTAAATATGTTCCAGCAGTTCCCAGCATTGGTGTGAAAGTGATAATTTCAATAAGTCCCACAGTCCAATAAATCGGGGCAACGCCCAAAAGTCCTTTTAACACAGCTGTAATTGATGGCCAAGCGTTATAATAAACACAAATTGCAATTGGCACAAAAAGCACAAAACAAACAGCACTCCAAATCCAGATTTGACCGCTTTTGTGGGTTTCATTCATATATTCATCGTAAGTCATAAAATCACCTCTAAAAATCAATGGTAAAAATTATAGTCCGAAAAGTGGGGCGGATAGGGCAGCAAAAACCATGGATATTAACATGGAAAATGGCATTGCATAATTTTCTAGCCAAGTGATTTTTGCTTTTTTTATTAATAAGCCACAAATTGCCATAACAAGGGCAGAAACAACTAAAACAGCAACTGGTAAAAGTCCTGGGATTCCTTCTCGTAAATGTGAAAAAACCATTCCACTAAAGGCTGAAATCATTCCCATAAATAAAGAAGTCATAAAGATGTCTCCCCATTTTGGGTCTTTTGACTGAACTTTTACGATTCCTTTTTGTACTTTTTTAATCAAAATCGGTGTGAGGATAATACTTGGCAAAATTCCCAAGGTCATAACCCAAGCAATAGCTGTGTAAACTTTTGGGTCGGTAATCATTTCGGAAAGGGAAACTCCAAGGGCATTTGCTGTTGAAGTGGCGGCTGGAAGTTCATAAGTGATTGCCCCAATTACACTAAGGCGAATCCAAGGTAGGGGAAGTCCTAAAAATGCGGACAAAGTAACAACTCCAAGCAAAATGGAAAATGCTGGTGCAAGTGTGAAAATTGCTGTTGAACCAATAGTTTTTGCAACAGCTTTCATATCCATATTGATTTGCTTTGCTCGTCTCACAGAACGAATCAAAAAGAAAATGGATTGGGCTAACACAAAAACAATAACAATGGCTGCCACAATGTAAATAAATCTGCTATTTGGATTAAAATCTTTCATGAAAAATAGTATAGCATGAAAACGATTTTTGATGTTAAAAATGTAAGAAGCAAAAGAGGAATAAAAAGGCTTTAGTCCCGATTGGAAGCCCGTAGTTCCGCAGAAACTTTGTTTCAAGGAATGAGCCGAATAGGCGAAGGCTGGAAAGCGGGTTGGGAATCAACTGCTAAAAAAAAAAGCCGAATACAAATCCCAAAAGAAATTCATATTCGGCATTGTTTAAGATGTTTATAAATTGATTAGTTGATGGCAGCTTTTAGAGCTTCAACTTTGTCGGTTTTTTCCCAAGAAAACTCTTCGCGGCCAAAGTGTCCATAACTTGCTGTTTTTTGGTAAATTGGCTGTTTTAGGTTTAGTGTGTTTACAATTCCTGCAGGAGTACAGTCAAAAACCTTGTTTACAGCATCGCTGATTTTTGATTTTTCAACTGTTTCTGTACCAAATGTTTCTACAAAAATTGAAACTGGGTATGGAACACCGATTGCGTATGCAAGTTGTACTTCAGCACGTTCTGAAAGTCCTGCTGCAACAATATTTTTAGCAATATAACGAGCCATATATGCTGCAGAGCGGTCTACTTTACTTGGGTCTTTTCCACTGAAAGCACCACCACCGTGACGTCCCATTCCACCGTATGTGTCTACGATAATTTTGCGACCTGTTAGACCAGAGTCTCCGTCTGGCCCACCAATTACGAATTTTCCAGTTGGATTTACGTAGATTTTTGTATTTTCATCCATTAGGCCGGTTGGTTCTAAAACTGGTTTAATGATTTCGTCGATAACTGTGTTTCTAATTTCTTCTTGAGAAATGTTTTCATCATGTTGGTGAGAAATAACAACTGCATCAATTCTTACAGGATGATTTTTTTCATCATATTCAACTGTAACTTGGCTTTTTGAGTCTGGGCGTAACCAAGCGATTTTTCCAGATTTTCTAAGTTCTGTTGCTTTTAATAAAAGTTTGTGTGAATACATGATAGGTGCAGGCATTAATTCTGGAGTTTCGTTACAAGCATAACCAAACATAATTCCTTGGTCACCAGCGCCTTGTTCGCCTTTATATTCGTCTAGACCTTTTCCCACAACACCTTGGTTAATATCTGAACTTTGTGCGTGTAGGCGATTCATAAACTCACAAGTATTTCCATTGAATTTTAGTTCGTCTTTATCGTAACCAATGTCACAAATTACTTTGCGAATGATTTTTTCTGCTTCTTCTGAAATGATTTTTGCGTGTTCTGTAGCTTTTTCTGATTGGAATCCGATTTCACCACCACAAAGAGCAAAGTTTGTTGTTGTAAAAGATTCACAAGCAACGTGACAGTTTGGATCAAGTTCTAGACATCTATCTAGGATTGCATCTGACATTTGGTCACAAACTTTATCTGGATGTCCTTCGCCAACAGATTCTGATGTAAATAGGTAGTGATTTTTTGGTAAAGAGATAGAACTCATCTAGTTCTCCTTTTTAGCAAGATTTGTTGCTTTGTACAAAACAACATCCGCCCTGCAATTTGGATAAATCGGCGGAACAATGTAGGAGATAATATATCTTAAAAAATAAATGTAAGCAATAAAAACAATAGAAAATGTAGGAAAATATAAAGATTGGGGACGCTTTTTTTACCAAAAATATATAATTTTATGTATTTTAAGGAAAAAAAAGAAAGAAAATAGAAAATAAACCTACACAAAGATTATTTTTTAGGTTATATTAATTTAGAAGAAAAACCATTCTATTTAAGATTTATGGGAGAAGTAAAATGGCTTTATACAAAACTTATACAAAAGATCAAAAAAAATGTGCTGTAACTTTTGAATTATCTCCAGAAGCTGCAAACGGTGCAGAACAAGTTTGGTTAGCAGGTGATTTCAATAGCTGGTCTAGCATTGATACACCAATGAAAAAACTAAAAAATGGAACATTCAAAGTAAAATTAACACTTGAAGCTGGAAAAGAATACCAATTTAGATATCTACTAGATGGAAAAAGATGGGAAAATGATTGGGCAGCTGACAAATATGTACCAGCTCCATTTTCTTACACAGATAACTCTGTTGTTATTGTTTAGTTTTATTGATAGTTTATTTTTCGTAGAGAAGCGAGTGCCTTTTTTGGTAGCTCGCTTTTTTTTGTGTCTGGTATTGTATACTAACAGTAGAAAATCTTGAATTATAAAGATGTGTAGAACTATATTCTTATTTTCGTCCAAGAACAAGGGAATATTTGATGATGTGAAAATATAATACGGGGTTTCCAAAGGGTTCTCCCTTTGGTCGTTTTCGAGGAGGGGTTGGGGTTTAAGGACAAATTGCGAGACTCGCAGCAATTTGCTAATGACTCGAAAAAAAGGAGGTCCCCTTCCCCTTAAAGTTTACCAGCTTTTCAAAGCTGACTCCTCCCAAAGTATTGGGGAAAAATTCCCCCACTTGTTTAGATACGTTTTAACGTGTTAAAATCAACTTACGTATTTCAAGTATGGAGGAGTAAAAAGTGGATTCTACAATGATTTCGCATATTTTAGCATTCGTAATCTATTTGAGTTTTATGATTATGATTGGCGTTATGTATGCAAAAAAGAACAATTCTTCAAGTGATTTTTTCCTAGGTGGACGTAAAGTTGGTCCTTGGATGACAGCTCTTAGTGCAGAAGCTTCTGATATGTCTGGATGGCTTTTAATGGGGTTACCAGGACTTGCATATCTTGGTGGAATGAAAGAAGCATTTTGGACAGCGTTGGGACTTGTAATCGGAACTTATCTAAACTGGTTGATCGTTGCAAAACCTTTACGCAAATGTACAATCGCATTCGGTGATTCAATCACAATTCCAGAATTTTTGACAAATCGTTTTAAAGATAAGTCAAAGGTTTTATCAACTGTTTCAGTTATTTTTATTATTGTATTCTTTACAATTTATACAGCAAGTGGATTTGTTGCTTGTGCAAAACTTTTCAACAGTGTTTTCGGGTTGCCATATCATGTTGGGCTAGTTTTAGGAACAATCGTAATTTTGCTTTACACTGTTTTAGGTGGATATTTGGCTGTTTGTGCAACAGACTTTATTCAAGGAGCATTGATGTTTGTGGCTTGTATTGTTGCCGCAATTGTTATGCTTTTCGTTCTTGGTGGACCTGGAAATGCAATGGAAAGTGTGGCTGCTTTTAGTCAAAGAGCAATTTCTGGAGATTTTGGTGAAGCAATGCAAAGCAAATTCCTAGCAAACCAAAATTATGGAATTGTGCAAATTATTTCAGCACTTGCTTGGGGCTTGGGATATTTTGGAATGCCACACATTTTAATTCGCTTCATGGGAATTCGTTCAAACAATGAAGTTGCTCTTTCAAGAAGAATTGCAACTATTTGGGTTGTAATTGCTTTTATCGGAACTTTGATTGTAGGTTCTTTGGGAACAGTTTATTTGCCAGAAATCCTTTCACCATCAGCAGCAGAAACAGTTTTTAGTGCTACAATCCAAAAAATGTTCCCAGCATTTATCGGTGGAATTTTCTTGTGTGCAATTTTAGCTGCCGCAATGAGTACAGCAGACTCTCAACTTTTGGTTGCATCTTCAGCATTTAGCCAAGACATTTTCAAGGGATTAATAAAAAAAGATGCTTCTGTAAAAGAAGTTTTAAGTATTAGCCGAATTGCAGTATTTATTATTGCAGCTGTAGCTTTTGTTCTTTCTTTAGATGAAAATAGTTCAATTTTTGGACTTGTTAGTTACGCTTGGGCTGGATTTGGTGCAACTTTTGGACCACTTATTTTATTGGCTCTTTTCTGGAAGGGAGCTACAGCAAAAGGTGCAATCGCTGGTTTGATTGGTGGCGGTGTTACAGTTGTTGTATGGAATCTTATTCCAGAAACCGTTGCTCCAATTTTTGCTGTTTATGAACTATTGCCTGCTTTTATTATAGGTTTAGTTTTAGCAGTTGTGGTTAGTTTGCTTGATAAAAACAAAGACCCAGAAATGATAGCTGAATTTGAAAAATTCAAAGCAATGGAAGACTAATTTTTATCATCAATTCTAATATCAAATTGATAAGAAAATAATTTTGAAAAAAAAGCGAAAGTCTCATTCTAAAGACTTTCGCTTTTTTTGTGCCTTAATGAAATTTAGTAATTTGCACTTCCGAAGAAAATAGTGTCAAAGAACTCTTTTGTTTTTTCATCTCCGAGGGATTTTTTGAAAATATCAGTGGAAATGCCACCTTTTTCAATAAGACCGTCGGTGTAATCAACTGTAATAGTTTTTTTAGTTGATTTTTTGCTTTCTTCAAGTTGTGGCAAAGATTTTGCAAAAGTTGAATATACTTGTAAGTTGTCAGTTAGAAGTGCGTCGAAAGATTTATCATCTTTTGGTTTACCTGTTTTGTAAGTTGTGACTGTAAGTAGGTGGTCATACCAAGCGTCAGATGCTTCAATATCCTCAAGATTTGCAAAGTTTTCCATGGTGGATTTTAGTTTTGAAAGTAGGAGAGTGTAATTATCATCCTTGTTTTCCACTAAGTCGTAAAATTCCAAATAGGTTTTTCTAGTGCCCAAAATGTACATGTAGTCTGCAGAGAGAAGTGGGAGATTTTTTTCGTATGGAGTGATAACGAAAGTGAGCATTTGCATGATGCCCATATTCATCTTCATGATAGAAAGATTCCCAAGGTTTTCAATGTCGTATTGTGCGATTTTGAACTTCATAAGGGCGTTTAATTTTAGTTTGCTTTGGGTGCCTAAATCTGTTTGAGTAACTTTGAAGTTGCTTTCCAAAAGTGTAAGTGCGTTTTCGGCGCAAGAATTCATGGCTTTTGAGTTAATATTTGAAATGATGATAAGTGAAACTGCTAAAATCAGAACAAGGGCTAATATTATTCCGATGAAAATGATTTTTTTTGGTATACTCATAAATATTTCCTTATGTGTTATTTGAAGATATTTTAACATGGTGATAAAAAAATGGTTATGATTTTATTAGGAATAATCAATGTTTTTTATGAGATGATGGAAAGTTCGCACGTGCGAAATATGGTCTCTTTGGTTCAAGTCCAAAGTTGGTTTAAAATAAAAAAGGCTGTCCTTTGGTGAAGTTTTTTGAATCACTTTTAGGACAACTCTTTTTTTGAAAGGTGGCATCTACTCTAAAATAAACTTTTTCACAAATTCAGTCTTTGATTTTGCAAGGATAAATTCCTGTTTTAATATGGTTTTTACACATTATGTCAGGGCTTTGTATTTAGCGAAAACCTATATCCCAACCCATATACGGTTTCAATGCATTCTTGCGTTTCAATGCACAGAGAAAGTTTTTTGCGTAATCTCTTTATGTGGCAATCAACAGCTCTATCATTCAGATAAGTGTCATCTGGATAACTTGTTTCAATAAGTTTATCTCTGGAAAGAACTTCCTCTGGATGTTTAATAAATGCCTGTAAAATACGGAATTCAGTAACAGTTAAATTTAGAGGTCTTTCGTCTAAAGTTACTGAATAACTTAATTCATTCAGTTTTATCGGACCTACTTCAATAATTTTAGAAACGGAAGATACCTGCTGTGATGTAATTTTGTAACGTCTTAAAATTACATGAATTCTTGCTATAAGTTCACGAATAGAAAAAGGCTTACAAAGATAATCATCTGCTCCAAGTTCCAACCCAAGAACTTTATCGAATTCTTCATCTTTACTGGTAAGAAACATAACAGGAGTAGTTATGCCTTTTTCACGTATTTTTCGTAAAAGAGTTATACCATCCATTATAGGCATCATTATATCCAAGACGTATAAATCGGGCAAAGATTCATTGTCTGTATTATTAAAAGCCTCTTGTCCGTTGGCAAATTCAACTATGTCAAAGCCTTCTTGCTTGAGTGCGGTTTTTATTGCCATGCGGACATTTTTTTCATCATCAACTAAAGCGATTTTCATTATTTTATTAAATCAGATTTAGGCGCAGCTGACAAGGTTGAATCAACTACATTATTGGTATTTGTACCTCCAAAACTATTCCAATCTACTTTTCGTGTTAAAAACATAATTGCAGCTAAAATTACAAATGCAAAAATTGAACCAATCAACAAAGCATAATCTTCTGATTTTAATGAGAAATATAAATATCCGTACAACAATGCGAAGATTCCACTCATTGAACAGCCTAAAGAGAATTTTTCCGTAACGGAAGCAACATATAATGACACTAAGAGTCCACTTCCAATGGCAGAAATAATATAGGCTAAGCCAAAAGGGATATGTTCAGATAAAGAAAGTAACATCAAAAAGAAAATTACACTTGCAGCACCACTTAGTAAGTAATGCAATGGATGAAAATTTGTGCGTAAAAAAACATCGAACAAGAATAACACTATAAATGGAACGATGATAAATAGAAAACTGTAATCAATTGCGCGGTGTAACATCGTATAAATATCAACAGGCTGAATATAATCAAATCCAATATAATTTACTTGTTTTGTTGAATTAAAAGGCAAATTCCAAGAGGCTGTAAAGCCTTCATTTGTAATATTGTGAACATCTGGTAAATAGTCAAAACTACTGAAACCAGGACTTGGCCAGTCTGAATTAATTTTTAAGTTTGCTTGGGAACTTGTAAGCTTAACTTTAAATTTTCTTGCACCTCTAATTTCAAGTGTTGTTGAAAAAGTATTTTTTCCTTCTTTGCATAAAAATACGCTTGTAAGTTCTGAATCAAAAAAAACATCTTTTTGAAGGTCATTTAAAATAAATACGGGCTGGTTCATAATCGATTTTTCTTTTATTGCAATTTTTGCACTTGCTTTATCTGGGTAATATATATAGCCATCTTTATTTTCTGGAATATCAATGTCAAAAATACAGTCTATTTTTATTTTTCCTGTATAAATCGGTGCAGAATAAATACCGATTGTTCGCATTTGTGTATTTAGTGTCCCATCATAGTTTATAGATGATGCGGAAAATGTTTTTGAGCCTTCAAGTTTTTCTTGCACTAATTCACCTTTGTCATTTTTGTAAGAATTAGTGTAGGTGTAAGGGATTGTTACATAAATTTCATTTAGGGAAAAAATATCTCCTGCGGCTTCTGAAATTTGATAAACTGCATGGTCTTTTGCTTTTTCTCTGTCAGATAATTTGCCACTAATACATAATTTTGCAATAAGTAAAATACAAATTACCAATCCAATAAAAATAACCTTTCCGGGTGCTCCTAATTTGTTTTTCATAGTTAAACTCCTTTTATATTCTAACGGCAGTCGTGTTATACGAAAGTCGAAGATGTTTGATACGAAAAGTTTAACTAAGAAATGTGGCAAAATTATGTCAAAGATAAGTCTTTTATGTGTTATTTAATTCAGTTCAAAGGGATACTTAGCTTAAACAAAGCTCCTCCAAGATTAGAACTTTTTGATACAGCAATTTCACCTTCTAAAGAATCTACAATGGCTTTTACGATTGAAAGCCCCAAACCTGTATGGGTTTTATCTTGCGCAGAGGTATTTTCAGTTTCTAGGCGTTCAGAATAAAAGCGTTCAAATATTTTTTCTGTAGAACCTTCCCTTATTCCTGGGCCGTCATCTTCTACAGTTAAAACGAATATATCTGATTTTTTTTGATTATGGGATTTAATAAAATCAGTTGAAACAAGAATCTTATTTCCAAAACTTACGGCATTTACAATTAGGTTGTCGCAAATTCTATAAAGATAATTTTCTGGAATTGAAAGCAAAATTTCTTTTTTAGAAAGTTGTGTTTGTATTGTAACATAATCATATTTCTTTTGAAATTGTTCTACAATATTTGAAATATAAAGATTTACAGGAAGTTCTTTTGTTTCTTCTAAATCTTGTCCGGCATCAATTCTGGAGATATTTCTTACACCAGTAAGCAAACTTTGTAATTGATCTACTTCTTCTACAATGGCTTTAGAAAGTTCTTCTCTATCTGCAGTAGGAATTTCTGGATTTTCTAAAAGTTCTGCAGAAGAACGAATAGCTGTTAATGGATTTTTAAATTCATGGGAAATATCAGAAGAAAAAGCCTGACAAAAATTAATCTTCTTATTCAATTTTTCAATTAAAGCGCTAAACGAACGACTTAATTCTCCAATCTCATCATTACGATTTTTTCCAACAAAACTGGTAAAAAGAACACGTCCTTTTTTGTCTGCACATTGAACAGTTTGTCTGGAAAGTTTTTTTAACGGAATACTAATTCTTAAAAAAAGAAATAAAGTGATTAAGGCAACAACAATAAGACTTTTTAAAAATATCTTTGCCAAATCTAAACGAAGTTCATACAAGTTCTGCAAAATACGATATGTAGAACGATTTACAAGAACAACACCATAAACTTCTTGATTCTCTGAAAGAATAGGCAAGGCTGAATATAAAGTAACGCTAACTTGATTTCCAGAAGAAATACGTGTAATTGCTCCATATCTTTTTTTAAGAGCTTCTAATACTTCTTCTCCGTCATAAACTGTTTTATGGCTGTAATAATCAGCTGTGTCATAAAGATTTCTTACAGGGGGTCTAAAAAACTTACGATAAATTCTTATTGGAAAAGAGAAAAGTTTATAAATAACAGATTGTTCTGCAGAAGAAGAAATGTCTGTAGATTTGTTTGGAAGAGGCTTTACGATTTGACTATTCTCCAATGTAGCTGAATCTGCTAAAAGCAGACCATTTTTATCAAGGATACGAATTCGGCTGTCAAAATTACCATCCATATTTTTAAGAAGCAGAGTTGCTGCTTCCTCTGTAATTTCTGTTCCCTTCAAAACGGAATAACTTTCTAAAGCAGCAGAGACAAGTCGTGCTTGTTGTACATTTGAATTTTCTAACATTGAAAGAAGTTGCTTTTCGTAAGTGTTCAATGCCATCATAACTGCAACAGGTATAAAAGCTACTAAAATTAAGAAAATTGAAATCTGAATACTTATAGGAATACGTAATTTCTTCATGTATCATTTATTAAAACTAAGCAATGAAAAACTGTCAATCCCCGTTAAGCAAACTGAAAGTCGTTAATATTTATACTTGGGTTGCGTTTCGTACAGTATCAACTAAGATAAAGTATGTTAAATCTTCATCATTAAATTTTATGAAACCATAATGCTCATAAAGGGATTTTGAAGTTTCTTTTGTAATCATTAGGTATTTCTCGATGAGTTACTTGTGCGGTTGCTAAAGTAAAATAACCAATAAGTCCAAGAGCTTTTAAACAAAAAAAAGCACTTCCTAGAATGATATGTACCCCTTTTACTGGACAAAAGTAAAAGGGGTATTTTTATGCGCTATTCATTTGAATACAAAAAGAAATGTGTTGAATTGTATCGACAAGGAATCTGGGTTGAGACTCCAGATGGTTTTACAGATCCAAGAAATTTTCACA
>JAZQUR010000083.1:0-3598 GCA_045631425.1 Treponemataceae bacterium | reverse complement strand
CCTTCCCCCTAAACCCCCAACCCTTCCTCGAAAACGACCAAAGGGAGTGCCCTTTGGAATCCCCGAAATATTATAGAGTTTAGGAATATATATGCAATATATAAAATTTATATAATTGCACAAAATAAAAATTTAGTTATCAGAAGATTTTCTTTCGTTTTCTTCGTCGTTGGATTTTTTTTGTGCGTTTTCTAAGGTTGAATCGCTTCCCTTTTTTAAATTATACAAATATCGTTTGATTTTTTGACTAGCAGTTTTTTCAAAAATCTCAATTTTTTGCACTTTGTTTACTTGAGAAAATCTGTTTACTTGCTTATTAACGAAAAATTGGATTTCTGCAAGTATTGACTCCCGAGCGTAGGCAAAATCATCACCGATTTCCTTTGCTTTACTTCCAAGAGAATCTAAAATTTGCTTCATTTTTTCTGTATAAGTGCCAGATTCTTTATCTTTTTTTAGCAACTCTTCTGATGCAGCCTGATATTTTTCATCATCAAGTTGGACTAGAGCCACAAGCCCTTTTTGGCCTTCCACAACTAAAGATTCTGTTACTAAAGGATGTTGATTTAGAACAAACTCAATATCCTCAGGATAAATATTTTCACCAGAAGAACCTAAAATCATGTTTTTAAGACGACCTTTTAATGAAAGACGACCGGTTGAATCAAGCTCTCCTAAGTCTCCGGTTTTGTACCAGCCTTCTCCAACTGAATCCTCTTTTGTTGTAAAAGCTGCGGCTGTAAGTTCTGGAGCTTTGTAGTAGCCTTTCATCACATTTGGACCTTTTACAACAACTTCACCAATGCCAGTTTTTGGGTCTGGATTTAAGATTTTCATTTCCACACCTTCCACAATCGGTCCAATAGTTCCCGGTTTAGTAATTTTTACACCAGAACCAGCTAAAAGTGGAGCTGTTTCTGTCAAACCGTAGCCGATTGCATAAGGAAACTTTCCATCTTTTAAAAATTGCTCAACAACAGGATCTAATTTTGCTCCACCAATTCCAAAGAAAACAATTTTTCCACCAAATGATCTCATCAATTTTTTACTTGCAATTTTATGGAAAATTTTTTGAAAAAAGCGCTTTTCGTAAAGTTTTTTGATTGTTTCATTTTTTGTGAAAGTTGCAAGAACTTTTCCCTTGTAAATTTTTTCCATAACCATTGGCACAGAAAGCACAATAGTTGGTCGAACCTTTGCAAAAGCTGGTAACAAAGCCGAAACTGTTGGCGGTCTTCCAAGATAGTAAACTGACCCACCATTTAACATGATAAGTACAAATCCGATTGTAAACTCATAAACGTGAGATAATGGCAAAAAGGATAAACATCTGTCTCTTTTTTTTACGCGATGAAAAGTTTGGCACTGAACAGCATTCCAAACAATATTTTTGTGAGAAAGTTCAACACCTTTTGAGCGGCCTGTTGTTCCAGAAGTATAAATGATAGAAGCAGTGTCATCTTCTTTTATTTCAACATTTGGAAGTTCAACATTTTCAAAATCACCACAAGACTCGCCCCGTAGAAATGTAAAATCTTCAATATCAATTACAATAGGTAAAACACTTGCATCAATATGTTCTATGCGACTAAACATTTTTTTATTGATAAGCAAAACTGAAACTTCTGCGTGTTTTAAGATAGATTCAACTTCTACAGCATTAAAATCTGGCAAAAGTGGAACAGCAATTCGTCCGTAATTTACAATACCGAGAAAACTTCCACCCCAATTAGGGCTACTTGTACTATAAATTGCGATTTTTTCGCCCCGTGGAATATTTAGCTTTTCAAAAAGCCGTGCAAATTTATCAGCAGTTTCACCTAATTGCTTGTATGTAATGGGATTTCCACCAACAAGAGAAAGAGCGATTCTATCTGAAAATTTTGATATAGAATTCTTTAGTAAAGCGGGAAAAGTGTACGAACCTAAGTCTTTTATCGTTTGCATATTATTTAGACACCTTTATATAGAAAAATGTTGCAAAAACCTTGATATATAAATATAAACTGCTTTCTATACTTTTTACCAAGAATAATTTACTCTAATACACAAAACTTTACAAAATATCACTTTTTGTCAATAACAGACTAATCTACAGTTAATTTCCGTTGTAAAGTTATTGCAGCACCGTTTACAAAAACTCCAGAAACATTAATGGTTACAGGTTGCAATACCAAAATTTCTACTTCATTTTGAGTTTCAAAAGATTTCACATAGTAATATCCAGAGAAAATCGGATTTGCAGTATTTCCTCTAAATTCAAGGAAATGTTCACCTTGTTGCACAATTTCTGTGAAAACACCTTTTGAAAAAACGCCGTTATTTTCGTAAGTCCACTGATTTTTATCTACAGAAATAAAGCTTCCATCAGCCATTGACCACTTATTTAATGAAGTTTTTAGAATATCTGTATATTTTGATACAAACAAATTTTCTTCTTCTTGACTCTTATTATCCTGCTTTTTGTAATTTCCATCCCACAAAGTTTCTTCACCAATACTCATTTTCAAATCATCGGTGATTTTGATTTTGATTTCGTCTGTGGATACAAGGTTTACAACAAAACTTCTAGACAAGGCAGACATAGACTTATTTTCAGTTGTCATAGAAATACCGTTTTTTCGCATCCAACTTGTATTAATAGAATAAACTTCTTGACTTTCGTTTACAAAACAAATAATTTCTTCATTTTCTGTGTCAAAAAAGATGTAACGCATTTCATTGGATTTTCCACTTGATTTGTACCACAAACCGTCCAGAAACTTAGAGAATGTTTCTACAGTTCCATCAAGAATTTTGTTAAGTTCCTTAGCGTTAATAGTTCTTCCAGGGATTTTCTGAAATGCAGAACGCTCATAATTTCTTGTTTGAGGATTCCACTTATATGTAATTTGTAACTGATCCATGCTATTTGCACCAGCATTTGGATCTGGACAGTTTTCGATAATTGGAAAACTTTCACCAACAGCTTGATTTAACAAATATGCATCAGAGCGTGAAGATTCTTGGATATACAAAGTTCCTTCTGTGCTAAAATCTGCAATTTTTTCCAATGTCATGGTTTGACGTGAAATAGTTGGAAGATAAACTTGCATAACAGTTTTTTTCTCATCAGAAAAACCTGTAATTACGATTGCATTTTGGTGTTGCCCAACAATATCAAGACAAGTAAAAGTAAAAGTGTTGAACTGAGAAATAGGTGTTTCAATTTCCGCTGCACGACTGTAAGATGCTGTAATATTATTGTATAAACCAACAAGCAAAATCAATTTATCGTTTCCAGATTTTTTAACAACACAAACTTGGTCATCAACTTGGTCCCCAGTTTGAGCCTTTGCCAAACTTACAGAATATGCATGTAGCAAAGTTTCATCAGATTCAAGGGGAATATATGAAATAATTGTTTCACTCACAGAATCATAAGCTTCTTCAGTAGCCACAGACTGAGTTTCTGCATTTGAAACAGGGATAATAACTTTTGAATACTGAGCTTCTACAACTTCTTCCTCAGAAAATTGTTGATATACATAAAAACCAATTAATAAAAGTGTAATAATCGCAAATAGAAAAATCACTAATTTCTTCATAAATAAACTAT
>JAZQUR010000082.1:0-7251 GCA_045631425.1 Treponemataceae bacterium | reverse complement strand
CTCTTGTAGTAGCTAGTTAAAACATGGAATCAGGAGTCATGGTATTGACAAATATCATAGGAGGGACGTTTCACTTAAACCCTTGACTCACCTTTGTTTAGGTTCTCCAAACATTGTAGAACCGAAATAAAAAAAATCCCTAGAAAAAAAAATCTAGGGATTTCATATTTCATAGACTACTTATCTCTCGGAACTAAAGCCGGGTCTTGAACTTTTCCGTTTAGGTAGACCATCAAAATGATTTGAGATTTTTGTGTCAAAGAATCTATTCCAGCAGTTCCAAGTTTTGTCTTAAAGCTAACTTTTTCACCGTTTGATACAGAAATCTTATCTAATCCAGAGTACACGTATATATAACCCGCATCAGATTGTACAAAAACCACTTGTCCAAATCCACGATAAGGCCCAACAAAAATAACTTTTCCAGCTTTAATACAAGTTACAGAGGCATTTCGCTCAGTTTCGATAGCAACTCCAGAAATTTTTCCACTTACATAAGTTACGTCGTAGGCTTTTACAGGCCAAACAAGATTTACATTACCTTTTTTGTTTGTATCGTATGTTCTAACATCTTCCAAAGTGATAGATTCGCTAGAAACTGTACTTGAACTTTGCTTAATTTCAGATGTATTTGTCTTTGCAGTTGTTGTAGCAACAGAAGTGGAAGTTTCAGAACTTGGTACTTTCAAAACCTGGCCTACTTTTAACACAGATTTTTCATCTAAACCATTTAGACTACGCAAATTATCAACAGTTGTGCCAAATTTCTTAGAAATGCTGTACAAAGTGTCCCCAGAAACAATCTGATATTCCTTGGTTTTTACAGTTGATGTTTTTGTAGCAACTTTTTCAGAAGAAGCTTTTCCAGAGATTTTTAGAACTTGCCCAATTTTTAGAACAGCTCCCGCTTCGATTCCGTTAGCATCATACAATTCTTGCAAAGTGATATTGTACTTTTTGCTGATGGAATAATATGTGTCGCCCTTTTGTACAGTGTAATCTTCTGCAAAAAGAGAAAATGATAATATCAAAAATAAAGCAATTATGGTGATTTTTTTTAGTGATTTCATACGCGTATATTATCGGCAGATTTTGAGATTTTTTTTAGTGAAATATGAGTATCCTGACCTAATGTTTTTTTTGAGGATTTTATCAATTTTTTTCGAATTCAAACATTTTATACATTGATTTGGAAATCTTCCCAGCAAAAACTTTTTTGAAAATCCATTTTTCGATTCCCTGTAATTCATCAATATATTTTTCTGGGGTCATATTGTAATCTGATAAAAATTTCAACCCAGATTTTTCTGCTAAATCCTCTGGATTATCGTAGCCATAAACATTTGTAACGCCTACATCATTTATGGGATTTTTATATTTCGAGATTTTTGCAGCTTTTTCAGTGTAACAATCCATCAAAATGTGCACAGAATCAAAATATCTTGTCAAATTTGCTAATAGGTTCTGCAATTCAAATGGGGAAAAATACATAGAAACGCCTTCGAGTAGGATTATTGCTTTTTGATTTGGTTTTATGTGATTTTTCCACTGTTCTGTTCGCATATCTACAGAAATCATGTGGTAATAATCTGTTTCAGTGAAATATTTTTGACGTTCTTCTATCACTTCTGGAAAATCAATGTCGTACCATTTTGTGTTATGGGAAGAAAGTCGTTCTATTCGGCTATCCATTCCACAGCCAATATGAAGCACAAGTGCATTTGGATTATTTTTTATCTTGTTTGCAAGCCATTGATCGTAAATTGCAGAACGCATTGCCATAAAATAGGCTAGCCACTTGGATTTTGACTTTCCTTTTAGCGAAAAGCCCTCATTTTGCCAGATTGTCTCTGCTTTTTTGTCTTGGAGAATTATGTTTTTTTTGCTAACAAAGGCCTTTCCATACAAAGGAATATACAAAGTTTTATTTACGTTGTTCATGATATCTCACTCACAAAATTGATTTTGATTTTTCACCGATTTTTCTCTCATTCAAACAAGCCAAAAAACTCAGACAAATTTATTCCGTTTACACTACCTTTATTGGCATAACTTCTTTTGATATTTTCTCGACCTTGAACAAGATGAGCCGAAGTGATACCAAACTTAATAGAACTATCGGCTTCCACAAAGGCTGAAATGTGGTCAGCTACGCGAACAAGTTTTCCATCCACAGGACAATATTTATCATCATTAAATTTTTCGTTCAAATCTTCAAAACTTACTCGCTCTAAAGTATAAGCATATTTTGAAGTTTTAGAATCAGTTTCCAAAATTTCTGGTTGTGGAATAATTATACGATTTTCAAATTCGTCGCTGGTAAAATACATCAATTCATCGCGATAAAAGTCTTCCATAAGTGGAAGCAATTCTTTTCTAACGATTTCATCTTCAATATTTTTCACGATTGAAGGAAGTTCGTCGGTGGCTTGTTTTACTGGAGACAAAATATCCCGAGTTACAGCTTCTGGTAAATCGTGAAATAAACCGCTAAAAAAATTGTTATATCGGCGATTTGGGCACATGTCCAAATTTGGTTGGCGGCCTAAAATCAATGTTAAAATCGCAACAAAATATGAGTGTCCCAAAACAGAGGTTTTTGGTACTCTTGGTGTTTGATTCCAGCGAGTTTGAAAACGGAGTTGCTCCACCATCAACAAAAACTCATAAGGACGCTGTTTTGTGATTAAAAGTTGCAATCCTCGCAAATCCAAAAAAGACTCAATATCTTGATTAAGTTGCTTTTCAATATCCTTTGTACGATAAGGCTCATTCACCACAGAAAGCATTTGAAACTCACGCATGGCAGAAAATTTATGAGCTGCCCGTAAAACTCGTTCCGTTCGCTTAATGATTGCCTTTTCTTCAGGATTTTTAACATCCTCAATATCTTTTCCAGTCATATAATCGCAAAACATTTGATACAATTCTGCGTCTTCTATAACATCTTTGTATTGAGCAACAACCCATTCGTTTAACTTTTTGTATTCTTCTGGATATTCGGTTTTTATCATTCTTTGAACTGGAGATTTTATATCGCAAAGAGCAATTTTCTTCAGTAAATCAAAAAATGATGCATAAATCATCCAATCCCAATTTATTTTGTTTCCCTGATTTTCTTCAAATTTCCCAATGATATAGGCCAAAACCATTTTTTCTGCGGATTTGTCCATTTCTATCATTTCAAAGGGACGAATAAAATCATTCCATCTTTCGATTGAGAAAGCTTCAAAAAGTTTTAGAACAAGTTTTTTTGTGAGCATGACTACATCCTAAATATTAACTTGAACCTTTGTCGTAAGGTTTTCCCGCTGCAAGTGGTGCGTAGTTTTTGCCACTAAATACAACTAAAGCAATTATTGTAATAACATAAGGAAGCAAACTGAAAAATTCTGATGGCAATAAATTTTTCAATGATGGAATATTTACAACATAAATTGAAAAAGCTACAGCCGCACCAAAAAGCAAGGATGAAAGTGAAATTCCAGCAGGTCGCCATCTACCAAAGGAAACAGCAGCCAAAGCAATAAAGCCGGCTCCGTTTATAGTTGTGGACGTAAATTGAATTGTTTGTGTTAAAACCAAACATCCACCCGCAAGTCCACCTAAAAATCCAGATGTTAAAACAGCAATATAACGTATTTTTTTAACTTTTATACCAACAGAGGCTGCTGCTTGAGGATGTTCACCACAAGCTCGAAGTCGTAGACCAAAAGGTAATTTATACATTACAAACCAAACAAGCAACACAACAGCTAGAGCAATAAATGCTGTTGGATAAATGCCTCCAAGACTCATAATTGGTTTCATTCCCATTTGATATGGTTGAGTTCTATCTGCATTGAAAAGAATCTGTGCCATAAAAATTGTAATACCGTTTACAATTAAGTTAATTCCGGTGCCAGAAATTGTTTGGTCTGCGTTTAATGAAATTGATGCAAAAGCGTGAATCAAAGACATAATCATCCCACAAATTGCCCCAACTAATAAAGCAATCCAAACAGAAGCTCCCCCAAGAGCAACTTCGTTTAGCACGTGGAAGGCAGCAGCTGCAAAGGCGCCAATTCCCATAAGTCCTTCAAGAGCAATATTTACAACTCCACTTCTCTCACAAATCATTCCACCACAAGCAGTTATAAGAATTGGAGAAACTATCATTAAAACTGAAGGCAACATTCCAATTAAACTAGACATTTTCTTCCTCCAATGATTTTTCTGTTTTTTCTACTTTTTCAAGTTTTTTCTTTTCTTGCCATTTTACATACATACGTAAACCTTCACGCATTGCAATAAATACAACAATCAAACCTTGAATAATAAAAGTAATTTCTTTTGGAATTTGTAGTGATTGCATTGCTCCTTGGGATGAAGCTAACAATCCAAACAAAAGACCTGCTAAAAGTGTTCCACCTGCTGTATTATTTCCAACCAAAGCAACTGCAATTCCAGTAAATCCATAGTTATCCATTCCAGAAATAACACGGCCATATCTAAAAGAACCTAGAGCAACAGTTCCACCAGCAAGACCTGCAAAAGCCCCTGAAATTGCCATAGAAATTACGATACTTGCCACAACAGGAATCCCTGCATATTTTGCAGCATCTTTATTGTATCCAGTTGCACGTAAACCAAAACCAAGATTTGTCTTTTCCATAACGAACCAATAAATAATTACAGCAAAAATTGCAAAGAAAATACCTAAGTTCAATGTGGAATTATTTGTGATTTTTTCCAAGAAATCCCAACGAATCATTGCGGTTTCTGGATAATTTACAGTTTTATAAGTGTTTGTGCCAGGAATTGCTGAAATAATGATACGGGACAAATACAAAGCTACATAGTTTAACATAATGGTTGTAACAACTTCTGAAACTTCGAATTTTGCCTTTAAGAATCCAACAATACCGCCCCAAATAGCTCCAGCTAAAATTGCACATAAAATTGCCACAATCCAGTGAATTCCAGGGATTTGGAAAAACTTTAACGCGATAACTTGTGCAACGGTCATCCCAACAATGTACTGACCTTCACCACCGATGTTAAACAAACCAGCTCTTGCAGCAAAGCCCATACACAAACCACAAAGAATGTAAGGTACTGAAACAGCAAGCCATTCTCCAACATAGCGAAGATTCCAAACAAGTTCACCCTTTCTGTTTGTGTACAAACCTGTTAAAGATTGAATTAAAGCTTTATACATATTCCATGGATTTCTACCCATACAAGCAATCAAAATCGTAGCAAACAAAAATCCAAGCAAAACAACAATTATAGAAATTGCACCGTCTGATTTTAAAATGATTTCTGAAAGCGTTTTTTTCTCTAAAGGATTTTTAGTTTTCATTTGCTTCTCCTTCTACTTTTTCTACGCTTTTTTCCTCTGATTTTTTAGAACCAGCCATCATAATTCCGATTTCTCGTTCTGTAACTTCACCTTCATTAAACACACCAACAATAGAACCTTTTGAAATTGTGGCAATTCTGTCACAAAGATTCATAATTTCATCTAATTCAAAAGAAACTAGCAAGATTGCCCTACCCTTATCCCGCTCTTGGATTATACGTTTTCTAATGTATTCAATGGCTCCAACATCAAGACCGCGAGTTGGCTGTGCAACAATCAAAAAATCTGGTGAAAGCTCGATTTCACGAGCAATAATCACTTTTTGCTGATTTCCACCGGACATACTTCCAGCCTTTGTAAGAGCATCCTCTCCAGCTCGAATGTCAAAAGATTTTATCAATTCAGAAGCTTTTTCTTTCATGGCTTCCATATTCAAAATGCCAGATTTAGATGAATATGGCTCTTTGTAATAATTTTTGATAGCAATATTTTCTGCCACTGTGAAGTCGGCAACAAGACCGTGCTTTTGTCGGTCCTCTGGAATATGCCCGATTCCAAGCTCAATGCGCTTTCTAATCGAAAGTTTTGAAATATCCTCGCCATTTAGCAAAATCTTTCCGCTTTCAATTGGCAAAAGTCCAGAAATTCCATAAATCAACTCAGTTTGACCGTTGCCGTCAACCCCAGCAATTCCCACAACTTCTCCCGATCGAATATTTAAACTTAAATTATTTACTGCTAATTGTCCGCGAGAATTTTTGATAGATATGTTTTCAAGTGATAAAACGTCTTTTCCAGGATTTGCAGGTTTTTTATCGATTTCAAACTTAACAGCCCGACCTACCATCATTTCTGCAAGGTCATTTTCTGAAACGTCTTTTACGTCAACAGTTCCTATCACTTTTCCACGACGTAAAACTGTACAGCGTTCTGCAACTGCCTTGATTTCTTTTAATTTATGTGTGATAAGAATAATTGTTTTTCCTTCAGCCTTTAATCGCCTAATAATTTCCATCAATTCATCGATTTCTTGAGGAGTTAAAACAGCTGTAGGTTCGTCAAAAATGATAATATCAGCATTTCGATACAAAACTTTTAGGATTTCAACCCGTTGTTGCATTCCAACAGTGATATCTTCGATTTTTGCCTTTGGATTTACGTGCAATCCGTATTGTTCAGAAAGTTCAGCAACTTTTTTTTCTGCCGATGCAAGGTCAAGCATACCAAAGCGATTTTTTGGCTCGATTCCAAGCACAATATTTTCTGCAACAGTATAGTTATGCACCAATTTAAAGTGTTGATGAACCATACCAATGCCAAGTTTTGTAGCCGCATTAGGATCCTTGATCTTTACTTGTTCACCTCTTATTTTGATAATTCCTGAATCTGGATCATAAGCCCCAAACAAAATTGACATAAGGGTTGATTTTCCAGCTCCATTTTCACCTAAAAGAGCAAGTACTTCATTTTCTTTTACTGAAATTGAAACATCATTATTTGCAATAACTCCGGGAAAAGTTTTTGTTATCCCAATCATTTCTATTGCATATTTCATGTGTTGCCTCCAAAAACAAAAAGACTGTACAAGAAAAATAACTCATACAGTCTTTTTTTTAAGAAAAATTAGTCGTCTTTTGCACCAAGATTTGCAGGAACAACACCTGCTTTTAATGCTTCTGCATAAGAAGGAATAACTTTAACTTTTCCATTGATAATATCTTTCTTTGCTGCTTCTACTTTTTCGATTACAGCGGCAGATAGTTCGTTGTTTGTTTTTGCATAGTCAACACCATCAGCTGCCATATCAAGAGTAATAGCACCAGCTTTGAAAGCATCGTTTTCTAATGCTGTTAATGTTAAAACAGCTGATGTTTCAACACGTTTAACCATTGATGTTAAAACTGCTG
>JAZQUR010000081.1:0-13080 GCA_045631425.1 Treponemataceae bacterium | reverse complement strand
AAATTAATACAATTCAGAATTAAGAATGCAGAATTAAGAATTATATCCCAATTCATAATTCTTAATTCATAATTCTTAATTAATGCAAGCGTTGTAAAGTGAAACAAAGTTTTCTTTTGCGTTAATGTCTTTTGCGAAAAGATCAACGAAGACAGAGTCTTTGTAGTTTCGATTATTCATGTGAAAATCCTTTTGTTGAAATTATGTAGAAAAGCTCTACATAATAACTATTACAAAAAGTTTTCAAAATTTTTGAAAATTGACAAAAAAAGAGGATTTTTTTTCATCACATTTTCCCATTTGCTTTTCAAATCAAAAATGATAAACTAAAATCATGAAAATCACAGTTCTTACAGAAAACACAATATCAAAAAATATTTCTCCAGCACTTTCAGAAAAATTAAAAGCCGAGCACGGATTAAGTCTTTTTATAGAAACAGAAAATCATAAAATCCTATTTGATATGGGACAAACAAACCAATTTTTAGAAAATGCCAAAAATCTTAACATCAATTTAGAAGAAGTTGATTTTGCAGTTTTATCTCACGGACATTACGACCACGGTGGACTTTTTTCTGAAACAGAAGCTTTTGGAATTTCTGCCTTTTTAAAAATCAACAAAATTGCACCAATTTACATAAACGAAAATGCTTTTTCCGAGAATTTTAACGCCAACAAAAAATACATTGGCTTAGACAAAAATCTTTTAGAAAATCCTGATTTTATGCAACAAGTAATTTTTGTTTCCGACGAAAAGGAAATTACTCCAAATATAAAATTATTTTCCTGTAACAAAAAAGAAAAACTAATTTCCACAAACACAGACGGTTTAACTCAGCTAAAAGACGGGATTTTCATTCCTGAAGATTTTTCCCACGAGCACTATCTTTTGATTGAAGAAAATCACAAAAAGATTTTGATAAGTGGCTGTTCCCACAAAGGAATTTTAAATATTGTGAATTGGTTTAAGCCTGATATTTTAATTGGTGGATTTCACTTAAAATCTTTTGATGTGGAAAATCACTTTGATAAAGAAAAATTGATTTCTCTTGGAGAAAAACTAAAATCTTATAATACAACTTTTTACACTTGTCATTGCACTGGAGAAAGCCAGTTTACTGTTTTAAAGGATATTATGAAAGAAAAGCTTTTTTATCTTGGTACTGGGGATAATGTGATTTTGTAAATCATTTTGGATATGAGCCTAGCCCTGACAGTAGGGGCGGCGTAGCCGTTCCACAGGAATGGAGGCGAAAGCCGTAACCCCGAATGGCAGGTACTCACAGCATAAATGGTTGCTCCAAAAAAATTATGGGATTTGATAATATAGCTGCTTTAGTGTTAGGCCGCTTTTCTTTGCGTTTTCTTTACAAAAAAATGAATTTGCGGCTTGGATAAACATCCAACGTGGAATTCCAGGTGAGCAGTAGTTGTTTGATGTGCATTTTTCTTCTGCCACAATTTCTGCAAAATTTTCTAATGCAAGTTTTATCGGTTTGAGTGGAGCTGCATTTAGTTGGGCTTTTATATTGATTTTGCTTATCATTTCGCCGCCGCCGATTCCAAGGGAGGAAGCGTAAACTAAGCCTGATTTTATCGCCCACATTCTGATTATGCGAGTGGCGATGGTGGTATATTTTGAGTCTAAAAAGCCACAGTTTATCAAAGCGTAAATTTTTAGGTTGTTTTTTGCTTTGGATTTTTCGCCTTTTTTTGAATTTAGATATTCGTGAAGTTTTGACAGTTGTGACAAAACGTGAGATGGCAAACTGTCTATGTAAAGTGGTGTTGCGATTACTAGGGCGTTGTAATTTTCTAAATTGTCGTATTCGGTTTCTGGAATGAAATTTGAGCGAATATTGTATGTTACAAATTCTGCTTCTGGCTTATGTGAAATAATTGTTTTTTTTAAAACTTCTACTAGCAAAGATGATGTGCCACCGTTTGGTTTTGGACTGCCTGTGATTATCATTATTTTCATAGTATTTTTCCTTTTGGAGGGAGTTTGTCATCGTAAAAGTTGATTGTAGAACCTGAGCCGTTTAAGTTTTTGCAATTAGCTTCTACAAGTTCTTGTGCTATGGATTTTTCTTCTTGTGAAAGATTTTCTCCATAAAAGTGAACTGAAAAACTGATTTTATTTGGATATCGTGGAACATGGCGCACATTATCTCGAATTTCAAAAAATGGTAGAGAATATGGTACACATCTATCTAAAACGTTTTTTATATAAGGACTGTATGAACCGAACACGCATTCTGAGATTATGATTACTTCTTCTACTTTTGAGAAAACTTCCCCAAGATTGTAGTGGTCATCTTTGATGATACAGTATCCTGGAGTTACAAACCAACAACTGAAGCAACCAATACATGGGTGGATGTTTTGCTTTGGTGAGAAAACTACCATATCTTTTGGAATGTTTGGTAGGATTTTTTTTGCTTCTTTTTCTGAAAGGTCGTGTATCAGAAGTTTCATAAATCGGTCCTTTTATGCATGCTTTTCTTTATATGTTTTTCTGTTCAGATAGAATTTCTAGTTTTTAAGTTGATTTCTGACATTTTTCGTAGGATTTTCTATCTGATTTCAGCTATTTTGTTATTTCTTTGGAGATATTATCGGCAGAAATCCCGATTTTTACTACTGTTTTCCTATGTTTTCTCCTTAAAATTTTCATATATTCCATTTTTCAAATGATTTCTCTTTCAAGTAAACTCATAAAAATCAAAAAATCCTAATTTTTTGTTTTATTTCTGAATATCTGAATATGAAAATTTTAATTTTCTTGTTTTATGAGAAAATTTAAGCTATACTATGTGTATGAAAACATTAAAAAAATCTATTTTAGTAATGATTGCATTATGCGCAATCTTTTTTGTTTTTGTTGGATGTGAATCTACAAAAAATCAAAATGTAGAAACTACTAATTCTGAGGTTGTTGTTCCAGCAGAAAATCAGAACAAAAACAATTCTTTAAAAACAGAGGAAGAAGCTGTGATTTCTGATATTTCATTAGCTCCTGTAACTGCAGAATCTTTAACAGGTGGTTGGACTCTTTACACAATGGCAGATAAAGATGCAGAATATCCAATTAGTTGTTCTGTAACAATGTCTTTTGCTTTTGATGAAGAAACTGAAATTTTTGGTTTGGCTGGTATTAACAACTATCACGGAATAGTTTCTATTGATGGTTTGGACATTTCTTTTGGTCCAATCGGTGTGACAAAAATGGCTGGGCTTCCAGAAGATATGGAAACAGAAGACAATTTCCTAAGAATTTTGTCAGATGTAAACAAAATCGGTTTCACAGGAAATGCTGGAATTGAAGGATATGAAGAACTTGTTCTTATGAATCCAAAAACTGGTTCTGTTCTTTGCTTTGTAAGATAGCATCTTTCTTAAAATCTTAAGGAAATCAAATTTAAACAGGCTGTCCTAGAATCTCTTGCAGATGATGGACAGCTTTTTTTTGCTTAGTGGATTTTTTATTTTTTAGTTTACGGAAGTCTATGAGTAAAATGTATATAAATAATATACAAATAGAAACTAATCTAGTGTTTGAATTTCCATAATCTTGATTTGGAGAGCTAAAGTTTCTTTTGCAGTTTTTAGCGCGTATTTTGCTGGGTCAAATCGTGGATTATAAAGTAAAACTTCTTCCCAAGTGGAAATTGCTTCTTCGTATTGACCTTCTGCGTAAAGTTCCAAACCTTTTACGTAAAGCTCATCGATTTTATCTTGTATGTTTTGTCGACCTCTATCTCCAAGATTTAGTTTTGCAGAAAGACTAAATCTGTTTATAGGAGAGAGAGAACTTGTCATATCAAATGTGTAGTTTAGATTTACCAATAGGATTTTTACAGGAAATTCTGCACCTAAACTAATTCTCGGATTTCCACCTTTTAGCAAAAATCCCATCTGCAACGAATGACGCTCATCAATTACAAAACTTATTCCAGTTCCCAAAGATATTTTTTCTGATTTACTGATATTTGCCAAGTTCACAGGTTTTTGGATTTCCAAGTTGAGAATCACAGGTCTAAACATATTCCAAGAAATCCCTGCGTTTACTTTTGTTGGTAAACTTAAATCAATTCCTTCATTTTCAAATGCAACCCCAAGATTCATAAGAGAAACACCAATATGAAAGTTTGGTTCCCGGGAAATAAAGAATTTACCAAAGTTAAAGCTTGACCGAAGTCCAAAATCACCAAGCAATGCAAATGCAGACTGATTTATGCCAGAACCTTCTATAATTTGGTCTGTAGCATCGTCGCTATAATCTGGCATACTTCTAAAAGCAAGTTTTAGTGTACCACCAACTGCCAAGCCCTTAAAACTGTATCCAGCAAAAAAGTTGTTACTAAAATTTAAGCCCAACACTGATTCAGAATAATATCCAGCTGAAACTTTTTGCCCAAAAATGTTGTATTCGGTAAAAGGAAGATACAAGCATTTTGCAAAAGTGCCAAATCCAAAAGTATCGTTTCTGATAGAAAAAGCGATTGAATCAATGGAAGTGTCTGCAATCCAAGAATTATGGAAAACAGCTAATTCTGTATTTTTTAAGACAGAACTTGCTGAAGGATTGTATTCAATATAGCTTATATCGTTAGCAAGGGCTGTAAATGAACCGCCCAAAGCTTCAGCTTTTCCACCCATTGGCACATTTAGAGAACGAAAACTTGTTAGACCTTGGTTTTCATCAATAAAAGAACCAAAATATCCAAAGTAATCGTTGTAAAAATCTTCAAAGGACATACCAAGGACAAAGCCACCCAAAAACAAACAGGCTACAAGTGAGAAAAGAAACTTTGCTTTTTTACCAAAATATTTAGAGACTTTGTCCTTCACAAAAAACATTATACTACATTTTCGGCTGAAAAAAATCTTAATGCAGTATTATTGTCATTTATATCCACATTTATTACGGAATCTTCTTTGAAAACCCCAGAAATTATCTCTTTTGCAAGAGGATTTTCTAGATAGCTTTGGATTGCCCGTTTTACAGGTCTTGCACCAAAAAGTGGGTCATATCCAACATCACTTAAAAATTCTATTGCTTTATCAGAAATTGATAATGTGAGTTTTTTCTCTTCAAGACGTTTTTCAACCCTTGCAAGTTGATTTTTCACAATTCCATAAATTGCATCTTTTTCCAAACGTCCAAAAGTAACGATTTCGTCGATACGATTTAAGAATTCTGGTCTAAAATGACGTTTTAGCAAATCATCAATTTCTGGCATAATTTCCTGTAATTTTTCGTTTGTGTCCGCAGCCAAAATCAAATCAGAGCCAAGATTACTTGTCATAATGATGATAGTATTCTTGAAATCCACAATGCGACCTTGACTATCAGTAAGGCGGCCATCATCCAAAACCTGCAACAAAATGTTAAACACATCTGGGTGAGCTTTTTCTATTTCATCAAAGAGAATTACACTATATGGTCGACGACGAACTGCTTCTGTAAGTTGTCCACCTTCGTCATAGCCCACGTATCCAGGAGGAGCTCCAATAAGCCTTGATACGCTGAATTTTTCCATATACTCTGACATATCAATGCGAGTAAGAGTTTTCTCATCATTGAACAAGAAATCACTTAAAGTTTTTGCAAGTTCAGTTTTACCAACCCCAGTTGGCCCGATAAACAAGAAGCTTCCCAAAGGCTTATTCTCGTCATTTAGCCCAGCCTTGTTTCTGCGAATTGCGTCGGCCACAACCTCAACCGCTTTTTTCTGGCCAATAACCCGTTTTTGAAGCACATTTTCCAAATCAATGTATTTTTGCTTTTCAGAAGCCAACATCTTTGTCACAGGAATGCCAGTCCAGGCAGACACGATTTTTGCAATATCTTCCTCAGACACTTCTTGTCGAAGAAGAGAAGATTTATCATCAACAAGATTTTCAGCAGCTTCATTTTCAGCATCTTGATTTTCTGCTTCTTCTATTTCTGAAAGACGCTTTTCAATTTCTGGAATGCGACCATATTTGATTTCAGCCGCCTTTGCCAGATTTCCTTCCCTTGTAAAACGAATTTCATCATTGTGAAGTTGTTCAAGCTCTTCTTTAAGTTTTCGGCTTTCTTCGATTTTTGACTTTTCGTTTTGCCATTTTAACTTCATTGCATCTCGCTTAGAAGTAAGATTTGCAAGTTCGTCCACAATTTTAGAAAGACGTTCCATAGAAGCCTTGTCTTTTTCCTTGCTTAGAGAAACCTTTTCGATATTAAGTTGCAAAATCTTTCTTTCAACTTGGTCAAGCTCAGTTGGCTGACTTTCAATTTCGATTTTTAGACGACTGGCAGCTTCATCAACCAAGTCGATAGCCTTGTCTGGCAAAAATCGATTTGTAATATAACGATTACTCAAAACCGCAGCAGCAACCAAAGCTTCGTCCTTTATGCGAACACCGTGGTGAACTTCATATTTTTCTTGGATTCCCCGCAAAATACTGATTGTGTCTTCCACAGTTGGCTCGGCACAAAGAACCTGCTGAAAACGACGTTCCAAAGCAGCATCTTTTTCGATATATTTACGATATTCGTCCAAAGTTGTTGCCCCAATGGCACGAAGTTCCCCACGAGCAAGGGCAGGTTTTAGCAAATTAGAAGCGTCCATGCTACCTTCACTAGCACCAGCTCCCACCAAAGTGTGAAGCTCATCAATAAACAAAATGATATTTCCGTTGCTATGCTGAATTTCATTGATAACAGCTTTTAGCCGTTCTTCAAATTCTCCGCGGAATTTTGCACCAGCCACAAGAGCACCCAAATCCAAACTTAACAAACGCTTATTTTGCAAACTATCCGGAACATCCCCAGACACAATACGACGAGCCAAACCTTCCACGATAGCAGTTTTTCCAACCCCCGGCTCCCCAATCAAAACCGGATTATTTTTTGTGCGGCGACTCAAAACCTGCATAATACGGCGAATCTCTTCATCACGACCAATAACCGGGTCAATTTTTTCCTGACGAGCAAGAGCAGTCAAATCCTTACAATATTTTTCCAAAGATTTTAGAGTACTTTCTGGGTCTTGATTTGTAATTCGATTATTTCCCCGCAAAGTTTTCAACGCATGAAGCAAAGATTTTTTGTTAATTCCAAGCTTTTTCAAAAGAGAACCAACAGCCCCATCACTTTCCGCCATAGCAATAAAAATATGCTCACAAGACAAATATTCGTCTTTCAATTCATTTTGAGCATTTTCAGATTTTGCCAAGATTTTTTGCAATTCATTGCTCAAGGACATACTTGCGTTTCCATGAACAATAGGATATTTGTCTAAAAGTTTTTCAGTTTCAGTTAATAAATAATTTGCGTCCACCCCGATATTTGCAACCAAAGGCGAAATAATTCCATCCTGCTGAGTTAAAAAGGCAAAAAGCAAATGTTCAGTGCCAACTTCGCTATGATCTTTTTTTTGAGCAATACTAGTGCTTTCTTGCAAAGCTTCTTGAAGCTTTAAAGTCATTCTTTCGTAATTCATAACATAAAGTTAGTCAGAAAAAATCAAATTGGCAAGTAAAAATGTAAAATTATTTTTTTTAGATTTCTTTGGAGCAACCTTTTATGCTGTGAGTACCTGCCATTCGGGGTTACGGCTTCCGCCTCCATTCCTGCTGGTTCGACTTCGCTCACCATCCGGAACGGCTCCGCCGCCCCTACTGTCAGGGCTAGGTTGTTTTCCATCAGTTTAAACACAGTACGCTTGAAAAGTCGTACCTAACATCTAACCCAGTCACGTAAGCCACCAACAGAAACGCTCATAGAGCCGTTTCCGACATCTAACCTAATCACGTGAGATATATGCAGTTTTTTTCGTTGGTTCGACAAGCTCACAAACCAACACATTCCCTGTCTATTCACGGAATGCTCGTCAGAGCCATTCCTGACATCTATCCCAAACACGTGAACTACCAACAGAAACAACCAAAACCAACTACCTTGCCCAGAGTCCAGAGGACGGCAAGTCCTTTGGTCGTCCTTTTAGGAAAGAGGGGTGCACGAGGAAGCTTTTAAACTATGTCAGCCAAGGATGGCTGATTAAAGCAAAATCAAGAATTTTCAGTAGAAAATTCTTGAAGGTTACAAAATTACAGGAAGTAATTTTGTAACCTAGGGTTTTCTTCCCTCGTAAAGTTTCCCAGCTTTCCAAAGCTGAAAAAAAGATATACCGCTTTACTCTTCCCTCCAAAATCAGTATATTATATGAAATAATTTTGCTTTTTCGGTTTTCTGAATAGCAGTAAGAAATCCTTAAAAAATATAGATTTAGCTGAATAGAAGTAAGCTTATTTGAGGTAAAATGAATTTCTCAGAATTTAATTTAAGCCCAGACCTTATGAAAGGTTTGGAAGCAGCAGGTTACGAAAAATGTACACCTGTTCAAGAGCAAGTTTTAACTTGTGGACTATCAGGAGAGGACTTATACGTTCAATCTCAAACAGGAACTGGTAAAACAGCATCTTACCTAGTTTTAATGTTGCAACAACTTTTAACAAAAGAAGAACTTGCAGGAAAAAAAGCTCTTATCATGGTGCCAACAAGAGAATTGGCAGTTCAAGTTGAAGAAGAAGCAAAAACTCTTATCTCTGGAACAAACCTAAAAACAGGAAGCTTTTACGGTGGAGTTGGCTACGAAAAACAAACAAATCTTCTAAAAAAAGACATTGATATTATCGTAGGAACACCAGGTCGCGTTATCGACTTATGCGAATCAGGAACAATGAATTTATCATCTGTAGCATTCCTTGTAGTTGATGAAGCAGACCGTATGTTCGACATGGGATTTTATCCAGACCTAAGAACACTTATTAAAATCCTTCCACCAGTTGAAAAACGCCAAACAATGCTTTTTAGCGCAACTTTGAACACATACGTTAAAAACCTTGCTTGGGAATACACAGAAAACGCAAAAGAAGTAACTATCGAAGCAGAACACATCACAATCGACGAAATCGACCAAGTGCTTCTTCACGTTTCCAGCGACGAAAAAACAAAACTTTTAGTTGGTATCCTTAAAAACGAAAATCCAGAAAGCGTAATCATTTTCTGTAACACAAAACGTTCATCAGAAGTGATTGCAAAACGTCTAAAAATCAACGGAATCGAAGCTGAATACATCATCGGAGATTTACCACAATCAAAACGCCTTGCAGTTTTAAAATCATTTAAAGAAGGCGAACTTAAATGCTTAGTTGCCACAGACGTTGCAGCTCGCGGAATCGACGTTGACGACTTAGAAATGGTTATCAACTTCGATCTTCCAAGTGAAGCAGAAAACTACGTTCACAGAATCGGTCGTACAGCTCGTGCAGGAAAATCTGGCAAAGCATACACATTCTGTAGCGAACAAGATGTTTACAATCTTCCAGCCATCGAACGCTATGTTGGATACGCAATCCCTGCAACAATGCCTACTCCAGAAATGTTCGCAGAAGATGCCAGTGCTGGAATGTACATCAAAACAGATCGCTACGACGCTGATTTCGATAACGACAGAAACAACCGTCGCAACAACAAAGACAGAAATTACCACGGCAAAGGTCGCTCAGGAGAAAAATCTGGATACAAAAACGGCGATAACCGCGGAAATAAAAACGGCTCAAAATACAACAAAAATGGTAAACAGCCATACAACAGAAGCCGTGAAAAAGCAAACTTTGAACAAGACTTGTCTACACTATCTTTTGAAGAGCGCATGAAACTTTACAAAGAAAAATATGCTGGAGGCGAAAACTCTGGAAATGCTTCTTACAGCGAAAGTTCTTACACAGAAAGAAGTGGCTCAAGCTACAACAAATCAAACAAAAAATCTTCTGGAAAAGGGAACAACAAGAAAAACAACAAAAAATCAGTTCCTGCTAAACATCCAACAGCACCAAAAGGCACAACTTTGGGTGGCGGAAAACCTAGAGATTTCGACAATATTCCTAGAAAAAACAAAACACAAACAACATCAACTGCAAAAAAAGGCAGCGCTGGACTTTTAGGAATTATTCAAAAGTTTTTTGGAAAAAAGAAATAAGATTTTACAAGGGGAAAAATAAATGATTACAGTTTCAGACGTAAGTCTAAAATTTGGTGAAAGAACACTTTTCAAAGATGTAAACCTAAAATTTACTCCAGGCAACTGTTACGGAATCATCGGTGCAAACGGTGCTGGAAAATCAACATTTCTAAAAGTTCTTGATGGAGAACTTGAACACGACTCTGGACAGATTATCATGACTCCAGGTGAACGTATGGCTGTGTTAAAGCAAGACCACTTTGCTTTTGACGAATATTCAGTAAAAGACACAGTTTTAATGGGACACCCAAAACTATACGAATGTTCAAAAGCCCGTGATGCAATTTACGCAAAAGAAGATTTCACAGAAGAAGACGGAATCAAATCTGCTGAATTAGAAGCAGAATTTGGCGAACTTGGTGGATACGAAGCTGAAAACCAAATCGAACAAATGCTTTCAGGTCTTGGACTAGAAGAAGAATATCACGATTCTATGATGAGCGAACTTGATGAAAGCCAAAAAGTGCGTGTTTTGCTTGCTCAAGCAATTTTCGGTGAACCTGATATTCTTTTATTGGACGAACCTACCAACGGTTTGGATATTGAATCTATCACATGGCTAGAAAACTTTTTGATGGATTTCCCAAACACTGTTATCGTAGTAAGCCACGACCGTCACTTTTTGAACACAGTTTGTACAACAATTTGTGATATTGACTTTGGAAAAATCACACAATTTACAGGAAACTACGATTTCTGGTACCAAATGAGCCAGATTCTTCAAAAACAAGCTAAAGATCAGCAAAAGAAAAACGAAGACAAAATGAAAGACTTGAAAGAGTTTATTCTTCGCTTTAGTTCTAACGCTGCAAAAAGCCGCCAAGCAACAAGCCGTAAAAAAGTTTACGACAAACTTGCTCAAGAAGTTGAAGGACTTCCAGTTACATCACGTAAGTTCCCATACGTAAACTTCAAAATGGATAGAGAAATTGGTAACAACGTTCTAACTGTAAAAAAACTTAACTACACAGAAGACGGAATCCAACTTCTAAAAGATTTTGACCTAACTGTAAACCGCACAGATAAAATCGCTTTTGTTGGTATCGAACACAACTCTATCACTGCCCTATTTGACATCTTAAACGGTGTAAAAAAAGCAGATTCTGGGGATTATTACTGGGGACAAACAACAAGCCAAACATATCTACCACGTGATAATGCAGAATATTTCAACAACGATTACAACATCACAGAATGGCTAAAACAATACTCAAAAGACCAAGACGACGCTTACGTTCGCGGTTTCCTAGGTCGTATGCTTTTCACAGGGGACGAATCTCTAAAGAAAGTAAAAATCCTTTCTGGTGGTGAAAAAGTTCGCTGTATGCTTTCAAAATTGATGTTGTCTGGTGCAAACGTTCTTACAATGGATGACCCAACAAATCACCTTGACCTTGAAGCAATCCAGTCTTTGAACGAAGGTTTAATCGCTTTCGGTGGCGTTGTTCTTTTCACAAGCCATGACCACGAGTTTATTCAATCTATTGCAAACCGCATTATCGAAATTACACCTAACGGTGTAATCGACAGAATGATGAGTTTCGATGATTACATCAAAGATGAACAAGTTACAGAACTTCGTAAACAAATGTACGAAGGAACAGGTAAAAAAATCAAATATAGAGTTTAATTGATTTTTGAAAACAAGCCTTTTATGAAGCAAATCGTACTTCGTAAAAGGCTTTTTTTTTATATATTTCTACATACAGTAATAATATCTTCATAAAAAATAAAATATTTTCTTAGACAGTTATCATACCCAATGTTAAAATTAGAGAATGAATAATCGTTTTTTTACAAAAGTTTTATTTATTTTCCTCATTGCATTTTTGCCAACACAAGTTTTTTCAGAAACAAAAACAGTAAACGTAGGTTGGTATATTCAATCAAAATATCAAGAAATAACAGACTCGGGAACACCTTACGGTTTTAACTATGATTACCTACAAACCATTTCAGAATATACAGGTTGGAAATTTAACTATATCTTAGATTCCTTTGAAAACTGTGTAGAAATGTTAGAAAACGGCACCATCGATATTTTGGGCTGTATTGTAAAAACTGAAGAGCGTGAAGAAAAATTTCTTTTTCCAGACATTGCACTAGGAACCACATATCGATATTTGTACACATTAAAAGATAGTGACCTAAAAAAAAGTAGTTTCAAATCAGCAGAAAATCTAAAAATCGCTGTTATAGAAAATTCAGTCAATGTTGCTGCATATTACAACTATGCTGAAGAGGAAAATCTAAATGAGCATACTGTAGTCGGCTGTGAAAATACATATATCATGGAAAAAATGCTTAGAGATGAATATGTAGACGCAGTGATTTCCGGAACTTTACCAGACCTAGATTACTATAATTTGATTGCAGAGTTTTTTCCTCAGCCTTTTTATTTTGCAGTAGCAAAAGAACGAACTGATATTTTGCAAGACATGAATTATGCACTTTCTTCACTTAACTTTGAAAATCCAAACTATAGTAATGAATTAGCTCGAAAGTACAATCTTATCTCAAAAGCTGTAGAAATTTTCACAGAAGATGAACTAGATATCATAAATTCTATAGACACAATAAATGTTGCATGGACACCTCTTTGGGCTCCACTACAAATGGAAAACAAAAAAGACGATGATTTTTCAGGATACATCCGCGATATTTTTGACGAAATCTCAGAAATCTCTGGCTTAAATTTCAATTATATCAAATGCAAAAACACAGAAGAAGCCGTTGCTTTAATGGCGGAAAATAAGGTTGATGTTATTTCTCTTTATCGAGGAAATGATATTGTTGCAAAGCAAAACAATTTATATCTAACAAACCCAATTATTTCCTTACCAGTTCAAATTATCAAAAAAAATGAACAAGAAACTAGTACAAATAATGTTGGTGTTGTTCATAGTGAAATTACATACAACAGTATTTCAGGAATTTCCAACTTCAATTTAATACGATACAATTCTGTAGAAGAAGTACTAAAAGCAGTAAAAAAGGAAGAAAT
>JAZQUR010000080.1:0-34636 GCA_045631425.1 Treponemataceae bacterium | reverse complement strand
TCGGGTTAAGATTTCTCTTAACGTTTTTCTTTCTTCGATATCTCTATCTTAGAACCTTTACTGCACGTTTCAGCTTTTTTTACATCTCTGTAATCTAAACTGTTTCGTTTTCTTTCCTTCCCTATTTATTTCTTTTCAAAGAACGTAAAATCTTGTTAAGATTTTCTTTTATTTATCACCGTTTGCAACTTTTTGTAACTCATTGTTGCGTCGGTGAAAATGAATATATCATAACTTATTGTTATTTGTCAACAAGTTTTTATATTTTTTTCACATTTTTTCAATTCTAAATTCTTAATTCCGAATTCTTAATTTAAAAAAGCCTACGCCAGATTGGAGCGGTTTTTGCAACTTGTTGCAAAAAGGCCGAAGGACCGAGCCTCTGGCGGGCCGCGGAAAGCTGGACTCACGTGAGGTTAGCAGGTTCGTCCTAAAAAAAATAATATTCTTTCTATATAATGAAGGTTATAGAATCCAGTCTTCGATGAAGTGTGCAACGCCGTCTTGGTTGTTTGTGTAGGCGGTGATGTATTTTGCCATGTTTTTGATGTGGTCAAGGCCGTTTATCATGGCTACGGAATAATTTGCGTGGATGAACATATTTTCGTCGTTCATACTGTCGCCGAAGCACATTGTGTTTTCTTGTGGGATGCCCAAGTGGTTTGCAAGCCAGATTAGAGCTACGCCTTTGCCGCAGTTTTTTGGGAGGATTTCTAGAAAGTATGGTTTGCTGGTGAAAATTTCGGCTGTGTCTTTGAGGATGGCTTTTAGTTCTTTTTGAACTTCTTGGATTTTTTCTGGGTCGCCGGGAATAAGGATTTTTGGATGGCCTTTTTCTAGGAATTTTTCATAATCTTCTACTACTTCCATTTTTAGGCCGTTGAGTTTTACGTCGATTTGGGTCCATTCGTTGTCTTCTTGGGTATAAATTGTGTCGGCGCCATAAACTAGGGTGAACATGCCGTGTTGTTTTGCCACGTTGTGCACTGTGAGAAGAACTTCTTTTGGTACTAGGTGTTGAAAAATGCTTTTTCGAAGGTGTAAATCGGTAATTACTGTACCGTTTTGGGAAATGAGATAGCGTCCGGCTTGAGTTCCTGCGATTTCTAGGCGTCTTACGTGTGGAAGGATGCCGTTTTCGGTGCGGCCGGAACACATTACAAGGTAGATGCCGGCTTGGGCAGCTTTTTGCATTACGGAAACTGTATAATCTGAGATTGTAAGATCGTCTTTTAGCAATGTATCGTCTAGGTCCAGGGCGATGATTTTTACTGGAAGTTTTGATGTTGGGGTTTTTGTTAATGTTTGGGTATTTGTCATTTCATCCTCCGTGGGCGATTTTGGGGTTATCTTTGTTTTGTATTTTTTTTAATTGTTTGTATTATATCTTTTTGGGATTTTTATTGGAAGTGATTTTTTGTTTTTCGATGAAATTTGACTAATATTGAAAATCGGCTGTGTTAGTTTTGTGTTAATTCTGATTGGGCTTAATTTACATCTATAATTTTTTTTGATAGGGTTTTGGGCGGAGGTTTTTAATGGTAATTTCCATTGTTTCTACTGTTTTCAATTTTGCTGGAGCTTTGGCTCTTTTGCTTTGGGGAATGGATTTGTTAAGTTCTGGAATCCAAAAGGGTGCTGGAAATAAGTTGCAAAAGTTGTTAAGCGTTGTTTCTGGAAATCGTTTTACAGCAGTTTTAACTGGAGTTTTGGTAACTGCCATTATTCAGTCATCTAGTGCCACAACTGTAATGGTAGTAAGTTTTGTAAACGCACAGATTATTTCTTTGTTTCAGGCCATCGGGATTATTTTTGGGGCAAATATTGGAACAACGGTAACTGCTTGGATTGTGTCGTTGCTAGGATTTTCCTTTAAGATTTCTGCATTTGCTATTCCATTAATTGGGCTTGGATTTTTTATAAAATCTCAAAAAAAGTATAAAATCAGTGATTTTGGTGAAATGTTTTTGGGATTTGGTATGCTGTTTCTAGGGCTTGACCTTCTTGGAGATACGCTGGTTCTTAGTCCTGAATCTGTAGGTTTTATAAACAATATAACTAACTGGGGTGTTTGGGGAATTATTGTTGGAGTTCTTATTGGAACTGCTTTAACAGCATTGTTACACTCATCTAGTGCGTTTACAGCTATTGTATTGACTATGGCTGCAAGTGGCGCTTTGAATTGGCCTCTTTCTGCGGCTTTGGTTTTGGGAAGTAATATCGGAACAACCATTGATGCGGTACTTTCTTCCATTGGCGCCACTACAAATGCAAAACGAGCTGCGGCAGTTCACGTGGGATTTAACATTGTGGGAACTTTGATTGCACTTATTTTCTTTAATCCTTTATTGCATTTAGTTGATATTATCGTGGCTGGAATTCCTAGAGAAAATATTACTACTCACATTGCCATGTTGCATACAGTTTTTAACACTCTTTCTACTGTTATTTTCCTTCCTTTTGTGAAGCAAATTGTGATTTTGGTTACTAAATTGATAAAAGATCCTGTGACAGAACAAGATTCTCATTACAAATTACCTGTTATTATTTCTCAAAGTAGAAATACTGTTGAATCTTATATCATGCAAATTGAAAGAGAAATTGCAAAAATGTCTGCAAAAACAATGCATCTTCTTGATGAAGTGTATTCTGCTTTTGAAGGATATGATGCAAAGTCTATTGATAAAATTGCACAAACTGTTTTTGAGGGCGAAAATTATATCGATGAGATGAACGAAGAAATCTCTGCATTTTTGATGGAATGTTACAAAATGAGAGGAACTAGCCAAAGTATCAGCATAAAAATCAATAAATTGCTACAAATCACTTCTGGAATTGAAGAATTAAGTGATGAATGTGCTTCTCTTGTTCATAGTTTGCAAAAATACATCACTAAAAATGCCGATAAAAAAACTTCTTCCTACGAAAAACTTTTACCTTATATGGAACAAGTTAGAGAATTTTTTGATTATGTAAGCCAGCACTTAAGTCTTGGGCTTACTGCCGAGGAAAGAAAGCTTTCTATTGAAATGGAAGAAAAAATCGACTCTACAAAGAAAGAGCTTAAAAAACTTGCACGACACAGAATCGAAGATGGAAAGGATGTTAAGACTGAACTTCACTACATTGATATTGTTCGTCATGTAGAAAAAGCTGGTGACAGCGTGTTTACCATTGTGAATTCGCTATAGTTTTTCCTCAGAAGGTTTCACGAAAAAAAGCCATAAAAGTTTGAATAAGGATGTTGTAGATTTCACAGTTGTGAGATTGTGCGGCATCCTTTTTTAGTTCATTTGGTTTACTGCACTAACAATGGCTTTTATACCAGCAAGGCCGATGTTGGAACTTTTTCCAGCGCCCCAAGTTTTTTGGCCCTTTTCAAAAGTGAGTTCTACATAAGCCATAGCATCTGTGTCAGAACCAGAACCAACGGCGTGTTCATGGAATGATGAAATTGAGAAAACTGGAATCGGGGTTTGCTTCAAGGCTTCTACAAAAGCGGCAAGTGGACCATTACCTTTTGCCCCCACAGAGTAATTTTCGCCGTTGTAGGAAACACTTGCACGACATAGTACGCTGTCTTTTTCAGAAGCGCTGTCCAAGTGGGTTTCTGCCACGTCCAGGATTTTTAGCTTTGAATCAGTGTTTAGCCAACCATCTTTGAAAACGCTGAAAACTTCTTCTGAAGAAAGTTCTCTTTGAAGCGTGTCTGCTTTGGATTTCACTGCAATTCCAATATCAGTTTGCATTCCTTTTGGTAGGATAATTCCGTAATCTTGTTCCAAAATCCAAGCAGCTCCAGCTTTTCCGCTTTGCGCGTTTATTCTGATAATTTCTTCGTATTCTCGGCCTAAATCTTTTGGGTCGATTGGAAGATATGGAATTTCCCAAGGTGCGTTTTCGTCTTTTTTTTGGGAGTAAACTTTCATGGCTTTTTTGATAGCATCTTGGTGAGAGCCAGAAAAAGATGTGAAAACCAAAGCGCCACCATAAGGCTGTCGTAAGGGAATTGGCATTCCGGTAAACTTTGTATAATTTGTTGCAATATCAGAGATTGAACTAAAATCAAGCCCAATATCAATTCCTTGAGAAAACATATTTAGAGCAACTGTTACAATATCGAGGTTTCCAGTTCGCTCACCGTTTCCAAAAAGAGTGCCTTCTATGCGAGAAGCTCCAGCCAAAAGCCCAAGTTCTGCACAAGCAACTCCAGTTCCTCGGTCGTTGTGGTTGTGTAAGCTGATTATGACTAAGCCTTTTTTGATAGCGTTTTTGTTTTTTTTGTTGAAAAGCTGAATGAAATACTCAACTTGGTCAGCGAAAATATTTGGGGTAGATTTTTCCACAGTTGATGGCAAGTTGATAATCAGTGGGTTGCCCAAAGTTGGCTTCCACTCAGAAAAAACAGCAGAACAGATTTCTACTGCAAAATCGCTTTCTGTAGCGCTAAAATCTTCTGGAGAATATTGAAGTTGGATTTTTGTGTCTCCAACCAAGTTTATGTGTTTTTTCACATTTTTTACGCCGGTTTTTGCAAGTTCGATTAGTTCTTCTTTTGTTTTGTTAAATGTGAACTTTCTCTGAACTGGAGATGTGGCATTGTATAAGTGAAAAACACATTTTTTTGAGCCTTTTACAGCTTCAAGAGTTTTTACAACAAGACTTTCCCGTGCTTGAGAGAGAACTTGGATTTTCACGTCGTCGGGAATAAGGTTTTCTTCTATTAGTTTGCGTAGAAAAGAGAATTCTGTGTCGTTTGATGCAGGATAGCCAACTTCGATTTCCTTGAAGCCAATTTTTACAAGCATTTTGAAAAAGTCGACTTTTTGTTGAATTGTCATTGGAATTGGCAACGCTTGATTTCCATCACGCAAATCTACAGAACACCAAGCTGGTGCAGAGGAAATGGTTTTATTTGGCCAACTTCTATTTTTTAGCGGAATAGAATTAAAAGGATTATATTTCGACACAACAACTCCTAATTTTCCCTATTTTACAAAATCTTAATTAGTACAAATAATTTTCAAGGTTTGAGTTTAGTTCAAGTAATTCTTGGCTAGAAGGATTTAGAGCAATTACTTGTTTTAAATAATATTGCGCTTTTCTGTAGTCATTTTTCTGAAAATAAAGCTCGTACAAAGCAAAAAGTGCATCTTCGTTTCGAGGATTTGCAGTCAAACTAGAACGCAAACTAGAAAGCTTTTTATCCTCAGAAGTTTCAAGCCGACTTTTTTCGTAATACAAAGAACTTTTTAACTTGGAAGAAGCTTTTGGTAACAAAGTTTCTATTAAAGAAAGAGCTTCTGCATTTTTTTTGTTTGCAATCAAAGATTTTATGTATGATATTTGCACATTTTCACTTTCTGGATTTGTTTCATACAACTTTGCTGCCAGTGAAAGTGCTTCTTCATTTTTTCCCAATTCGATACAAATCGTGATATTTTTGATAATAGCGTTTTCCGAAGAATCCATTTTTATCAACTTTTGGCTTACTTCAAAAGCTTTTGTCCATTGTTTTTGGCGGATATATTCATCAACTTCGATTTGTAGCAATTTTGGATTTTCAATACCAGATGATTTCAAAGGTTCAATCAACTGGAAAGCTGTTTTTCCGTTTATAGTTGAGCCAGATTCAGAAATCAACTCTGCTGCGAAAAGCAAAACTTCTTGATTATCTGGATATAAGGATAAAGCCTCTGTAATTGTAGCGATAGAAGCTGTAACATTTCGGTTCCACACGTTTTGGAGTTTGCTTCGTAAAAGCAAATACTTTAAGGCATTTTTATCAGTTTTTGCATAAGCATCTAACAATGAAGAAACTCGCAAATATTCACCTTTTTCAAAAAGGATTTCTGCTCTCAAAAGGATATTTTGCGGATTATCAGGTTCTTTTTGGAGAAGTTTTCCAACGTAGAACTCTGCCACATCAAGTTGATTTATAGCCAATGCTGATTTTGCACACAAACTTAACAAATCAAGATTTAAATCCTCTGTATTTTTCAAAGAAGATGCAATGTCGAAAGCTTGTTGAAATTGGTTTTTATCAAATAGCGCTTTTGCATATTCAAAATTGATTTCAAAACAAGTTGAGTCTAATTGGTAGGCTCGTTCAAAATGATAAAAAGATTTTTCTAAATCACCTGTTTTTTTGTACAAAATCCCCAAGAGATAATGAACTAAAACTGATGATTCGTTTTTTTCTAGAGCTTCTAAAAGATTTGCTTCAGCATCCTGCAAAAATGATGTTTGGCTTGTTGAACACAAAATCACAGTTGGCAAAACCAAAGTGAAAAAGTCTGATTTTCCTGCGTTTGTGTCATAAATCCCTTTTTGGATGTAATCAATTATTCCCACATAAACATTTTCAGGAAGAGAATCTAAAATCGGGAAGTTAATTGTTTCTGATGGCCAAACTGTAGAGGCAATGGTTTGAAGGACTGCAAAAAGTACGGATTCTTCTTCGGAATATTTTCCACTTGCATTTCTAAGCTTGGAAACCACGTTTTTTATAGCTTGAGGAGAGCCGATTTCTGCATCCATCATTATGGAAGAATCTGGAAACTCAAAATATGTTTTCTTTTTTTGAATTGATGGCAATAAAGTTCCAGAATCTGATGTAGCAGGATTTTCTTCAGGTTGCACAACTTCAGGAATTACAACCTCTGGCACAATTTCTTCTTGTGAAGTTTCCTTTGATGCGCAAGAAAATGCAAATATGAGAAAAATCGAAATTAAGGCTAAAAAGATTTTTGACCTAATCTTCATCATTATCTTCTATGAGTTCCGGATTTATGTGTTGTCTTCCAGATTGGACATAGAAATAAGACCCAAAAAGTACCACTCCAGAAATCATCAATAAAAAAGGTAACAAATTAGTTACAACGGATATAAAAGAGTCTTTAATAATATCAAGTGAGAAAAATAAAAACAAAACGCCCATAATCACTAAAACTATGGATGGCATAAGAATTGAAAATGTTATGCGTTTTTTTGAAAAAATTGCTGAACAAATGATAGATGTTCCTGCTAGAGAAACTAAAACTGGCCACAAAGTTTTTAGACTGTAATCATAAAAATATGCTTCTACAATTACGAAAAATAAGCCGCCCCAAGTTAAAAACAAACCAACAGCAAATTTCCACATTGATGTTTTTTTCAAACAAGCAATATACAAAAAAACAGCACCAACAAAGGCAACAATTATTGAATATAAAACGGCTGTGTTAAATACAAGATTGCGATTCAAAAAGATTTGTAGAAAAATCCCCAGCAAAATAAATAAAAGTCCAATAGCTAAAAATATTTTGTGAGTTCTTGTTATTTCCGTTTTACTCATGTTAGTCATGACTATAGAATACTACATTCGAGGCATATCTTTCAAGTTAGAATGGCATATTGGTATTTAAATTTATTATAATAAATGATAAACTTTTGATATGAAAAAGCTAAATTTTACTGTGCTTCTTTTTTGTGTTTTGGTTACCATTTTTTCTTGTAAAAACGAAAAAGATATTAGCTCTAGAGAAAAATTATTACAAATATTAGAAACAGAAAGTCTATCATCAGATAGTCGATTTTCAGTTATAAATCAGATTTCACAAAGTATGCTAAATTCTGGAGAAACTGATTCTCTGATTTTGTTTTTATCAGATTATACAACAGCAAATCCAGATGATATTTACAACGCATACTGGCTTTTGATGATTGCCTACGCATATCAAATAAACGAAGCAAATCCTATTGCAGAAATGTATTTCGAACGGATTTTGAACAACTACGATGACCTGATTGTAAAAGGCAAATCTGTTCATATGCTTTGTTTGCAAAATCTTATCCAAATAAGTGATGACCCAAACAATCGTATTATCTACTTTTCGAGATTGATTTCACACTTTCCTGACAAAGTTAGCAAAACCGAGTTGTATTATCGCTTGGCTGTAGAATATGAAAAGCTTGGAGAATGGAACCAAGTTCTAAAATCATATTCGGACTTTTTAGCTCAGCCAGATGCTTCTGAAATCCAGATTCCAGGAAATCCTGATGCATACGCCACAGCAAAAAATCTTGTTGAGTTTAACAACTCTTCAAAAGACTGGACTTTTGAAACATTGGATGATTTAGTAAAAGCTGTTAAACAATCTCTTTCTTGGTACGATTTTAACACTTTGGAAAAATATAAATCAAAGGTAAACTTTTTCTCTATGTCTTGGCGCCAAGACGAAGAACAAGAAAACTCTTTAGCAAACTTTACAATGCGGGATTTTGGTTACGGAAACAGAATTCGCTATAGCGCAGAGCTAGACGAAACATCAACTCCAAATGAAGCATATCTTCGAACTTGGGGTTGGTCAAATTACATCAATGTTTGGTACTTTTATTTTAGAAAGATAAACTTCCCATTGGATCCAGAAATTCACGGACGATGGGAATGGGCCGGTATCTATTATGGTGAAAAACTCTAAGTTTATATTTTTTTGCCATCTTTTTTGCTGGATTTTTTTCTCTGCTTTTGGGATAGAAAACAAGAATATCGAAACTTTGGTTCCACAAGGGGAATCTACAACTCTCTTAAAATCCCTTCGGGATGTAAAATATGTTGATTTAGACATAGATTATCCCGAACATGAGTTGATTTTAAAATACCACAACGAATTTAACAGTGATTTTGGGGAAAAACTTTTAACCCAGATTTTAACCAACGCAGAACCATACAGAGCTTTTATCCGTGAAAAGTTGATAGAAAACAATTTGCCACTTTGCTTGGAATTTTTACCAGTTATCGAATCAAACTACAATATTAAAGCAGTTAGTAAATCTGGGGCTGTTGGACTTTGGCAATTTATGGAAAACAGTATTTCAGGGTTGCTTACAAAAAACTCTTGGGTGGATGAAAGAAAAGATCCTTGGCGTTCCACCGAGGCTGCCATCAAAAAATTAAAAGAAAATTACGATTATTTTGGGGATTGGGCGTTGGCTTTGGCTGCTTACAATATGGGACTCGGCGGTCTTTCTCGAAAAATCAAGTCTACAGGATGCAAAACTTACTGGGAATTGATTGATGGAGGGCATCTAAAAAGCGAAACCACAAATTACGTTCCAAAATTTTTGGCCATTGCAGATTTGATAACAAATGCTGAATATTACGGGCTTGATTTGCCAGAATACAATCCTGAAAAATCTTATGAAGTTGAGATTGTGGATTTATCCTTCCAAATCAGTTTAGAACAATTAGCATCGGCATCAAAAGTTTCAGTAAAAACTTTACAAGCACTAAATCCGGGATTGCTTTACTCTGTAACACCATACACAAACAGTTATGGATTACGAGTTTTTTCATCAGACAAGGAAAAGATTTTATCTGCCCTTGCAACTCTAAAACCTCTAGATGCAAATATTTACACAGTTGAAAAAGGCGACACTCTTTGGGGAATTTCTCGTCGTTACGGTTTAACTGTGGATGCCCTTTGCAAAGCAAATAATATCAAAGAAAATCAAATTTTACGTATAGGAACACGGCTGGTTTTGCCGATAGTAAAAGAGTAAAAGTGTTTTACGGACATTTTGTGCAAATTTTCTTATACAGCTTATAGATATGGTAATAAATATGATTAAAAGATTTTTATGTATTCAAATATTGATTTTTTCAGTGGCCTTTGCTTTTTCTCAATCAATTTCTTCTACAAGTACAGTTGACTGGACTTCACCAAATTTTAATTCTGAGTTGATGTTGGACATCGAAAAAGCTGGAATCAATATGCCATCTGGAAGAAATGCCGCTATCGTAAAAATCCACACAAATCTTCCAGCCTTGGAAAAAGATCCTCTTTTATCACTTTATGCAGATTCTGCATATTCTATCGGAGATATGATTTTACAAAATACTATCACATTTGAAGAAATTTCAAATGTGATGACACAGGGAAAGAAAAAGCCTGGCATTCTTTCTTCTGACATGAAAACCATGTCTATCAGTCACTCATTTTCTCTAACAGATATTTCTTCTTTGTTGGTAAAACATAACGCGCCATACACACCAAATATTCCCATCGAAACTGTATCATCTCGGGCTTACACTGGAATCATTATTGATGCCAGGGGCGTTTTGTCAGTTCAGGGAGAATTCGTTTCATCTGAAGCTTATCCTTGTTTGTTTCCAAAAATCTGGGATGAAACAATGGATTTGCTTTACGAGAAAAACATGGCTTACTCTGATGTGGCAAAAGTTCAGGGAATTGTAAGTTATTCTTGGAGTGATGACGAGTCTTTATATCAAGATAGAATTGGGAAAGATCCACTTCGAATTTCTGCTAGAAAAGTTTACGGTGCAAATCGCACTGATCCAGTTATTTCACGAACGGATGCGCTAAAAATCCTTTCAGTGCCAGAAAATTTGCAACTTTTGAAAGAAGGCAAGGTTGTTATCCTTTTGGATAAGGAAAATTTGGTTTATCCAGTTGAGTTCACAATCAAAAATCAGTCTTATTACACAAAATACAAAGAATTAGAACAATTTATCTACGATAAAGCTATCGAAAACACAACTGTTGTTTCTGGCGATGACGGAATCCACATTTCTATTGAGGATATTAACTTTGTGCCAGACTCACCAGAATTGTTGCCAGATGAACACGGGCGGCTTGATTTGATTGCAGATAAGCTTTTGGAAGTTGTTTCTGATAACGAATACACTTTGATAGTTGAAGGTCACACAGCGTCAGTTGGAAAGCCAACAGGGGAAATGAATCTTTCGGTTTTGCGCGCACAAACAATTATTGATGAGCTTGTGAAACGTGGAATCGATAAAGACTTGTTTACTTACAAAGGATACGGTGGAACAGCGCCAATCGGAGACAACTCCACAGAAGAAGGCCGTGCAAAGAATCGCCGGGTTGAAATCATTGTGCAACCAAAAACAACTTACATCCAGCGATTTTAGGATGATGTTGGATTTTTTTGGAAATAGGTGAATATAATTTAGTCAAAATTTTCTAATTATCCCTTATATCACCCTTTGAAAAAAATCATCTTGGAAAGAAATTTGATGATGATGTTATGCGAGTTAAATGCACTGTATCGTTTTCATGAGCTTTTACGAATTCTGTAAATGAATACTCTTTGCCATTTTCAAAAATGATAAGAACGAACTTTCCATCCTTGTCTAATAATGGAAAAAATACCGCACATTCAGTGTAAACAGAAACTTCTTGACCTTCATCACTTTTTACAGTGTGACGAATTGCCCCAAGATAAAAGCGTCCCGGCTCGGTTATTGCAAGGTTATACATCAATGGTTTTAGTGCTGTAATGTCATATCCGGCTGTTTCTGAATAAATGTTGTTAAAAGGCACTTTTGTTACTTCTACTCCAGAAGTTTCGTAAACATAATCATGGCCAGAGAAAACAGATGCCACAGCCGCCGCAATATTTCTAATCCAATTCAATGAAAAGTAAATATCGTATTCTTCGTTTACAGAATAAGCATATCCAGTTTCATTTGGGAAAACAGTGTCCCGTTTTAGTGGGTCAAGCAAAAGCCCCGCACCAGAAACTGGGCGAATGAGTCCGTCTACTATCCATTTGATAAAACCAGCGTCACTTGTGTAAAGTGGCTTTTCTTCTTCGCCGGTGAAGATTTCTTGGCGAGGCACAGAGTCTTTTATGAAAACAGGATTCCCATCTTCGTCGTATGCAGCCCCTTCAAGTTCGTTAAATCGTGGAAGATTTTGTCGAATAACGCCTATCATGTAAACGCTTTCATCATACAATTCTGGATAAAAAACTTGTTCAAGCCAAGGAAGTGTTTTCGCTGTAAGTTTGTACACATCATCAAAAGTTAAGTCGAAAAAGTACTGGATTGGAACACCCACAGGAACGCCTTTTGCAGCGTAGGTTCCAAAAATCACGAAATCGGCTGTGGTTTTTGTTGATGATTTGCTGTATGAAGCTTCTGGCTTGAATTGCACAAAAACTTCTGAGTTTTCAGAAAAGTAGTATCTGATACAAGTGATTTTGCCAGTTGTGTTATCTCTAAAAAGAGTCCAGCATCCACGAGCGCCAAGAGGATACATACTTCGATAAAAAGTGTGTACACCAGAATCAGTGTAAGTTTCAACCTTTTCTAGCACTTCTGGCGCAACAATGATGGCACACTCGTTTCCATATTCTTCAAAGCGAACTTGAAATGTGGAACCGGATCTATCTTGAATAACTTCTGCAGATTTTCCTCGTAAGAACTCTAGATTTACTGTGAACCAATCTTCTACCAATGTTTTTCTAACGGATGCAGAATCTGGAATGTCTACAAACATTTGAAAAGCAAACAAAGAGAAAGGCATAAAACATACAAGAAAAATCGCAATAAGTTTATTCTTTTTCATCTGGATTTCGTCCTAATGGGGCATTGGCGAGTAACAGCTTTAAGCGGTTAAGCTGGTTTACTTCACTTGAGCCCGGGTCATAATCTATAGCAGAAATATTTGCTTCAGGATATCGCCGTCTAAGCTCTTTTATCATCCCTTTGCCAGTTACGTGATTTGGTAAACAAGCGAAGGGTTGAACACAAGCGATAGATGGCACACCTTCATTTATTAATTCTACCATTTCTGCGGTTAAAAACCAACCCTCACCAGTAATATTTCCTAATTGAACGATATCATTTACGCCTTTCATCAATTCGTAGATGGAAGATGGTGCTTCAAAGCGGGAACTTTTTTTCAAGGCTGATTTTATGCCGCTTCTGTATCTTTCCAAAAGCCAAACCACAAGCTTTGACATTATTTTTGTTTTTAGCGGGAAAGCCAACTCTTTGTGGCGGAAAATTCCGTTGGAAACTGTGTAGAAAAAGAAGTCTGCCAAATCTGGAACAACGCACTCTGCCCCTTCTCTTTCGATGGTGCCAAAAATGTCGTTATTTGCCACTGGATGAAATTTCACAAGGATTTCTCCAACAACTCCGATTCGTGGTTTTTTCACCGCCAAAAGTGGAAGTTGGTCAAAATCTTTTACAATTCCCTTTATCAATTTTGAATATTTCCAAGGTTGTGGTTTTTCCAAAAATTTTTGAGCTTTTCCGTTCCATTTTTCATACAAAGCGTTGGCACTTCCAGGATTTGCTTCATAAGGACGAGTGCGATACAAAACTCGCATTAGTAAATCCCCAAGCATAATTGCGTGAACACAACGATTTATAAGAGGCAAAGTCAACTTAAAGCCAGGATTCGATTCAAAACCTTGGGCACTTAGAGAAAGCACTGGAATGTGAGAAAATCCTGCGTCGTTTAATGCGCGGCGGATAAACCCGATGTAATTGGTAGCACGGCAGCCGCCTCCAGTTTGTGTGATTATCAAACTTACGTTGTTTAGGTCGTATTTCCCGGATTTTAAGGCGGCCATCATTTGACCAGCCACGATAATCGAAGGATAACAAGCATCGTTGTTTACGTATTGCAATCCAGTTTCCACAGCCAAAGCATCAACTTCTGGCAAAACCTCGAAATTATAGCCTGAGGCGTTGAAAGCTGTTTCCAAAAGCCTAAAGTGGATTGGAGACATTTGAGGTGCCAAAATTGTGTGCTTTTTCCGCATTTCCTTTGTAAAAACTTGTCGTTGATAGGCTGCGGTTTTGATTTCTGGCTTTTCTTTGTTTCGCATTCGTTCTTTTACAGCTGCAATCAAACTTCTAATACGGATACGCACAGCCCCTTGGTTTGAGCCTTCATCAATTTTGATAAGCGTATACATCTTATTTTTTGATGATAAAATTTCTTCCACTTGGTCAGCGGTAACAGCGTCCAATCCACAACCAAAACTTGTTAATTGTACCACTTCCAAAGTTGGCATTTCTGATGCAAAACTACCAGCTCGATAAAGCCGATTGTGATATGTCCATTGGTCCACAATTCGAAGGGGACGTTCGATTGAACCAAGATGAGCCACAGAATCCTCTGTGAAAACAGCCATTCCAAGACCGTTTATCATTTCTGGAATTCCGTGATTGATTTCTGGATCAAGGTGATATGGGCGGCCCGACAAAACAATACCGTTTAAGCCCTTTCTTATTATCAATTCTAGGGCTTCTTCTCCCTTGTCTTTCACTTCTTGACGGAAAGATTCTTGTTCTGCCCAGGCTTTATCCACAGCCTTTTTCATTTCTGCAAAACTGATATTAAACATTTCCCCAAGAACTTCGTAAAGTCGGTCAGTTAGTCGAGGTTTGTCGTAAATCGGCAAAAATGGATTTAGGAATGTTACAGTTTCGTCTTGGCGAAGTGCATCCACATTGTTTCGTAGAACTTCTGGATAACTTGTAACAATCGGACAGTTATAGTGATTTCCAGCTCCCTTATCTTCTACTTGTTCATAAGGCGCACATGGATAAAAAATAAATTTTACTCCAGAATCTAGCAATGACTGAATGTGCCCGTGGGAAATTTTTGCAGGATAACAAACTGATTCAGAAGGAATTGTCTCTAATCCTTTTTCGTAGATTTCTCTAGATGAACGTGGTGAAAGACGAACTCTAAATCCCAACTCTGTAAAAAATGTAAACCAAAGTGGGTAATTTTCGTACATATTTAAAACCCGAGGAATTCCAACATCACCTCGAGGGGCGTCTTTTGCTAAAAGTGGTTTATAGCTAAAAAGTCGCTTGTATTTCCAGTCAAAAAGATTTGGTAGATTTTCTTTTTCATCTTGTTGAACAGCATTTTTCTCAGCATTTCCAGCGTCCATAATTTTGATATTTTCATTATCACTTGATTCTAGTTCTGCCCCTCGTTCACATCTGTTACCAGTTATGAATTTCCGTTTTTCATCTCCAGTTGAGAAAGTGTTGATTGTAAGCAAACAGTTGTTTTGGCACTTTCCACAGCGACGAAGTTCTAAATCAACTTTGAAATTTTCCAGTTGCTCTAAGGTTGCGATTCCAGAACGAGCTTTTTCTCTTTCCTCGTCTTTCATCTCAAGCCATTGAGAACGAGCGATTAATGCGGCACCGTATGCTCCCATCAATCCTGCTACATCTGGACGGAAAACATTTACTCCAGCGATTTTTTCAAAGGCTCGTAAAACAGCGTCGTTGTTAAAAGTTCCACCTTGTACAACAACTTTTTTCCCAATATCAGAGGATTTTCTAAGTTTGATAACCTTAAACAGTGCGTTTTTTATAACTGAATATGAAAGCCCTGCTGAAATATCTGCAACAGTAGCCCCTTCTTTTTGGGCTTGTTTTACGCGACTGTTCATAAAAACTGTACAGCGACTTCCCAAATCAATAGGATTTTCTGCTAGTAGAGCTTTTTTACTGAATTCTCTGATATCCATGCCGAGAGAACGAGCAAAATTGTCCAAGAAAGAGCCGCAACCAGAAGAACAAGCTTCGTTTAGCTGAATACTTGTGATTGCGCCGTCCTTCATCCGAAGACACTTCATATCCTGACCGCCAATATCTAGCAAAAACTCAACTCCAGGCACGAAAAAGTCTGCGGCTCTGTAGTGGGCAATGGTTTCAACTTCACCAGCGTCTGCGTTTAGGGCTGCTTGAAACAAAGCCTCCCCGTAACCTGTGGAAACTGTTCTAGCAATATAAACGGATTTTGGTAGCTGTTTGTATAAATCTTTTAAAACTTTTACAGCAAGTTCCACAGGATTTCCAGCATTTACATCATAAAATCGCCAGAGAATGCGACCTTTTGTGTCTATCAATGTGGCCTTTGTTGTGGTAGAACCTGCATCTAGCCCTAAGAAAACTGGACCTGTTGCTTCTTCTAGTTTTGCTGTTTGAGCTTTTTCTTCTGCGTGACGATTCCTAAATTCTTCTAATTCAGATTCGTTTCTAAAAAGTGGTTCAAGGCGTTGAACTTCAGTCATTTCTGCATCCACCAAAGTATTTAGAGCTTCTCGGATTTCAGAAACAGTTCTAAATCTTGGAGAATCTGAATTGTTAGAATCAGAAGAGTCTGAAGCATCTTTTACACAAGAAAAGTTTTTTTCTGCTGAAAAAGCAGCTCCTGCTGCCACAAAAAGTTGACTATCTTCAGGAACAATTATTTCATCTTCTTTGAGTTTCAGTGTAACAATAAAGCGATGTCGAAGTTGGTCTAAAAAGTGAAGCGGCCCGCCCAAAAATGCAACATTTCCCCGAATTGGCTTTCCACAAGCAAGTCCTGAAATTGTTTGGCTAACTACAGCCTGGAAAATAGAGGCTGCAATATCCTCTTTTCGAGCTCCTTCATTGATTAAAGGCTGAATATCAGTTTTTGCAAAAACTCCACAACGTGCCGCAATCGGATAAATTGTGGTGGCGCCCTTTGCTAGATTGTTTAACCCCGTAGCGTCAGTTTCCAAAAGGGCTGCCATTTGGTCAATAAAAGCACCAGTTCCACCAGCACAAGTGCCGTTCATTCGCTGTTCAACGCCACCAGAAAAATATGTGATTTTTGCGTCTTCGCCACCAAGTTCGATAACAACATCTGTTTCTGGAATCAGCTTTTGAACCGCTGTGGTAGAAGCCACAACTTCTTGGATAAAAGGAATAGAAAGCCAATGAGAAACTGCAAGTCCACCAGAACCAGTTACTTTTATGCTAAGACTTTGATTTTCGCCTTTTAATTCTTGGATTTTATCCAAAGCGTGTGTTACAACTAAAATAATTGTACTGCGGATATCAGCTCTGTGTCTTTCATATTCGCTAAAAATTATTGAATCGTCACTGTCTAAAACAACAACTTTTACAGTGGTAGAACCAACATCAATCCCCATGCGAACAGGAGATTCTGCTCGTATAAAATCTGTAGAAATACTTTTCCTCATTTTTTCCCTTTTTTTAATAATTTATGCCCCATTAGGAAAAAAATCTGACCATAATTTCAGAAAATCCCTAAAGCCCCATTTTTTTAAGTTATATATTTTTATTTTACTAGTCAAACATTTTTATAAATGTCACACCTTACAAAAACTGTAATAATGTTTTTATAATATTAAGATTCCCCTAAAGAGTCAATGAAATTACATATCTGAAAAATTAATACTCCGTCATTATCACGGTACGCTAGAACAGTCGTACCCAACATCAATCCCAAACACGTGAGTTACCCACGGAATGCTCACAGAGCCATTCCTGAAATCTAACCCAAACACGTAAGTCTCCAACTCTTAAGCACCCAGAACCCACCAACTTGCCCAGAGTCCAGAGACCGGCAAGGTCTATGGTCGTTTTTGGGAAAGAGAGAGGTATGGAGAGAGAGAACCCTTTTAATCGAAAAAAAGGGTTCTCTCTCTCCATGAAGTTTAGCAGCTTTTCAAAGCTGTACTCCTCCCAAAGTCTTGGGAAAATCTTTTCCAAAATCATCCAAGTTTTAACTTGGTCCCCTCAATAGGATTGCTTTAAATTTTCAATAGAGTTATTCTCTATATTATGTCTAAAAAGAAAAATTTACTTCGATCAGGTTTTAGCCTTTCACTACTTACAATGGGCTCTCGTATTCTTGGATTAATCCGAGAAATGACCAAAGCCGCTTTTTTAGGAACAAGCGATTTAGCAGATGCTTTTACATTTGCGTTCCAAGTCCCAAACCTTTTTCGCCGTCTCTTTGCAGAAAACGCAATTTCTGTAGCTTTTATTCCTACATTTAGAAATAAACTAGAAGAGGAAAAAGCAAATAATCCATCTTTAATAGAAACAAGAGAATTTTTGAATTCAACATTTACAGTGGTTACTTTTTTAACAACTGTAGTTTCTATTTTTGGAATGATACTTATTCCCTATATTGCGCCTCTGTTTACAAAAAACACAGACCCTTTATTTCTTGGAGAAATGTCTACTCTAACCCGAATCATGTTTCCATATTTGATAGTGATTTCTATTGCGGCTTTTTTTCAGGGAATATTAAACGGTGTAAACATTTTCAGTCCGTCAGGCTTTACACCGATTTTGTTTAACTTAATTGTTATCATTTTTACATACGCATTTGCTGGAAAAGCATCAAATCCAGCTAGAGCAATGGCTTTTGGTGTAATTTTCGGAGGTGTCGTACAAGCAGGATTTCAGCTTCCATTTGTGTTAAAACAAGGTTTTAAACCATGTTTAACTGGATTGAAAAAAGCATTCACAAACCCAAGCACAAAAACTGTAATGCGCTTAATTGTTCCAACACTTTTCGGAATGGCAGCCTACCAACTTAACGACTTGGTTTCCATGGCTGTTGCGGGAAATGCGGGAAGCGGTATTCAATCAAGTTTGCAATATTCACTTCGCCTACAAGAATTAATTTTGGGGATTTTTGCTGTTACCATCGGAACAGTTATTTTGCCAGATTTAACAGCTCACGCAAAAAAGAAGGATTTTGAACAATTTAACCACCTTCTAAAAACTGCCATCAAAATAATTGCATTTATCACAATTCCGATTTCATTTTTTGCATTTGTAACTGGCGAAAACATTATCCGCTTGATTTTCCAAAACAGAAACTTTTCTGAAGATTCTGTTTATCTTGTAACTCAAGCATTCCATTATCACATTGTAGGGTTGTTTTTTATCGCTCTAAACAGAATTTTGTCACCAGCTTTCTACGCCCAAAGCGACACAAAATCACCTACTATCGCCGGAATAATCGGATTTGGTGCAAATATCGTCCTTGCAATTTCACTTGCTCCAGCATTCAAAGGTGGCGGAATCGCTTTTGCTTTGTCATTGGCAAGTGCTGTAAACACAGTTTTCCTTTTCATTTTTATGAAAAAAGGCCCAAACAAAGAAATCGGCAGTCTTGTAAAAACCACAATTTTATACAGCTTAAAAATGGTTGCTTTGTCCGTAATTGCAATTATTCCTGTGATTTTACTAAAAGATTTGATATTCGGATTTTTTGCAAATTACAACAGAATAATTTCACAAGGTTTACCAATTTTGATTTTAACAGTGATATTTGGAATTGTTGGTGTATCCTTAATGATAATTACAAAAGATTCACTGATTTCAACTTTGGTTTCAACATTAAAACGAAAAGTAAAAAAATCATCTAGCGAAAACTAATAATCACGATTTAGGATTTTATATGAACGAAATGAACACAGAAAATAACACAGAATCAATTAATCTTTCAGAGATTTACAAACTTCGTCGCGCAAAACTTGCCACATATCTTTCTGAAAATGGCTTAGCTGCAGCAGTTTTTGTTGATAATGAAGAACATCGCTGTCCATCACTTCGATATTTTACTGGTCATCCATCTGACGCAATTTTCGTTATCAATGTTGATGGAAAATGTGTTCTCTCTCCTTGGGATGAAAACCTTGCAAAAGAGCGAGCAGTTGTAAACAAAATCGTGCCATTTACACGCTACGAACGCGATAATGTAAAGGCTGTTTCTGCAATGCTAAAATTGTTAAAAGTACCATCATCATCTCGGGTGGAGATTCCATCATCCACAACATATCCAGCTTTTTTGGAATATGTGGAAGGACTTTCAAATTATGATGTGCTTTGTCGCGATGTTGGTGTGGAAAATTATGCTACAGAATTACGAGCTGTAAAAGATGAGTACGAACTACAGTGTTTGAGAAAAGCAGCTGCTATCACAGATAAATTGATTGATACAATCGAAGCAAAAATCTTAGACGGCACAATTCAAACTGAAATGGACGCCGCACTTTTAATCGAGCGAGAATGTCGCTTACAAGGTTGCGAAGGCACAGGATTTGAAACTTTGGCTGCAGGACCAGCTCGTAGTTTTGCTATCCATTGTTTCCCGCCATACACAAGTGGCCAGTTTCCAGCAAATGGGCTTTCTATCTTGGATTTTGGCGTGAAATACGAAGGCTACACCAGCGATGTTACCCTAACAATCGCAAAGGGAGCGCTTTCTGAAGCTCAGGAAAAACAACTTGCTCTTGTGGAGAAAGCTTATAATCAAGCATTGTCTCTTTACGAAAAGGATTTACCAGTTCGTGGGCCATCTATGAAAGTTGATGAGATTTTTGCAAAAGCTAAACGATTTATGCCGCACTCTCTTGGTCACGGAATAGGACTTGAAGCCCACGAAGCACCGGGAATCCGTCTAAAATCACCAATAGAAGAAGTTTTCAAAGTGGGAATGGTGGCAACCTTGGAACCAGGTCTTTACGATGTAGAGCTTGGTGGCTGTCGTCTTGAAAACGATATTTTGATAACAGAAAATGGTCCAGAAGTTTTAACTCACGCACGAATAATTCGCTGCTAGTTTGAACAACTCAAAAAAAAAGCTAGGTTCAGAAATTTTCACGAACCTAGCTTTTTTTGTTTTAACTAATTATAGTTTTTTCAAAATTTCTGCAGTCTGATGTTCCAAAGCTGCAGCTTGTTGATGGTCTGGTAAAAATGCAGTTAAAGATTGTAAATATTCGATAGTGTCATACAAACTGTTTGCTTCCAAAGGTTTTTCAGAATCCTCTGTTATATCTGTACAAACATCACGTACAGCAGAAGCAATTTCCAAAAGCCCAGATTTTCCAGAAAGTTTTTCTATCACATAATCAAGGCGAAGTTTTTCCAAACTGATAGAAAACTCTTTTTGCACATCAGTATCTAGGAAATCACTTAAGTCGCGCAAAGTTTTAAACATTTGAGCAGCTTCTTCATATGGAAAATCTTCTTGAGTCTTTTCTTCTGAAGTCACTTCTAAGGTTTCTTCACATTCTTCCTGATTTTCAAGATTTTCTTCATTTTCCAATTCTTCAAGCTTTTTCAAGAAAGGATCTTCTTCCAATTCGTCAAAAATCGGATTATCAAAATCTAAATCAGAATCTTCCAAAATATTTTCAGTTTCCTCTAGATTGCCATTTTCAAACTCTGCAATTGGATCATCGAAATCGTTCATTTCATCAGATTCTTCTTCAGCAAAAGCAGGTTCTGGTTCTACATCGATTGTTTCATCATCTTTTTCAAGTTCAGTCTCTGGTAACAAATCATCATAAGTAGTTTCTTCTTCAATAGTTCCTAAATCCTCTGGTTCCACATCAAAAGTTAAATCATGATTTTCAGCTTTCACTTCTATCTTGTCACTTTGAATAGTTGCATTTTCTATAGGATTAGAAACTGGTTGCATAACCTGCACTGGATATGGAATCTGTACGGGATAAGGAATTTGCACTGGATTTTGAACAGGTGGCACCTCACCTTCTAGCTGAATTTCAGTTTCTTCCATATCTTCAAATGGTTCGTCCAAAGAAAGATCTATCTCATCATCCTCCAAAGCGCCCCGTCCATTTACATCTACAACAGAGTCATCTTCAGATAAATCATAATCACCATTATTTGCGCCATCAAAAGGATTATAATATCCAGTTTCTTTTTCAGTTGGCGCATAATCCAAAGGTAAATCATCTGCAAGTAAATTGTCCAATTCTCTGCGACTTTGAGGCTCATCTTCTATTTCATCAATAGTGATAATATCATCTTCCAATTCTGAAAAATCCAAAGATTCGTTCATATCATAAGTGAACAAATCATCTAAATCTACTTCTGGAATATCCTCAATTCCAAGAGAAATATCTTCTATAGAGTTGTCTGGCCCAAGAAGGTCCTCTTCACTGATTTCCACCGGTGTAGAATCAAGATTTTTCACAACTTCTTCATATGCTTTCACCGAGTCATTTATGAAATCTCCGGAAATAGACTCTGTATTTTCGTTGAGTATGTCCGTGATAATTTCCATTGCTTGAGAGTTTGGTCCCGTTACCTGACCAATTTTTGAAATTGCCCCCAAAATTAGCCTATTTTCTGGCTCTAACTTCAACACAGATTGATAAGCCTTTAGTGCAGTGTCGTAATCTTCGTTGATTTCAGCAATGTAGCCAAAAATCGACAAGGCTTTTGTATCTGTTGGGTTTAATTCCAAATATTTTGATATAAGTTCTTTTGCTTTGTCATAGTTCCCAATCTTACTGTGTTGCTCCCCACAATCCCGCATATAAACAATATAATTTGGATCAAGATCTTTTATCAATTTGTAGCAACCAAGCTCTTTTTTTCGCTGACGTGAACGAATAAAAAACTGGGCAAGAAGATTCAAAACTTGAACATTTTCAGGATCTTTTTCACGAATTGTTTTTAGCAATTCCGCAGCTTCTTTTAACTTGTTTTGAAACAATAACAGCGAAATCTGGCGATAAAGTACTTTATCTTTGTCTTTGGCAATTTTTTCTAGTTTTTTTAATAAAACACTTGCTTCAGGATATCGACCAAGAATCTCGTAAATGCTTGTTAAGCCTTTTAGAGAATCATAATTTTCTTCATCCATTGTAAGAGTTTTTTTGTATTCTTCTTCAGATTCAGATAGCCAACCTTTTTTGAAAAACAACTTTCCTTTTAGGTTTATCAAATCAGGATTTGTTGGATTTACGTGAATTGCAGTATTCAAAACTTCTTCTGCTTTTTTGAAGTTGCTTTGCTTAATTAAAACTTTTGCATATCCTTCAACTGCTTCAGTCCAACCTGGTTTTGAACGTAATGCACTTTCGTAAGAACCGATTGCATCATCATATTTTCCAAGAGCAGCGAAACTTTGAGCAGAATTAAAGTGTAAAATCGGATGATTTGGGTCGATTTGTAAAGCCCGCCAATATGTTTGTAATGCTTTTCTGTGTTCGCCACGAGCTGCTTGAATTGAGCCTAAGTGGTTATAAGCTAAAACATCATTTGGATTTTCTTCGATAACTGAATAAAAACTTTCTGTGGCAGCATCATAATGTCCCAACAATTTATATGTGAAGCCAAGATTGTAGTTTACATCAACAGTGTTTTTTCCAAGTTTTAGAGCAGCTTCCAAAACTTTTACAGAATCTTCATATCTTCCAAGACGACGGAAAACTCCACCAAGATTATTTAGAGCATCGAAATTATCATTTTCCAGTTCTAAAACCTTTTTGTAAGGCTCGATGGCTTTTTCATCTTGATTTGCGCGAATATAACAAGCACCCAATTTTAGCAAAACATCTTTGTTATCTGGCTGGTCTTTTAAAACAGATTTATACAAACGACTAGCCAAAGCAAAATCTCTAGAAATTAACGCAGATTCAGCTCTTTCAAGTGTAAATTCAATGTTTGTTATATCGCCCATATTGCTCCCCATTATATATTACAACCTTGATGAAGGTCGTGCAAAAACTTCGCTAGATAATTCACCTTCTAAATCAGGATTATCCAGTGGAAATGATGAAATAGCAAAATAATAAATTCTACCATTTTCTAAGCCATCTATTATAAAAGAATTTTCAGCCTCACTTCCAAAGTCAGTTACCATAATTGGTGAAGAACCTTGCAAGGCTTCTGTACCAAGATATTCTCCACTCTTTTCCCCATAATAAATATAATAACCCACTTTTTCATTATTTCCATATCCTGAAGCAGAATACCAAGTTAAATCCACAGAACCATTTTTCGGAACCGCTTTTACTTGATAAGGTGGCAAAGGTGGATCTTGAACAGAATACACCAAGTTGATTTCTGTTACAGATGGAGAAATTTGACCACCACCGTCTGTGTATAAATCTGCAGCAACCTGAAAAAACTTCCCTTGGATAGCAACTTCTTCATCAGGATTTATAGCTTCCCACTCCGGATAATCTTCAGTCCAGTCAAAACAATGTTCCCCACTTCTAATAAAATATTCCACAGCAGTTTGACTTGGCACATTTTCCAAAACTTCCATCATAGAAACCGTTGCCCCAGAATCAGAAAGACAAAATGGCTCACTTATAAAACGTCCGCCTTCCCCATGATATTTTTCATCAAACTTTGAAAGATTTTTATTGCTTCTGGAAATACAAAATTCATCGATAGAACCTGTAAAACTTGGTGCAATTTCTAACATAGCTGGAACCCCAAGATGAGGCAAACAAACTTCACCCCGTTCATTTCCAGTTTTTGTTACATAACACAAATCTTCAACTCTACCGTCAACTGTGTATTCAAAAAGCCCTGTATTATCATCAAAACTTACTTGATGATAAGCCCATTTTTTCGGAATAAGAGCAGAGTTCCCTTCCAATATAATCTCATTATTTGGATTTGATAAAAATTCATACTCAGAGGAATCTAAGTTAAAATCAAAAAAGTTGGTAAAATTCCATAAAAGCCGATTATTGTGAACTTCTACAATAACCATTTGATACAAAGAATAATTTGCAATATCCCGAGATGAGTTCCACATCAACACAACTTCGCCACTTTCTGCAGTCAAAGGGCGAAGATAAAACCCAATAGTAAAAGAGCCTACAAGCCCAGAACTTCCAAAAATCGAGGAATCTTGCCCAGATAAAGATATCCCCCTAGTTGCATCAGAAAAAGCTCCAGCACCTTTGCCTCGAGCCGCATTTTTTGTGATTTCAGACCAATCCGTCACAATATCATAATTTCCTGTAACATCAGAATTAGAAATTGATTCAAAATTCAAAAGCAAATCTGTATCATAATCTTGGATAATATTAGTATTTTCGATTTCTAAAGCTTCATATCCATAGCGACCAGAAGTTGTAGTGATATTTCGTCTATCTGATACAGCGTTCCAGCCCTTTTTTCCACCAAGAATAAAAGACTTGTTATCACTTGCAAAAAGTGCTTGAATAGACATAATTAATATTAGAATTGAAATAAGGAAAATATTTTTTTTCATATTGATAAAAAGTTTGATTTTAGGATTTTACAATGGCAACAGAAAAAACAATTAGAGAACAATTACACGAAACTGCTCTAAAAGCTCCTCAATCAAGTGGCGTTTACCTTTGGCGAAATGCCGATAACACCATTTTGTACGTTGGCAAAGCTAAAAATCTAAAAAATCGCCTTTCCTCCTATTTTTCTGGTCAAAAAGATATAAAAACTCGCATATTGATTTCTAGAGCCACATCCATTGAATACATCGTAACAGACAACGAATATGAAGCCTTAATCCTAGAAAACAATTTGATAAAACAGCACAATCCCCGCTTCAACATCGATTTGAAAGACGGAAAAACCTATCCTGTTTTACGCATCACAAACGAGCAATTTCCAAGAGTTTTCAAAACTCGTTACATCATCAAAGATGGTTCCCAATATTTCGGGCCTTACCCAAATGTAAATGCTTTGGACACTTTCTTAGAAATGGTGAAAGCAAAATATCCTTTGCGACAGTGCAAAATCCTCAAAAAACGTGATAATCCTTGTTTGTACTATCACATTGGAAAGTGCGCCGCCCCTTGCTGTGACAAAATTTCTAGAGAGTCCTATATGGAATTTATCGAAGAAATTACACACTTTCTTGACGTAAATCCACAAGAAAATCTCAAAATCCTAGAAGATGAAATGAAGGCTGCCGCAAAAAATCTGGACTTTGAAAAAGCAGCTCGACTTCGGGACGGCATAAACGCGGTAAAAGTTTTATTGATGAAAAATCTGGTTTCAGACTTCGATCCCAACTCCAGAGATTACATTGGTGTTGCCTCAGAAGGTAGCCTTGTTTCCTTTGCCGTGCTAAAAATGCGAAACGGAAAACTAGAATCCAGAGATTTATTCCAAACATTCTCCCTCAAAAATGATGATGAAATCATGTCCGAATTTTTCCCAGCATTTTACACCGAAAAAGAGCTTATTCCCGCAAATATTTTCGTGCCACCAAAAACTGATGTCAAACTTCTACGCCAATGGTTTAAGGAAAGCTTTGGCTTACGACCAAAAATCACCATGGTGGGAAATAGCGAGAAAATCGAAAATCGCCACAAAGCAAGTTTTGAAATGGCAAATCACAATGCAAAGGAAGATATTATCCGTCGAATCCGAGAACGAGGCGATATTCCAGCATTAAAAGAATTGCAACAAGTTCTTGATTTGCCAACTCTTCCAGTCCGCATTGAAGGCTTTGATATTGCCCATTTACACGGAAAATATCCTGTGGCAAGTTTAATCAGTTTTTACAACGGAAATCCAGACAAAAAGAACTATCGCTATTTTCGCTTAAAAACCACAGAGGGCATAATCGACGACTTTGCCTCCATGAAAGAAGCCACCACTCGCCGATACACTCGTTTACTAAACGAAAAAGCAGAACTCCCAGATTTAATCATGATAGACGGTGGCATCGGCCAAGTAAATGCTGTAAAAGAAGTTCTAGATGCTCTAGATTTAGACATTCCCCTTGTGGGCTTAGCTGAAAAAAACGAAGAGCTTTATCGACCAGGAAATTCCACACCGCTAGTTTTAGCCCGACGAAGTGATGCTTTGCGGCTTTTGCAACGAGTCCGAGATGAAACCCACCGTTTTGCCACAACTCAAAACCAAAAACTTCGCTCAAAAGAAAACATTGTTTCTCGCTTTGAAAAATTGCCAAACATCGGAAAAAAACGGGCAAAACTTATTTATAAAACTTGGAAAACTTTATCCGCTTTTGCAGAGATTTGTAAATTAAATCCAGAAGAAGTTTCTGAAACTCTAGCAATGTCCCTTTCAAAAGTTGAAGAAGCCCGACTTGGGGCAGAAGTTCTCCTAAAACAAGCAGAAACTAAAAAACAAGAGGCAAAAGCCGCCGGAGTTACAGGAATGATACCACATCACTCTGATTTTGCAAAAAAATCTCCAGCTGACCAAGAAATAAAGCCAGACTCAACATCCCTTTCCTATCTTGCAGCATTGGCTTTAGACGATAATCTTGAAGCTGCCGAAAACTCAGAGGATTACAAATCAAACTAATTATCCCAAACTTTTCGCCCCTTGTCCCATCTCACACAAAAGAGTATATTATCCTTATGAAAACAGATACAACAATTCCACGCTGGGATTTATCCAGCATTTACACAAGTTTTCAAGGCACAGATTTTGAAAATGCCATGAAAAAAGTTTCTGACGGAAACAACAAACTTAACGGATTTATTGCAGACTACAATCCAAATATCAATTTTGACCAGTGGCTTTCAAATTATTTAGACCATGAAAATCAAATTGACGCTGAATACGAATCCCTTTACGCTTACACTGAAGCAATTTCCAGCACAGACACCACAGACACAGAAAGTTTAAACATCATTTCAAAACTTGATGATATTGGCTTGGAACTTTCAAAAACTGACTTAGACTTTTTAGAAATCCTAAATCAAAACAAAGGTAAAATCGAAGATTTTTGCAAAAACAACGAAAAATTCGCCGAATATCAATATGTTTTAAATAAGAGGATATTAGGTTTTTCCCACAACATGACAAAAGCCGAAGAAAATCTTGCAGAAGATTTACAACGCACAGGGGGAGACGCTTGGAGTCGCTTACAAGGTCAAATTATCAGTAACCTTGTGGATAAAGAAACTGGCAAAACCTTTAACCAACTTAGAAACGAAGCCTACAGCGACGATAAAGAAACTCGAAAAATCGCTTACGAAAAAGAACTTGCTTTACTAGAAGGAGCAAAAATCCCACTGGCAGCTTGTTTGAACAATCTAAAAGGTGCAACTGTTACTCTAAATCGTCGCCGCAGTTGGAACAACGCCATTGAGCGAAGCCTTTCCAGTGCAAGAATCACACAAAAAACTTTGGATGCTTTGATTTCAGCCATCGAAGAATCTTTACCATTTTGGCAAGACTATCTAAAAACAAAGGCAAATATCCTTGGAGACGGCAACGCCCTTCCATTCTATGATTTATTTGCCCCACTTCCAAACAAAGAAAACGCTGATAAAGAAAAAGTTTGGACTTTTGAAGAAGCAAAAGAATACATCATTGAGAGATATTCAAGTTTTTCAGAACACATGGGCGATTTTGCAAAAATGGCCTTTGAAAAAAATTGGATAGACGCTGAAGTTCGTAAGGGAAAAGTGGGCGGCGCTTACTGTACAAGTTTCCCAGCACAAAAACAAGCCCGGGTTTTAACAAATTTTACTGGCACATTCTCTGATATTTTGACTTTAGCCCACGAGCTAGGTCACGCTTACCACGATCATTGTATTCACCACTTGGATAACGCTTTGCTTGGCTATCCAATGACATTGGCTGAAACTGCAAGTATTTTTGCAGAAACCATCGTTATGGAAGATATGCTTTCAAAAACAGAAGGATACGAAAAGGCAAAACTTGCAGAAATGCATTTAAGTGATGGATGCCAAGTTCTAGTTGATATTTTAAGCCGCTTCTACTTTGAAAAATCAGTTTTTGAAAGAAAACAAGAAGGCTTAGAACTTTCTGCAGAAGATTTCTGTGATTTAATGTTAGATGCACAAAATCGCACATACGGAAAAGGCTTAAAAGATGATGAAAAACACAAATACATGTGGGCGCTAAAAGTTCACTATTACAGCCCAGATTTGGATTTTTACAATTTCCCTTATGCTTTTGGCCAACTTTTCGCATTGGCTTTATACGCTCGTTATCAAAAAGAGGGCAAAGATTTTACAAAAGTTTACCAAGAACTTCTAGCAAAAACCGGAAGCAAATCTTGTGAAGCAGTTTGTAAAGAAGCAGGTTTCGACATCGAAACAAAAGATTTCTGGATTTCAGGCATCAAACAATTCGAAGAAAACCTAAAAGTGTTGAAAGAGTTTTAATTAGCACAAAAAAAAGGCGATAAACCCGAACATCGAGTTTATCGCCTTTCCTTTATCTAGAAACTAATAATTAGCCAGCAATACAACGAACGTTAATAACACCGTCAATTGATTTTAGTTTTTCTACAACATCAGCAGAAACTGGACAAGAAACGTCAATCAAGTTGTAAGCCAAATCAGCGCGATTTTGGTTTACCATTCCTTCGATGTTTAGTTTTGCATCAGCCAAAATTGTAGAAATCTGACCAACCATGTTTGGTACGTTTTTGTTAGCAATACACAAACGTGTTCCACCAGCTGGAATTTGAGCATCCAAATAAGTTTTTGGGAAGTTTACAGAATTGATGATATTTCCTCTTTCCAAGAAATTCTTTAGTTGATCTACAGCCATGAAAGCACAGTTGTCTTCTGCTTCTGGAGTTGATGCTCCCAAGTGTGGTAAACAAATGATTTTGTCGTTGTTTAACAATTCTTCGTCTGTAAAGTCTGTGATAAATTGTGCAATTTTTCCAGAATCAATAGCAGCTAGAACATCTTTGTTTACAACCAAACCACCACGAGCAAAGTTCAAAAGACGAACACCTTTTTTCATCATGTTGATTCTATCAGCATTGATAAAACCTTTTGTGTCGTTTGTTTGTGGAATATGAAGTGATACATAGTCTGATTTTGAAAGTAGTGATTCTAAGCTTTCTGCCTTGTGAACAGCACGACTTAAAGACCAAGCAGCATCAACAGAGATGTATGGGTCATAACCAATTACGTCCATTCCAAGACCGATTGCAGTATTAGCAACCATAGCACCGATAGCACCAAGACCGATTACACCAAGTGTTTTCCCCTTGATTTCTGGTCCAACAAACTGGCTCTTTCCTTTTTCTGCTAATTCAGGGATTTCATCACCTTTTCCAGCAAGAGTTTTAGCCCAGTCAGCTGCTTTGTGTACAGGACGACTTGAAAATAGAAGAGCTGCAATAACAAGTTCTTTTACAGCGTTTGCGTTTGCACCTGGAGTATTGAAAACAACAATACCTTTTTCAGACATTGCAGAAACTGGAATATTGTTTACACCAGCACCAGCACGAGCGATAGCTTTTACAGAAGCTGGAAGTTCCATTGAGTGCATATCAGCACTTCTTAGCAAAATTGCATCTGGATTTAAGATTTCAGAAGCGATTTCATAATCATCGCGTGGAAAGTTTGCAAGTCCTTCTGCAGAAATTTTATTTAATGTTTGAATCTTGAACATTGTATTATCCTTTTAATTGATATTTGGATTTCAGGGGATTTTTACATCAATCCCGAAATCCGTGATTTTTAGTTTTCTTTAGCAAATTTGTCCATAAAAGCGATAAGAGCTTTTACACCTTCTAAAGACATTGCATTGTAGATAGAAGCTCTCATTCCACCAACAAGACGGTGACCAGCTAAGTTTACAAGACCTGCAGCAGCTGCTTCAGCAACGAATTTTTTGTTGATTGCAGTTGCTTCTTCGCCATCATATTTTGTTAAGAATGGAATGTTCATCAATGAACGGCTACCTTTTTCTGCTGTTGCATGGTAGAAATCAGAATTATCCAAGTAATCATAGAACAAGTCTGCTTTTTCTTGGTTGCGTTTTGCCATTCCTTCAGCGCCACCATTTTTCTTAATCCATTTTAGAACTTTTCCCATCATGTAGATTGTGTAACATGGTGGTGTGTTGTACATAGAATCAGATTCTGCGTGGATTTTGTATTGTAGCATAGTAGGTGTGTTTTCTACTGGGATTGTTTCAGGAATCAAGTCTTCTCTGATAATAACAAGAGTTACACCAGCAGGAGCCAAGTTCTTTTGTGCACCAGCATATACAACACCGAATTTTGAAATATCAAGTGGTTCAGAAAGGATACAACTTGAAGCGTCTGTAACTAGAGGAATTTCTGTTCCGTCTGGACGTTTTGCTTCAGGGATATAAGCCCATTTTGTTCCCATGATTGTGTTGTTCATTGTGTAGTGAAGGTAGTCATAATCACCAACGATAGCTTCTACAGTTGGGATGTATGAGAATGTTTTATCTTCACTTGTTGCAAGAACATCAACTGATAAATATTTTTTTGCTTCTGCGATAGCTTTTTTTGACCAAACACCAGTATTGATATAAGCTGCTTTTCCGTTTTTCTTTAGGTTCATTGGAATCATAGCAAATTGTGTACTTGCTCCACCTTGTAGGAAAAGAACTTTGTAGTTTTCTGGAACAGATAAAAGTTCACGAACTAATGCTTCACATTCAGCAATAATTGGTTCATAAGCTTTTGAACGGTGAGACATTTCCATTACAGATTGGCCTGTACCGTTACAATCTAGCATCTCTGCTGCTGCTTCGTTTAATACTTCTTCTGGTAATGCAGATGGACCTGCTGAAAAGTTAAATACTCGTGACATAAATACTCCATTAAAAAATTAATGAGGAAATTTCAATTTCCGATTTGATTTTTTACGCTGTTTCGCAACGTATGTGAGAAACAGCATTTCAATAGAAAAGTTTGCAACGCAAACTTTAGAGGAAAACACTTCGACGCTATTTTAGGAGAAGTGCTTTCCTTTACTCCTAAAAAATAATTATTTTTTTCTAGCACTTAGATTTTGTAAAGAATCTACCACAGAAAGATTTTCCACGGCAGTTTCTGGTGGAAGACGTAATACAGCCGAAGTGAAATTTACAATCCCTTTAATTCCAAACATACTCAACTTTGTTGCAGTCTCTTGGGCAACCTTTTCTGGAACAGTTAAAATCGCATATTCAATGCCTTTTTCTTTTATCACTTGTTCCATTTTCAAAGTGGAATACAAAGGAAAACTTGTGTTCAAAGTCTCGATTCGGTTTACGCTGCTGTCAAATCCAGCCACAATAACAAAATTTGAACCTTGAAAACAATTACTTGTTGCAAACGCTTCCCCCATCAAACCGAGGCCCACAATACAACAAGGTTTTTCAGCTTCGTCTAGCTTTAGATATTTCATTAACTCTGATTTTAAGATTGATACGTCATATCCTGTTGATGAAGAACATTTTATTCCAACGGAAGAAATATCGCGTCTTACTGTAAAGTTTGTCCAACCAGTGCGTTGTTGAATCTCTGTGGAAGATATTTTTTCTTTACCAGTTGATTCAACCTGTCTTAAAAGCCGAATAAGTTTTATCAGCCTTTCTCTAGTTGGCTTTGAAATCTCTTTTTTTTCACTTTCCATAAGTTTCTTTTTGCTTGATTTACTGTGAAAAATATCACAATCAATATAATTTCATTGTAAATTAAGATTTTATAATAGTCAATGAAAGGGAGGGAAATTTTACACTTTAGTTGTGAAATTTTTCACAATTCTGTTTTCCAAGGCAATAGCCCCGATTGGAAGGACAGCGAAGCTGTTCATAGTTGGTGAGTTTGTCGAACCAACTATGAATGGAGCCGCTGTAGACGGCGGAATCCTGGAAAGCGGGTTGGGAACCAGTTGCTCCATAAAAAAAAGCTATTCCTTTTTCAAGGAATAGCCTAAAAATCATCTATTTAGATACCCACTCATAATCAACATATGTTTCTGTAAGAAGTTTTACATTGTTTTTCCCGTTTTCGGTATCAACTTCAATTCTAGTTTCAACGCCATCTTTTGTAACGTACCAATATTTTTCTCCAAATCTAACATAAGTTATATTTGAACATCCTTTAAATGCATTTTTTCCGATTTCAAGTGATTTATCATAAGGAAATCTTAAATCCAAAGACTCTAAAGATTTACAACCCTCAAATGCACTTTCACCAATAGAGATAAATTGCCAATCTATATCTCTAAGATTTTTACAATCCTTAAAAGCTCTAGCACCTATTGTTGGTGGAGCATCTATTGCAAAGAGATTCTCTTTTCCTGCAAAAAATTCACTTGGAATTTCTTTTTGTTCAAGATCCATAAAAGTAAAATAAAATTTTTTATTTGGATTTTCTTCAAGCAAAGTTTTTAGTGTATTTATGTCGGCTTTGTTTCCTTTTATTAAATTGTCTATTGAATATGCAAAACCATCAGGTAAGGAAGCAAAGTTTTCAACATTTTCTTTAGCATCTTTTGAATCATCTAATAACAGATATAAATTAATCTTATCATATAGATCCATATCTGAAAACGCCTTATCATTTATTAAAGTACCATCAGGCAAATACAAGAAAACTAACTGGTCTGAATAATCTTTTGAATTTGTTACAGTGATTTTTCCGTTTTCGTTTTTATATTCACAAGAAATTTCTTTCCCAAAACTCTTAAAAATTGCTTTTCCCCTTGGTTTAAAAGTAATTTCTATCGATCCATTTGAAAATGTTGCATAAAGACCTTGTTTTCCAGGTTCCCTTATTAAGGCATTGTCTTTATCGTATGCATAAATACCACCACCATAGTCAAGAACATTTTGTTTAGCATGTATAAGGGTAATAAATTTTTCTCCATTTATATAAATATCACCTGTGGTACTGTCATACGAAAACTTATTTTCAGCATTAAACACAGAAGCTGTATCATTATATATTGTAGTAACAACTGTGCCTTCTGTTGCGGATGTAAAACAATAGTAATCATAGGCTTTTAAACCTTCTACGGTATAGTAAATCCCTCTTATTTCCCCCTGCTGAAATGTTGGAGTAGGTTCAGAAAAGTAAGGTTCTACATCAGGACCACCTACATTCATCATACAAGATGTCATCATAACAACCATAGCCAACATTAATAAATAACTGATTTTTTTCATAAAAAACTCCTATCAAAAAATTATAGAAAGAAACACTTCAAACAATATTTGTAGAAATGTTCATATTTCATTTTATATGATAACATATTTTAAATCTACGAAAGTTAATAAACATTTTTTATTTTTGTAAAATTTTTTACTTTATACAATTTGTTAATCAATGATTTCAAAAATAAAATATGTAATTACTAACCCTTATAAAACACATACAAAAACATATTATCTACAAAAAAACTAAAACCAGTTTCTAAAACAGAAAAGCGTCTAGCCTTAGTTGCAAGACGCTTTTTTTTTACAAAAAAAATGCCACCGCCAAACAGCGATGACATTTTCGCTCACAATTTCTACCGAATAGAGAAATTATACAACTTCTACAAATGAAAGATTTTTTTCTTTTCCTTCATTTAAGATATCAAGTAATCTAAATGCAGGTCCTGTTGGATGAGTTCTGCCACATTCCCAAGCTTCAACTGTTTTTTTTGAAACACCCATATAATTTGCAAAAACAGTTTGTGTCATACCTGCATTATTTCTAATCTGTCGTATTTGTTCTGGATTAAATTCTTTTATAGGACTAATTATATATGTAGTTTTTTTAGCAGAGCCTATACCTTTTTCGAAATCAATTGCTTCTTGGAGACCTGTACATAAATCTTCAAATAAAGAATTCATATTATTACCTCCTGTTTTTAGCAGTTTCATCTTTTAAAGCTTTAACAAGCTTCTTCAAAACATTTTTTTCTTCGTCAGAAAGATTTGTTTGTTCATTTTTTGTAAAAGCAGTAATCAAATATGTAACTTCGTATTCAGCAAAATCTGTATAACAAACTCTTACACTACCACTTTTCCCTCTATTTTCTAGAGCAAAACGAACTTTACGAATACCTCCGGTTCCTTCCATAACAGGTCCAGATTCAGGATTCTTTAACAACATAATTTGTAGTGCTAATAAATCTTCATCCGATAAACCAATTTCTTTCCATCTTTTTGTAAACAAAGGAACTTCTATAAATGTACGTTTAATCTGTTCTTCCATATTATAAATATACACCCTATTTTATAGGGTGTCAATCCAGAATTCGGAAACTAGAAACCTTCAGAAAAGTGAATTAATTTAAACAAAAAAAATGCCACCGCCCAACAGCGATGACATTTTCTAACCAAACTTTTCAGAATTTCGAATTAATTCTTCATTCCTAATTCATAATTCTAAATTAAATTATTGATTTGCGTAGTTTGTAAAATAGTTTTGAATCAAGATAACTGGTGTACCTTTGTCTCCAGAACCTGATGTTAAATCAGACAAAGAACCAAGTAAGTCTGTCAACTGACGAG
>JAZQUR010000079.1:0-5529 GCA_045631425.1 Treponemataceae bacterium | reverse complement strand
GTAATTGGTAAATACGGTCGTATTGCAAAAGCATTACGTACAGTTTTAAGTGCTAGTGCAACTAAGACTGGTAAACGCTATAGCCTAGAAATCCTAGAGTAATGGCAGAAACCCTTGTTATTGGATTTATCCGTAGCACACATGGGCTAGAGGGTAAAGTAAAAGTGGAAAGTACCTCTGGCGAAATCGATCACTTTTTCGATTTAACAGAAGTTACTTTGAGAAGAGGACAAACAGAAACAGTTCACAAAGTTGAAGATGTTTCAGGAAGTGTTGCTTCTCTTATTATCAAATTTTCTGGAATAGACACAGTAGAAGCTGCTGCAAAATATAGAGCTGCTGAAATTGTGGTTCCACGCAACAAGGCTTGTCCTTTATACAAAGACGAGTTTTATGTTGAAGACTTAAAGAATTGTACACTGATTTATAAATCTAGTGGAAAAGACGGACTGAATGTTAAAAAAGATTCAGCAATAAACGCTGGAATCGTTACAGACGTATTGGAAGGCGGAAGCGGCGACCTGTTAGAAGTTGAAGTTTCCGAGACTTTAGATGGTGATTTTCAAAAGTCAGCCCTAGTTCCTTTCAAAAAGGAATTCATCGGAAAGGTTGATGTTAAGAAGAAAACCATAGAGCTGTTGCACCTCTGGATTCTGGAGTAAATTATGAACTTCCATGTGCTTACCTTGTTTCCTGAGATTCCAAGGGCTTTTTTTGAAACCTCAATCATGAAAAAAGCAGTGGAGAAGGGAATTATTGCCTACGATTTGGTGAATATCAGGGATTTTGCCTTTGATAAACACAAAACATGTGACGACAGTCCTTATGGGGGAGGAGCTGGAATGCTTATGCTACCAGAGCCTCTAAATCTTGGGTTAAAGTCTGTTTGCTCTAAAATAAAAGAAGAGCAGGGACCAAAAGCAAAAAAACGAGTTATTTACGTAACTCCTTCTGGCAAACCTTTTACACAGAAACTTGCACAAGATTTAAGTCAAGAAGACAATCTAATCTTTATTTGTGGTCGTTATGAAGGTATCGATCAACGGATAATTGACACTTGGGTTGATGACGAGATTTCCATCGGAGATTACGTTATGTCTTCTGGAGAATTAGCTGCAACAGTTATTATTGATGCAGTTTATCGCCTTGTTGATGGCGTTATTTCTTCAGATTCCTTAAGTGAAGAAAGTCATACTGACGGACTTTTAGAATATCCACAATACACCCACCCAGAAGTGTTTTGCGGCAAGAAAGTTCCAGATATTTTGTTATCTGGGCATCATGAAAATATTCGGAAGTGGCGGCTTCAAAAACGATTGGAAAAAACCTTGCGTGTGCGACCAGATATGATTGCAAAAGCAAGAGAAAACGGTCAACTTTCTGAGGAAGCCGAAAAAATGATTGAGACTATAACTAATAAGACAGGAGACTGAAATGGACTTAATTTCAACCATTGAAGCAGCTCAAAAGAAATCAGATATCCCTTCATTCAGAGTTGGTGATACAATTAAAGTACACTTCAAAATTATTGAAGGTAAAACAGAACGTATTCAGGTTTACGAAGGCCTAGTAATTTGTTTCAAAGGTGCTGGTGTACGCCGCACAGTAACAGTTCGCAAAAACTCATATGGTGTTGGTGTAGAAAGAATTTTCCCACTTAACTCACCACGTGTAGCAAAATTCGAACTAGTTCGCCCAGGTAAAGTTCGCCGTGCAAAACTTTACTACATCCGCGACAAAATTGGTAAGGCTGCAAAAATCAAAGAACGCATTCCTACAAAAAAATAGTTATGTGTTTCGGGCTGTTGTTAAGGCAGCCTAAAATATGATGAACGTAGCAAATCAAGTTTCGTTAGTCAAAGGTCCCCAATTTGAAGGTTATAACCTTAAAGTTGGGGATTTTGTTTTTGTACGACTATTAAAACAGTTAGAAAACAACAAAGTGATAGTGTCATTTGCTGGGCAAGCCTTCGAAGCAACCTTAGATGACAAAAATCAAGTTGTTGCGAAAAATCCAAATGGACTTGTAAACGGTGGCTTCAAAGCAAAAATCCTCCAAGATGGAGATAAAATCCTTTTACAAATCCAAGAAAAACTAAATCCTCTAGAAAATCAAAATATCCAGCAAAATCCCCTTCAAAAATTAATAAATCAAAGTGATATAAAGAATTATCTGCAAAATTTAGGCTTAGTTCCAGATTCTATTTCCTATAAAATCATTCAATTTATCCAACAAATGGGATATCACCTTGATACAAAAAAAATCGATAATATCCGAAAAATCCTTATGCAATTTCCGGGTCGAGAAAAGCAAGCCAGTGAAATTGCCATATATCTTGAAGAAAAAGGTTTGCCAGTTACAAAAGAAAATATCGAAGATTTAATGACTAAAATTCTTGGACTAAAGGATTTTGATAATAATTTCCTTGCAAAAAACAATTCTAGTTCCAATTCAGACAATTATTGGATTTGTCTTCCTTTTCAATATGATTTTGATGAAAAATCAACTTATGGAACAATTTTTCTTCTAAAAAACAAAACCTCCAGTTTCATAAATTTAATAAATATAAGACTCTTTTCCGCTGAAAAAAACTTTATTTTTAGAATTTGCTTGAAAAACCAACATAATCGAGCTAAAATATTCATTAGTAAAATTTTATTTTATATAGAACCAGTAGAGTCTAAAAAAGTAAGTTCTTTGATTTCAGAATTGAAAAATTTGTTTAAAAATCCCAGCGAAATGGAAGATATTCAAGTTGTGTTTTCTGAAGAATTAAAAGAAAGTATGTTTTTTTCTGACGATATTGGCCTAATATCAGTAAATACAAATGCATAAAGACAGCAAAACAAAAAAAGCCACTGCTTTGATGTACAACGAGGATTTAAAAGCTCCTTTAATTTTGTACAATGGTAGAGCTAACATAGTTCAAACAATGTTGGATATCGCCAAAAAACATGATATTCCAATAGTTTACGAACCTGAGACCCAAGAAATTTTATCTTTGTTTGATGCTGGTGATTTCGTGCCAGAAGAAACTTGGGAAGTTTTGGCAAAAGTCTTTGCGTTTGTAAGGGGGCAACTTGAAACAACTTCAACAAATAGATAGTTCTTCTTTGACTCGAGGTATGCGTTTTTCTGCTCCTGTATTTTTTGATGATAAAGAAAATATGTTTTTGGCTGAAGGCAAGGTTATTCGTGATTTTCACTTACAAGCTTTGATTCGCTGGAATATTGAATATGTTTATACTTACGGTCGTGTTTTAAAAGAAGATGAAATTGTAGATTCTGTTGTTGATGAAGCTGAAGAGTTAGAAGCTTTAGATGAAGTCGAAGAAATTGATATTGTAGATGATATCGAAGAATTAGAAGCTGCTGATGAAGTTGATGGATTTTTGGAAATCGTAAAACTTGAACAAGTTGTTGAGCAGCTTCCTGATATGATTATCGATTATGAACCAGCAAAAGCTATGACTGGAAAATATGCAGAATCTGTTGCTCAAATGACATTGTTTTTCGGTGAATATAAAAATAATGAGCATATTCAACGTACAGTTGTTGATAACGTAACTAAATGCATTTATAACATGGTAGCCGATGAAAAAAACGGTGCTATGAGTTTTATCTTAAATAAAGCAAAAAAATCATCATTGGCTTATGCGGCAGTTGATTCTGCGATTATTTCTGGAGTTTTGGGAATACATCTTGGATTAACTCAACGAAAAGTTATGCAAACAATTGGCGCTGCACTTTTGCATGATATTGGTATGCTTTCTATTCCACCTGGAATTGTAAACAAAACTTCAAGACTTTCTAATAATGAATTTGAGCTTTTGAAAATCCACACATCAAAAGCAGCTCGATTTATCACAGAGGTTTTGTTACTTCCAAAAGAACTTGGAATCATAGTTAAGCAACACCACGAAAGATTTGACGGTGGCGGATATCCAGAAGGAAGAAAAGGCACAGATATTGATATTTCTGCAAGAATTATTTCTGTAGCCGATGCTTTTGATGCTATGACTTCTGAAAAATCTTACAGAGATTCTATGATTGGAAATGAGGCTGTAAAAAAACTTCTAGAAGATAATGGCAAGAAATTTGACCCAGATGTTATAAAAGCTTTCGTGCAGACAATGGGTGTATATCCTGTTGGGTCTTTGGTTATGCTAAATGATTCTTCAGTGGCTCGTGTTCTAGAATGTTCTGTGGACGCACCATTTTTGCCAACTGTAAAAGTAATACATTCCTCTAACAAAAATCCTGACTCAGCAAAAAAAGGTGATACAGTCACTCTAAAAAATCAAAGAAAACTTTTTATTATAAGGGCGGTTAATCCAAAAGAAATTGCAGAACTTGTCTAAAAGAGAAAAAGGTTTTTTAGGAGAAGAAAAAGTAGTAAATTTCCTTGTAGAAAAGAATTATCAGATTCTTTTTCGAAATTGGCGGACAAAACAAGGCGAAATTGATATAATTGCTTTAGACAAGTCTAATCCAAAAGGGGATATTCTTGTTTTTGTTGAAGTAAAAGCCTTACCAAGTGGAAATCTGGAAACCTTAGAAAAAGAATTAGCTGTTACAAAACAAAAAAAAATTTTAAAGACATCTAAATGTTTTCTACTGGAATATCGACAATATAAGTATAGATACATTCGTTATGATGTAGTTGTTGTTGATATGCCAGGTCAAGAACCGATTTGGCATATAGAAAATGCCTTTTCGGAGTATTCATGAACCCACTTGATTGTGATATTATTTCAGAACAAGAAACCTCTGCAAGAATCTTAGAATTGCGAAAAAAAATATATGACGAAAATTATCTTAATAGTGCGATACAAAGAATTGCCCTAATTTTAAGTCGTCAATTGGTGGAAAAACCAAAGAATTTAAAGGAAGCAGTAAATGGATCATAGAAATAAAAATTCAAGACGCCATTGGAATAATAAGCGTTTTGACAAAAAAGAGAAAAATCACATCTCTGAAGAAGAACAGAAAAATCAAGAAGCGATAAAGGCTATGAAGCAAAATGCTCCAGAATGTCCAAAATGTCATCAGCCTGTAACAGAACTTGCTACAGCTTTGGCAGATAAAGCAACTGGTGAGCCAATGCATTTTGATTGTGTTTTGGAAACTATTCAGGGAAATGAAAAACTTTTGCCAAATCAAAAAATTAGTTACATCGGGCAAGGACGTTTTGCTGTTTTGAATTTTCCAAACATCCATGATACACGAAACTTTTCTATCGTGAAAATCATTGAGTGGGAAGAACGAGATAAAAAATATCCTTGGCGGACAGAAATCGCTGGGCTTTATAGTCAGGTAAAATAAAGGGAATGAACCTATCAAGTTTTTGGTAGGTTCTTTTTTTCTTTTAAATATTTTAATTAAATTTGTTTTTCCCAAGACTTTGGGAGGAGTACAGCTTTGAAAAGCTGGTAAACTATTTAGGGGAAAGGGGACCTCCTTTTTTTCGAGTCATTAGTTCCCCTTTCCCCTAAAACCCCAAACCCCTCCTCGAAAACGACCAAAGG
>JAZQUR010000078.1:0-13292 GCA_045631425.1 Treponemataceae bacterium | reverse complement strand
ATTCTATTTAATCTGTTTTGAAAATATCTTCTATTTCAACAGAAAAATGTAATTTCTAGAAATTTCAACTTTGCAAATTTGCGAACTTGATATTTTAAACTAAACAATTGAGGATTTTTGTTCTATAACAATATATATGGAGGTCAATATGACAGAATTTAAATGGAAGAATAATTTTATAGGTCAAAAAATAGAAATCCAACACATTAACAAATTTGAAATTCTATTACTTGTGTTAAAAACAAAGTGTAAAAACACAGAAAAACTTGAGAAATCTACGTATTCCTTAGAAGTTCAAGAATTTTCGGTTTATGAAGAGTTTTTGATAAATCATGTATTACCAAAATCAGAAAATATTAAAGAACAAAGTAAATTACTTCACAATCAACCCCTATTCAATGAATTAATACCGCAAATAAAACCAAATGTCCCATTGAAAATTAGTTTGAAAAACAAAAGAAAAGTATTTGAAAAATTTAGTAGATATGTAAATCTGAAGGATTTACGGAGAGAAAATATTTTTTATTATGTTTATATTTTTTCATTATTTTCTTCTATTATTTTTCTGGTCACTTCATTTATTTCTAATAATTGGAATCCTTTCTTTTTGCTAAGTTTTTTTTCGTTTTTATGCTTTTTCTGTTTTAATAGAACATTCAAAGGTAAATTTAAATTATTTTTTCTAAATGCTTACAGGATAAACCTAGAACTTTGTTTAATAGAACTTGAAAAAGAACTTAGAGAACTCGAAAAAGAATTTAAGGTTTCCTGTGACCCATACAAAAATTTCTCAGAAGAAGAAATATTTGAAATGTTTTTTGAATTTTTTGATGTCCCAAAAGATTTTTTTGATATTTGCGCAAATAACAATATCATAGATGAAAGTAATAATGTTAACTCAAAATTCAATCATATTCTAATTCAATATTTAAAATTGAAGCGAAAAGAAAAATTCAGAAAAGAAAACTTCGATTGGTTATTTTTGGAACATATAATTACTTTTGATATTAGTAAGAACAAAAAATCAAAGTTATTAAAAAAAGGGTTTAAAAAAGATGTCAAAACTAATGAATTCTACAATTCAGAAGGGAAGAAATTTCAAAAATTTATAGACTTAATTGAAAAAAAATTGAAAAAAAGCTAGGTAACAGGTCTTAAGCCTGTAGTTACCCAGATTTCATTAATGCGAATTGGCGATATTCTAGCATCATCAAGCTTGATTGAGGCTCGTTGAGCTTCATTATTATTTCCCCCTCAACCTTACCTCTAGCTAAGGTTGAGATATCAGGAGCAACCCTTGATGGTAGCCAAAAAACAAAACCTATCACTTAACGAATCAACTCTACTCACTCGCCAGAATGTGTGTGACATTCTACACATTGGGCTTAGTTCCCTCGACAGTCTTCCCACCTATCGCGAGCTAAAAAGAGTCCATATTGGACGTTATACCTTCTTCCTTCGCGAGGATGTAATGGAATTCATTCTAGCTCACCGCGAAGGAGCTGCAAAGTGAACGACTCTATCTTCTCTGCTATCCGACAAGACATAGAGCGAAAGTCTCTCTACTATGGCGAGATAGCATTGTCTCTCCAATACCATGACGGACGAATCACCGCATACACAATAACGACGACTGAACGTCGGAACTGTAACGCTAATAGAAAGGAAAAAAAATGATAAAAAAACCTTCTGGAGCTCCAAAATACGGTGGAAGTATAACAATTCAAGATTGGATGGTTCGATTATTCCTGCTGCAGGGCGATAACTTAATAATCTACGCGACAATTCATTCCTTCTCCAAGGACGGAGAAAGTGTATTCCGTGGAAGTCTAAGATACCTCGCCTTCTGGACGGGAAAATCAAAGCCAACTGTGCTGAAGTCCCTTCGCTACCTATTAGAGCACAATTTAATTGAAAAAAAAGAAGTCAATTATACACGGCTGAACATGAGGAGACACTATTGCGAGTATTGGACAACATTCTCGCGATTTACTGCAGAGGAACAGAAGAGCCTGCTATCGCAGGCCAAATAATAGCTCAAAGTTATCCACAACCGGTTAAGAAATTTTACCTGTTATTTTCAATTTTTTTCCACAACAGGTCAAAAAAAAATCCACAACGAGTAAAAAATTTAATTTTTTACGGGTAAAAATTCTTAACCCAATATTTTAAAAAAATAAAAAAAATATATAGGGCGAAAAGCCCTCTCGCCTTGTGGATAACTTTTATTCAACTTTTTAGGAGTTTATTATATGACTATTAATATTAATATTCAAATTTCTCCCCAAACAGAGAAAACTAACATCAATAATATCGATGACGATTATTATTCAACTTCAAATATCTCTAGCACAGAAGATGATGTAACACTTATTGATGATGGACCTCCACCTCATATCGCTAAATACAATATAGACGATTTAATCGTATAGGAGAGAAATTATGACAAAAGAACAGCATGAATTATACGAATATTTTGAGCACTTTTGGGACGAGCTAAAAAAGAACAGCAAAAAACCAAAAACAAAAAAAACAAACAATGAAACAGAAAAGTTGCTAAAAGAACTTAGTTTTTTGGTTCAAAGTCTTGAACCAAAAAAGAAAAAGCAAGCAACATCTTCTAGAGTATATTCTTCTACCAAGTCTCAGAACTGTATCCTTAAGATGCATTATCTTACGGACAAAAACAAACACCTCGCCTTTCTTACTGAATATATGACTCAGCTAAATAAGAAGGATATTGAGGAAAAACCTATTCTATTCTCTGATGAAGTTGTAGACAGAAATTTCTTTGATAAATACAAAGATGAAGCATCAGATTTACACTTCAGATTCATTCTCAGCCCAGAAAATCAAGAAGTTGATTTAAGAGTTGTAGCTAAATCCTTTATCGAAAAGCTTAATAGTCTATACGGATACAACCTTAATTGGATTGGAGCAATTCATCAGAATACGGAACATAAGCATTCCCACATACTAATCAATGGCATAGATAAAAATGGGCGGCAGTTCGATTTCCAAAGTCCTTTGTAAAAGAAACTGGACGGATGATGGTTCAGAATATCTGTACAGGATTAGTTGGTTTTCGAACGAACAAAGAAATTCAACAAAAAAAAGATATTGAGCCTCAAGTTGAAAGATATTGTTCTATTGACGATGAGCTATCTTCCATAGAAAAACGATTAAATCTTAACAACGAACAATTTTCTACTTTTGTTTCTCCGCGAACAAGCAAGCAAAAAGAAAGATGTCAGAAATTTGTAGAATTGGGTCTAGCCTATAAAGTCCCAAACAAAGAAAACATTTTTTGGCTAGAAAATAGGTGGACTGAAAAACTTCGAATTCTTGGAAAGTACAACATATTAAAAAAGGCTCGATCTAATATGAAATACGTTCCGAACTATAATCTCGAATTATGGAACGAAACAAAACCAGATTTAGAAGGTGTTGTGACCCAGTTACTTTATAAGGATGATGAACATAATTGGTGTAATGCTTGTGTAGTGGAAAATAAGAAATTGCAAAAGGCTTACTTAATTCCATTTCCTGGCGAAATGCCAGATTACAGAATTTATGGGAAAACTGTTCGCTGCGGAAAGTTCATTTCTCCAAAGGGAAGAACATACCCAAAAATCAAAAAAGTTACTAAGGAAGGAAGATAATGAATAAAAAAAATAATACAATAGAAAGACGGCAAGTTAGGATTCGATTACCAGATAATATCTTGGCACAAGTCAAAGTATATTCACGTGCAAAAAACAGTAGTGTAAATCAAGTAATCAGCACAGCAGTTGAAGAATACTTGTCCAAAAACACAAATAACGAAACGGTATTTCTCGAATATATGAACAAACTAACAAGAGGTTTTCAGCATCTTATTGAGCAAGAAAAACATACCTCAGAACTCGTAGAATCAATTTATAACAATTTGGATTCCATAGTTGGAAATCTAAATAAAGTTGAATACGAAAATCGAACACATCTAATTCTATTTATGGATTTTATTCGGCATTCATATTCGTTATTTAATAAAGAGATTGATTCAAAAAATAGAACTTCTGAAGATATGGAATCTTCTATCAGATTTTTGAATGCCTATCTTCAAGAGTTTTTAAGTTTTAGGAATCATTATGGAACAAACTTTGTCAAAAAGACATTAGACAACGTCCAAAACAAAAAAATTAATTAGAAAATAATAAGGGGCAAGATAAAGAAAGTGTGACATTAATGTGTATTTATTGCTTAAATATATATAATACATAAACTTTCCAACACTAATTTTGTGACAATTTTTACATCTTGTCCCTATTTTGTGACAACAAAGAAATGTGGATAATCCCATACTTTTGTGCTAGTATTATTTTATAAATACTTAAGGAAAAAAATTATGAACTACGAACAAATATTCAAAAATATCGATGACATTTTATGGAAAGAATCAGGTTGTTCTAATGAACTAGATTATGTTGAACAAACAAGTTGGATTTTATTTCTAAAATACCTTGATGACCTTGAAGATGCAAGAAGTGATGAAATGGAACTTCAAGGAAAAGAATATAATCGTATTATTAAAGATGAATATAGATGGAATACTTGGGCTTGTCCTAAAAATGATAAAGGTGCGCTTGACCACAAAAATGCAATGACAGGGGATGATTTAACTGACTTTGTAAATCTAAAACTATTTCCATATCTAAAAAACTTTAAAGCAACAGCAACAACTCCAGACACATTGGAATACAAAATCGGTGAAATTTTTAGCGAACTTAAAAATAAAATTGTGTCTGGCTACAATATGCGCGAAATCTTAAATTACGCAGATGAACTTCACTTTCAAACTAGTAATGATAAACACGAAATGAGTCATTTGTACGAAAGTAAAATTCATAAAATGGGAAATGCTGGTCGTAATGGTGGAGAATACTACACACCACGACCACTTATTAGAACAATTGTAAAAGTAGTAAATCCAAAAATTGGAGACACAATTTATGACGGTGCTTGTGGTAGTGCTGGATTCCTTTGTGAAGCCTTTGCATATTTGAATGAAAAAGCAAAAACTGTAGAAGAAAAACAAATCTTACAAAAATCATCTTTTTACGGAAAAGAGAAAAAAGGACTTGCTTACATCATTGGTATAATGAACATGATTTTCCATGGTGTTGAAGCTCCAAATATTCAACATACAAATACATTAGCAGAAGATATTTCTCAGATTCAACAAAAAGACCGAAAAGACATAATTCTAGCAAATCCTCCTTTTGGTGGAAAAGAACGAAGTGAAATTCAACAAAATTTCCCTATAAAAACTGGCGAAACGGCTTATCTTTTTATGGAACATTTTATAAAAATGCTTAAAGCAGGCGGAAAAGCAGGTATTGTTATTAAAAATACTTTTTTAAGTAATACAGATAACGCAAGTGTTGAACTACGCCGAGAACTTTTGGAAAACTGTAATCTTCATACCATTTTAGATTGTCCAAGTGGAGTGTTCACAGGGGCTGGTGTAAAAACAGTCGTTTTATTTTTTGATAAAGGAAAGCCAACAGAAAAAATTTGGTATTATCAATTAAATCTCGACCGTAATCTTGGAAAAACAAATCCATTAAACGAAAATGACCTTGCAGATTTTGTTGAACTTCAAAAAACTTTTGCAGAAAGTCAAAACAGTTGGATTATTGATGTAAAAGATTTGAATCAAGAAACTTTGGATTTAAGTGTAAAAAACCCAAACAAAAAGGAAGAAAAGATTCTACGAGAAACATCTGAAATTATTGCAGAAATACAGAAATTGAATCATCAAAGCAATGAAATTTTGAAAGTGTTGATGTAGGTGAAATAGATGAAAGCAGATTGGGAAGTAAAGAAACTTGGGGAAGTGTGTAAAGTACGAACAGGAAAGTTAGATGCTAATGCAGCTAATGAAAATGGGAAATATCCTTTTTTCACCTGTTCTATTAATCCTCTAAAAATTGATTCATATTCTTTTGATTGTGAATGTGTTCTTGTTGCAGGGAATGGAGATCTAAATGTTAAGTATTATGACGGGAAGTTTGATGCATACCAAAGAACATACATAATTGAATCTTTAAATAAAAATCTTCTTGATGTGCATTATTTATATTTATTTCTATCAAGTTATATTGATGAACTCAGAAAACAATCTATAGGCGCTATTATAAAATATATAAAACTTGGAAATTTAACTGAAGCAAAAATCCCTGTTCCTCCCCTTGCCGAACAAAAACGCATTGTAGAAATTCTAGACCAAAAGTTTGTACAAATCGACCAACTCAAACAAAACGCAGAAAAAAATCTGCAAAACGCAAAAGAATTGTTCCAAGCCGAATTAACAAAAGCCTTTAGCAACAACACTTGGGAAAAGAAAAGATTAGGGGAATGTGGCACTTTCAAAAATGGAATGAACTTTTCTTCAACGGATTGTGGATATAAAATTCACTCATTAGGGGTTGGAGATTTTAAAAATCTTTATAGTATTGACAATACAGAAACACTTTCCGAAATATCTTTAAATGCTCCTCCTTCAAACGATTATTTGTTGCAAGATGGAGATATTGTTTTTGTTCGTTCTAATGGGAATAAAGAATTGGTTGGAAGATGTCTTTTAGTTTATCCTAGAGATATTCAAACAACATACAGTGGCTTTTGTATTCGATTCAGAAAAAAAATGGATGCACTAGATGCTGATTTTCTTTTGCATTTTATGAAATCAGACAGTTCTCGTAAGATTTTGAATGGAAAAGAAGGTGCTAATATTTCTAATTTAAACCAAAAAATCTTAGGAGATTTCGAAATCCCTCTTCCACCACTTTCCGAACAACAAAAAATCGTTGCACACTTAGATGCATTACAAGAAAAAATTCGGCAGTTAGAAGAAATTTACACAAAACAAATTGTAAATTGCGACGAATTAAAGCAATCTTTTTTGAAAAAAGCCTTTGAAGGAGAATTGTAAAACTATACAAATAGCAAGATTGAATAAATATCTTTTAGATAGTAGATTTACCGTAAAAAAATTACGGCAAATCTACTTTTTTTTGTGCTTTTTGCCGAAAACATGGTATAATAAAACTAAGAGGTACATTATGTTAAAATCTTTTACCGTTAGCAATTTTAAAGCCTTTTCAGAGCCTATAACTATAGATTTTTCTGCAACAGGAAATTATGAATTCAATAAAGAAGCTGTAAAAGATGGTATTGTAAAAACAGGCGTTATGTATGGTAAAAACGCTAGTGGTAAATCTTCTCTTGGTCTTGCTATTTTCGATATTGTTGCAAATCTTACAGATAATTTTGTAAATCAACAAAAATATATTAATTTTGAAAATCGTTTCTCCAAAAGTGGTTTTATTTCTTTTACGTATGTTTTTTCTTTTGATGGCAAAGATATTGTTTATTCATATAAAAAAAGTAGATTTAATGAATTATTTTCCGAGAAATTTACAATTAATAATAAAGTACTTGTAAAATATAATCGCTCTGAAAATAAGGATGAAATTTTCATAAACATGAAAGGTGCAGAAAATGTTAATCTAACCCTTAATCAACTTCATTTTTCAATTCTTCGATTTATAAAATCTAATGTTATTCTTGCTCAAAATGAAGAAAATAAATTATTTGAAAAATTTTATCAATTTGTAAATAAAATGCTTATGTTTTGGTCATTACAAACACAAGGTTTTATAGGTTACACCCCTATAACAAATCAATCAATTATCGATAATATTATTAAACAAGGTCATTTTGATGATTTACAAAAATTCTTCAAAGAAGCTGGATTTGAAGACGAACTAACTCATAAGCAAATCAATGGAAATGAGCAGTTATTAATATCCTATGGCAAAAATAATGATATAAGTTTTGAGGATGCAAGTTCTTCTGGTATGAAATCACTACTCCATTTTTATTATTGGCTCGAAGATATTGCAGATGAATCAAAGTGTCCATCATTCATTTTTATTGATGAATTTGATGCATTTTATCATTATGAATTGTCATATTTTATTATTGAAAAATTAAAATCATATAACTGTCAGGTACTATTGACTACTCACAATACATCTATTTTTACAAATGACTTACTCCGTCCTGATTGTTATTATATTTGCTCAAAAAATAATATAGAAAATGCGCATAATTCAACAGTAAAAGAATTGAGATTTGGTCATAATCTAGAAAAACTCTATCGAGGCGGTACATTCGGTAAATGATTTTGTTTATTTTTGAAGGTAAAAACGACGAACCTCGATTGTATAAAACATTAAAAGAGATTTTTCACTTTGAGCTAAAAGAAGAAGAAATCATTCATTACTATTGTAATAATATTTTTTCATTATATGATACTCTAAAATCATATTCGGAAGATGTGCTTGATGATTCTGTAGATTTAGTAAATGTCTTGAAAGAAGATGCTATTAAGCATAAAAAATCAAATACAGAATTGGACAAAATAAAATATTCTTCTGAAATATCCGAAATCTTTCTATTCTTTGATTATGATTTACGCAAACAAGATGAAAAAAATAAACTTACGATAGAAGAACAAAATGCAAAGATTCTGGAACTTTTTAATTATTTTGAAAATGGAAGTCTTGATTCTGAACGTAACGGAATAAAGTTGTATATCAATTATCCAATGATTGAATCCTATAGATTTTTTAAGAAAGAACTGCCTGATGAAGATTTTAAAAATTACACATTTGACTTATTGAGTGAAAAAAGTTTTAAGCAAATTGTTAGTGAAGAATCTTTTTATCAAAATTTGAAATATCTTTGTTTTGATATAAAGAAATCTGGAGAAGTAAAATCTCCTAATGACGAAGGACGAATAAAAAAAATAAAACAAAACTGGCTTTGTTTAAAGGATTTAAATATTAAAAAGGCTCATTTCATATGTACAGATGATTATTCAATTCCAGAAAGTAAAAATACAATCAATCAACAAACAATTTTTGATAAACAGATAGAAAAGTATGTAAAACCAAATAATGAAGTGTCAATATTAAATGCTTTTCCCTTGTTTTGGTTTGAATATATTGATGAAAACAAATTAGATGAATCTAATAAATAATGGAGATCTAATATGAACGAAAGCGACACAAGATTAAAAAAGATTGACCCTGCACTAAAAGCTTCTGGTTGGGGCGTTGTAGAAGGAAGTGATATCTTTACAGAACAAAGAGCATACATTTTAACTCCAGGTCGCATTGTTCATAAAGCAAAACGAAACCCAGACAAGATTGATTATCTTCTAACTTATAAAGGCGTAAAAATTGCTATTATTGAAGCAAAAAAAGACGAGCTTGATGTAAGTGCAGGTGTTGAACAAGCAAAGAAATACGCTAAAGCAATGAATATCCGTTATACATACTCTACAAACGGAGATAAAATCTGGGCTATTGATATGCTAGCAAAACCCGGAGATTTTACAGAAGGATTAGTAGACAAGTTCCCTACTCCAGACGAACTTTGGGCTATGACTTTCCCTGTAAAAAATGAATGGCGTGACAAATTCAATATTGAACCTTTTAACCGTGACGGTGGAAAACAACCTCGTTATTACCAAGAAAATGCTGTTAATTCCGTTTTAGAGGCTGTAAGTAACAAACAAGACCGTATTCTTTTAACTCTTGCAACTGGAACTGGTAAAACCTATATTTCATTTCAAATCTGTTGGAAACTTATGCAAACAAGATGGAATAATCTAGAAAATGGAAAACTTCCTCGTATCTTATTTCTAGCAGATAGAAATATTTTGGCCGATCAAGCATACAATTCATTTGGAGCTTTTGACCAAAATGCTCTTGCAAGAATCACACCTAAGGAAATTCGCAAGAACGGCGGAAAAGTTCCTATGGGACAAAGCATTTACTTCTCTATTTTCCAAACACTTCTTTGTGGAACCGACGGTGATGATGAAGAAAATCCAAATTCAGAAAAGATAGAATATTACAAACAATATCCTCAAGACTTTTTTGATTTTATCATTATTGATGAATGTCACCGTGGTGGCGCCAATGATGAAAGTGAATGGCGTAAGCTTATGGAATATTTTGCTCCAGCTTATCAATTAGGTCTTACTGCAACACCAAAAAGAACTATCAATGGTGATACATACAAATATTTTGGAGAACCTGTTTATCAATATTCATTAAAACAAGGAATTGAAGACGGATACCTTACACCCTACCGAGTAAAAAGTTGTTCCAATCAAATAATTGATGAATATGTTTACAATGAAGAAGATACTATCATTCGTGGAGAAGAACTTCTTGATAGAGAAAAAACATATACAGAAAAAGATTTTTACCATGGAAAAATAAAAATCCGTGAAAGAGATGAACTTCGTGTAGCAGAATTTCTTGAAAGTGCAGATCCTGATGAAAAAGCGATTGTGTTCTGTGCAACTCAAAATCATGCAATGCAAATTCGTGATATGATAAACAGTCAAGCAAAACGAGGTGTTAATTATTGTGTGCGTGTAACAGCCGAGGATGGAAACGAAGGCGAAGAACAGTTACGTAAATTTCAAGATAATGAAAAAACACTTCCAACTATTCTTACAACATCACAAAAACTTTCAACTGGTGTTGATGCACAGAATGTCCGAAATATTGTTTTAATGCGACCTGTTCCAAATATGATTGAATTCAAGCAAATCATTGGACGTGGAACTCGTCTTTTTGACGATAAATATTATTTTACTATTTACGACTTTGTTGAAGCACATGAAAAATTTTACGATGACGATTGGGATAATCCTAATCCAGTTTGTCCTATCTGTGAAAAATACCCTTGTGAATGTGCTACTCATAAAAAATGTCCAAAATGTGGTAAATGGCCTTGTGAATGTCTAAAACCAGTAAAACTATGCCCAGTTTGTGGAAACCATCCGTGTATATGTCCACCAAAACCATGTAAAATTTGTGGAAATCTGCCATGTACTTGTCCAAAAGAAGTTATTGAAATTGAGTTAGGTGACGGTCGTAAAACAAAAATCAAAAAAGACTTCCAATGGGAAGAACGAATTATGTTTGACGGTAGATTAATTACTATCAAAGAATTTGTTGATATTCTTGTTGATAACAATACACTTCCTAAATTCTTCAAGGATGATGAAGATTTACGAACTCAATGGCAAAATCCAGAAACAAGAAAAACCCTTCTTGAAAAGATGGATCATAATGGATTTTCTCTAGATAAATTAATGAAAGTTCAGGAAATGTTAAATTACGAAAAATGCGATTTGTTAGATGTTCTAGAATATTTAGCATATAACACAACTCCAGTAGAACGAAAGCAACGAGTAGAACTTCTAAAAACTGGAATCATAAAAAATCTAAATGAAAAACAAATCGACTTCGTAGATTTTGTATTACAGCAGTACGTAGAGCAAGGTTATACTCAACTTTCACTTGAAAATTTGCCAGGCCTTATCAACCTAAAATATGGTACAATAAACGATGCAAAAGCAGAACTTGGTTCTGTTGGTGAAATAAGCAAAGTATTTATTGAATTCCAAAAAGAATTGTACGCTGCATAATATTGATTTTTGTCCGTATAGTAATTTACCCTACGGACAACGATTTTACGTAATTTTTTTACGTAATTTATGCTTCTTACTGGCTTTAATAAACTTCAATAGACTTGATTTCTGAATTCAATAGTGGTATAAATAAGTATCAGACGTTGAAATAGACACTAGTGAAGTTAATAAAAGTCATATAGATTTGGGAAGGACTAGCTTTTGAGCCCCTCATAACCCGGAGGCCGTTGGTTCAAGTCCAACCCCTGCTATAAAGCACTTTCTTTCTGATATGTACCCATAATTCTGGACACATATTATGAACTAGGAAGAAGGAATGGATGCTTCCCTGAATTTTACAGGAGGCATCCATTTTGTTTTAACCTGAATTCTCTTGTTGTTATAATAATCTATATATTCATCAATGGCATCTGAAAATTCATAAAAAGATTTAAAATCTTTTTCATGTCCATAATACAACTCATTTTTTAATCTTCCAAAAAATGTTTCCATAATGCAGTTATCATAGCAGTTGCCTTTCCGGGACATGGATTGAATAATTCCATGATCAGACAAGGCTGTCCTGAAGACTATATGTTGGTACTGCCATCCCTGATCAGAATGAAAAATAAGCCCATCGACTTTTGAAAATTTATCAAAAGCTTTATTTAACATTCTTTTTATCTGATTCATATTTGGACTTAATGATAAATCATAAGCGATAATTTCATTTGAATGCATATCAAGAATTGGAGAAAGATAGCATTTACCCCAAGAAAAACTAAATTGGGATATATCAGTTGTCCATTTTTGAAAAGGTGCAGTTGTATTAAAATCTCTGTTAATTATATTCTCAGCTACTTTACCAACTTTTCCTTTGTAAGAATGATACTTTTCTTTTGCTCTTTTTCCCATTAAATTCATAGTATGCATAATTCTTTGTACACGTTTATGATTTACAACTCTTCCACGGTTAATTAATTCCCTATAAACACGACGAACTCCATATCTTTGCTTGTTTTCAGCAAAAATTTCCTTTATTTCAATTGTTAAAGTATGATTTTTTTCTGCAATCACATCTTTCTTACTTATTTCAAAGTAATAAGTTGATTTGGACATTTTTGCAGCTTCAAGAAGATAACTTAATTTGTATCCTTTTTTCCGGAGTTCTTTGAGGACTTCTGCTTTTTCGCCTTGAGTTGCAGGTCCCATTCTGCGTGTCTCAAGGCCATGGATTTTTTTATTACTTCATTCTCCGCTTTTAGCCGTTCAATCTCCGCTTTTAATCGACTTATTTCTTCACGTTCTTCTTCTGTGAGTTGAGTATTGTTTTTTAAGGATTTTTTCATGATTGGAGTTTTCCTTGGTCGTCCTATTGGTATATAGTTTAATCCATCATAACCATATTTTTGATATAAATTAAACCATTTATTAAGCATGCTTGCATTAATTCCTGCTCTTGAAGCAACTTCTAAAATAGAATTACCTCTAAGTATTTGAAGTATAAGTTCGGTTTTTTCTTGTTGGCTCCATTTTTTATTTTTTTCATGCTTTAGTTTTTCTATACCGCAATTTTCAGCAATTCGATTCCATTTCCGAATCATACTGTGAAAATTTCTTGGATCTGTAAAACCATCTGGAGTCTCAACCCAGATTCCTTGTCGATACAATTCAACACATTTCTTTTTGTATTCAAATGAATAGCGCATAAAAATACCCCTTTTACTTTTGTCCAGTAAAAGGGGTA
>JAZQUR010000077.1:0-17281 GCA_045631425.1 Treponemataceae bacterium | reverse complement strand
CCTTTAATGATAAATCAAGAAGAAGATTTAAAGGTGATAGAAGAGGCTTGTAAAGATGATTCTCTTGTAGGTATCGTTCTTCTAAAAAATGATGTGGAAAATCCTACAAGTGATGATTTGTGCAAAGTTGGAACTGTAGCTCGTATCGTAAAAAAGACAAATCTTCCAGATGGTGGATTAAATGTTTTCGTATCTACAATTAAGCGTTTTTCTATCAGAAAGGTTTTAAGCAATTCTGATCCAATCATGGTAACCGTGGATTATCTTGAAGATGAAGAAGACGAAACTCCACAAGTAAAAGCTCTTACTCGAACTTTGATAAGCGAAATGCGTGAAATCTCTGAGAATAATCCGCTGTTCACAGAAGAAATGCGTCTAAATATGGTGAATATTGACCAAGCGGGACGAATTGCAGATTTTATCGCTTCCATTATTAATATTGAAAAAGATGAACAACAACGTATTCTTGAAATGACAAATGTTCGTCGTCGTATGGAAACTGTGTTAGTTCACATTAAAAAAGAGCAAGAACTTTTCCGCATTCAAAAGAAAATTCAAGCTGAAATCAATGATAAAATCGAAAAAAATCAGCGGGAATATTTTTTACGGGAAGAACTAAAATCAATTAAAGAACAACTTGGCATGACAACTGATGCTAAAAGTTCTGAATATCAAAAATTTAAAGAAAAAATCGATTCATTCAAATTTGAAGGTGAGATAAAAGAAACTGTAGAAAGTGAACTTGAAAAATTCAGTTTGATGGATCCAAATTCTTCTGAATATATTGTTTCTCGAAATTATCTTGAATTGATTTCAAATCTACCTTGGGAAGCTCCAAAACCAGAAGATTATGATATTAACGCTGCAAAAACTGTTTTGGATGAAGATCACTACGGTTTGGAAGACGTAAAAAAACGTATTATCGAATATTTGGCTGTTAGAAAGCTTAAAAACGACTCAAAGGGCTCTATCATTCTTTTGGTGGGACCTCCAGGTGTTGGAAAGACAAGTATCGGTCGTTCTATAGCTCGGGCTATGAATAAAGAATTTTTCCGCTTTTCTGTTGGTGGTATGAAAGACGAAGCAGAAATCAAAGGGCATAGACGAACTTATGTTGGTGCAATGCCTGGAAAAATTTTACAAGGGCTAAAAATCGTAAAAACTGCATCTCCTGTGTTTATGATTGACGAAGTTGATAAAATCGGCTCAAGTTATCAAGGGGATCCTGCAAGTGCTTTGCTTGAAGTTTTGGATCCTGAGCAAAATATCACCTTTAGAGATCACTATCTAGATTTACCTTTTGATGTTTCAAATATTTTGTTTGTTTTAACTGCAAACAGTTTAGATACAATTCCTGAGCCTTTGCTTGACAGAGCGGAAATTATCACACTTTCTGGCTATATCGACCAAGAAAAAGTTGAAATTGGTAAAAATTATCTTTTGCCAAAAAGTCTTGAAAAAAATGGTTTAAAGAAAAATCAAGTAAAATATAGCAAAGACGGATTTTTATTGATTGCAAACTCTTATGCTCGTGAAGCTGGTGTCCGCAATTTCGAGAAAAATCTTGATAAAATCCACCGAAAATATGCTACAGAACTTGTTACTTCAGAAGAAGTTATAAATGCTCAAGAAGCTCTTGCAAAAGCAGAAGCAAGTGGCGTAAAGGCTGATATTAAGACTGCAAAAACTGCATATCAAAAGGCTATCGGAAAAACTTTGACTGTAACTTCCAAAGAAATTGAAAAATACCTTGGAAAACCAGTTTTCAATGAAGAAGAAATTATCAAAGCAGATAAACCTGGTACTGCCATCGGTCTTGCTTGGACAAGTATGGGTGGCGACACTTTGTTGATAGAGGCCATGGATTTACCATCTAGCTCTGGGTCTGGAGGATTGCAACTTACAGGTCAACTTGGTGATGTTATGAAAGAATCTTGTAGCATTGCCATGAGTTGGGTTCGCTCTTACGCTTTGAAAAATAAACTTGCTAAGTTAAAGTTTTTTAACGAAAATATGATTCACTTGCATGTTCCAGAAGGAGCAACTCCAAAAGACGGACCTTCTGCTGGTATCACTATGGCTACAGCTTTGATGTCTTTGGTTCGCAAAAAGAAGATAAAACCAAATATCGCTATGACTGGAGAGCTTTCCCTTACTGGAAAGGTTTTACCAATTGGTGGACTCAAAGAAAAAACTGTAGCTGCAAAGCGCAACAAAATTAAGACAATTATTATTCCAAAGCAAAATGAGCGTGATTTGGATGATATTCCAGAAGTTGTAAAAAAAGGATTAACATTTTATCCAGTTTCTACAATGGAAGAAGTGTTAAAAATCGTTTTTTAGTGATATAATGATTTTATGGCTACTGAAAAAATTAATGATAAACACGTAAATTTCTTTGCGTTACAAAAAACATGCGAAAATCCTGGTTGTCCGATATGTAATATCGTAAACGAAAGAATTGCTCGATATATTGATGGTATGCTTTTTGAGCATATTTCAGATAGAACCTTCCGTGCTCAATATCGGGAAGCTGGTGGATTTTGTAAAAGTCACTCAAAAACTTTGCTTTCTTATCGTGATGGACTAGCGGTTGCTATTCTTGGACAAGGTGAACTTGCTGAAAAAATTGAAGATTTTAGCAAGAAAAAAATGCGAAAATACAAGAGCCCTTGTCCAGCTTGTTTTGAGCAAAACCGTATCGAAGAAGATTTTTTGCGCTTTATTGCAGAAGCAAAAAAACTTGGCCCAGAAGATGAAGCCGAATTAAAAGAAATTTTGCTAAAATCAGATGGGTTGTGTGCCGTTCACTATTCACAAATGGTTTCTTTAGTTGGAAATAAGATGCCAAAATGGTTTGTAGAGTTTCAAGAAACTAAGTTTAAAAGCCTTTTAGAAAGAGCAGGGCGATTTATTGAGTTTTCTGCATGGGGTAGACAAAAGGATTTTGCATCACTTTCTCCAGAAGATAAAGTTGTTTGGAAAGAACTTGCATCTACTTTGCGTGGGTCTATTGATTAAAACTTTATTTTCAAGTATTATATCAATAATATGGGTTTATCCCTAAATTACTGAAAAAATAATGAAGTGTGTTTACTTCGTAAAAATTGGGAGTATAAAAATGGGCGTAATCGGAACTATTTTATTAGTTGCTTTTGTTATCGTTTGTGTATTACTAGTACTTTTAGTACTTCTACAAAACGATGAAGGAAACGGAGCTGGCAGTCTATTTGGTGGACAAAATTCACAAGCATTTGGTGCTCGTTCTGGAAACGTATTGTCAAAAACAACTTATGTATTCGTTACAATATTTTTTGTTCTAATTATTGGTTTAGCTTTAATCAACAAAACACCAAAAACAAACGCTTTAGACGAAGCTTTTACTGGTGCAGCTGTTGAAGAAACAACAACTACAACAACAGAATATTGGCAAGAAGACTCAGCTGCTGAAACAGTTACTGAGTAATTAGAGGTAAAACATGATTCTTGGTCAGGTTTTTAATCCAAAGACCATTTGTGTTAATCTTGAAAGCGAGTATAAAGATGAGGTTTTCGAGGAATTAGTTGAAAAAGTAATTTCTCTAAAACCAAATCTAGACCGTCAAAAAATTCTTGATGCTATTGCTGAACGTGAAAGTTTAATGAGTACTGGCATCAAGGAAGGTATCGCTGTTCCTCATGGAAAGCTTGATGATATTGAAGAAGTCATGGGCGTTGTAGGTATTTCTAAAGCTGGTATTGATTACGAAGCTTTGGATAATAAACCTGTTCACCTTGTGTTTTTGCTTTTATCATCAAAAAATAATGCAGAATTCCATTTGCGAGTTTTGCGTCATCTTTCTACCGTAATTGAAGCATCTGGCTTTGTTTCAGAACTTATGGATCAAACTGATGCAGATGGTGTTTACCAAGTGATTTGTAAATACGATAGAGATTTTAATTAACATACAGCTCAAGGACTTATTTGTCTTTGAGCTTTTTTTTGGATTTTTAATAAATTTTATGGAAGCTGTCTTCTTTGGGAATTTCTCAAAAAGACAGCTTTTTTTTATATTTTTTTGCTATCTTTTTTTGAATTTTGGATGTAACATATTATAAGTGGATAATTTTTGGGGATAGCAATGAACGAAACAGATATAATTGGACATTTGATACAGATTGAATCAGAAGCAGCAAACATGATTATGGATGCTCAAACTGAAGCAGATAAACGTATTACAGAAGCAAAGAAAAAAGCAGACGATATTTATAAAGAAAAGTATGAAAATCTTATAAATTCTCTAGAAGCCAATCTTCAAGAAAGTAAATCAAAAATTGATTTAGAATACGACAATCTTTTTAACGAATTTACACAGAATATAACTACTGTTTCTCAAGATAAACGATTGTTAAACCAAAAACTAGATTCTTATCTTTTTGGAAGTGAAAATGGATAGATCAAGTGCCAACGCCTTTGTTTACGCAAAAGCTAGTGGAATGCTTGCAAAATCCTTTGTAGGACCTCGAACTGAAAAAGTTTTTGAACCTACAAAACTTTCAGAATTGTGGGCGTTATTATTTTCTGAAGAAGTTCCTCTTGTGCCAGAAATGCTTTTGGCAAAAAAAATAGAAAAAGCCGCTGAAAATCAGTTTGTAAAAGATTTTTGTAAATTGCTTGATTGTTATTCAAATCCAGATAAGGTTTCTTTATTTTTATTAAAATCCTTTGATTATGGAAATCTTCGAGAAATTGTTTTTGCTCTTTCCAACGAAGAAAATGATTTGCCTGAACTTGTGAATATTGGGAAGTATTCTGAGTTAAAGGTAAAAAACTGGCCTAATCTAGAAAAAATCACAGAGAAATCTAGTTTTGCGTGGTATAAATCTGTACCACCAATTTCAGAGCAACGAATTTTTGATCACAAACTTGATTTACAATACATAAAAGAGTTGTGGAAAAATATAGAAACTTTGCCAAGTAGCGAAAGGGAACCGATAAAAACATTTATTCAGGAAAAAATTATTTTGGATAATTGTATTTGGGCTATGCGTCTAAAAAAATATTACGAAATGTCCAAAGATGAAATTATAGAAAATCTGTTTTCTATCCAAGAAAATCCTTCTGAAAAAGATGAGTTGTGCGGCGAAGCAATAAAAATCTTGGATTTTGACTTTGAATCTTATGATTCTTGGCAAAAGTGGAAATATCGAAAATTGTTAAATGATAATTTAGATGGTGATATTTGGTTTGTTGACCCAATTTGGTTTCAGCAAAGTGCAAAAATCTACTTGATAAAAAAGGCTTATAAATCTTTTCATCAGTATCCTTTTACAGCAAATGTTCTTGTATCTTGGTTTTTTATCAAGGAACATGAACTAGACTGCATAAGAAAAGCAGTTGAAACCTTGCGAATTGGGGATATTGGTTAGAACGAGGAAAAAAATGAGTAAAACTGCAACAATGAAATTGATTGAACTTATGATTCTCAAAGAAGATATTGATCTTGTTTTGGAGTTTTTAGGAAAAAGAGGAAATTTCCAGTTTCAAAATTTACCAAAAGAAAATATACATAATACTCAAAATCCATCTGGAGAAATTTTTCAAAAGGTTTTAGATATTAAAAATTATCTTGGAATTGGAGAGATAGATTCTTATTCTCCAGATTCTAAAAATCCTACTACTGAAGATTTCGATTTAGCTTCCAAAATGTTAATGGAAGTGGAAGATCTTAAAAATAATGAGATAAAAGCCTTAGAAGAAGAAAAAAAAGTAAAAGAAGCATATCAAGAAGCTTTGGCATTTGCAAATTTGAAAGTTTCTTATGGGGAACTTGAGCATTTATCATTTTTGTCATTGCGAATTGGAAAAATAAATCCAGAAGTTTTCGAAGAATTAAAGTTTGCTTGTGGCGAAAGAGCTGTTATCGTTCCCCTTGGAGAAGATAAAACTCGGATTTTGGCTGCAAGTTCAAAGAAAGGGCGATTTGCACTTGATACAGAACTAAGACGTTTTGGCTTTGTGGGATTGGAGATTCCATCTGATTTTAAGGGCATTCCAGATGATGTTCTTGAAAGCTTGAAAAATCAAATTGTAGAAGTTGAAAAAAATGTTTCTCAAACAAAAGCTGAAAAAGAAGCTTATAAAACAGCCCACCAAGAAGATATTATTCGGCTTTTGGGAAATTTCTCAATTGGAAAGCAAATTCACGATATAAAAGAAAAACTAGAAGCCACACAACTTGTTTACAGAATTACAGGTTGGATTCAAGCTACCGAAACTGATTCATTTATGAAAGATTTAGATGATTTGACAGAGGGTAGAATTGCAATTCGTGGCTACGACCCAAAAGAAGTTCCTTCGGTTGCAGATGGAAACGAAAAGGTTCCTGTAAAACTAAAACACGGGAAATTTGTTACTGCCTTTGAAAGAATGATTTTTAGTTACGGTTCTCCAGTTTATGGAACTATTGACCCAACTCCTTTTGTAGCATTTTTCTTTACTCTTTTATTTGGAATTATGTTTGGTGATTTGGGACAAGGTTTGGTTTTTGTGATTGTTGGGATTTTACTTACAAATCATTGGATTCCATTTTTCAAATCTTGGCATAAATTTGGTCCAATTTTTATAGCAATTGGTTGTAGTAGTAGTGTGATGGGAATTCTTACTGGGGAATTTTTCTGTAATGAACATCTTCTAGAACCTGTTGGAAAATTTTTAACTGGTTTGTTTGTTGGTAAAGAAAATGCCTTTGCACCTATACTTCATATGATGCCATCAGCAGATACTGTTGGAAATATGTTTATGTTTTTCTTATTTACAATTGGTGTTGGTTTTATAATCAATTCTGTTGGGCTAATTATTAATATCATAAACAACTTTATATTAAAGCAATATGGAAAAGCTATTTTTGGTAAAACTGGAATTTGCGGAACTGTATTTTTCTGGTATGTGATTTCTATGGTTATTCGGATTTTTGCTTTCGGATCATCTATTGCAATTTATGATTGGATTGTAATTGGAATAAGTTTACTGGGAGTTTTCTTTGCAGAACCACTAGAACGTCTTGTGGAAGGACACAAACCAATTTTAGAAAATGGCTTATTTGCAGCTTTAATTCAAGGTGTTGTTGAACTTCTTGAAGTTATTTCAAGTTATTTATCAAATTCTGTAAGTTTTTTACGTGTTGGCGCTTTTGCCCTTGCTCACGCTGTTTTAAGTTATATAATTTATACAATGAGTAATTTGATACCAGTTTTTATTGGTCAACTTGCTGTTTTAATAATCGGAAACGCAATTGTTATTGTTCTAGAAGGAATGATTGTAGCAATTCAAGTTATCCGTCTTCAATACTACGAATTTTTCTCAAAATTCTTTACTGAAACTGGCAAGGAATTTATTCCTTTTAAGTTTACATACGACGAAAAAAACTAATTTGGAGGATTTTATATGAATCGTAAAGTTTTTATTGCAACATTGATTTTATTGTTTGCATCATTCTGTCTTTTCGCAGAAGGACAAGAAGTTGCTGCTGAAACATCAAGTAGTGCTGCAAAATACATTGCTGCTGGTATTGCAGTTGGTGTTGCTTGTGTTGCTGGTGGTATGGCTGTTGGTAAAATTGGTGCTGCAGCAATGGGTGCAATGAGTGAAAACCCAGAATTATCTGGAAAAGCTCTTCCATTTGTTGGTCTTGCAGAAGGTATTTGTTTATGGGGCTTCCTTGTTGCCTTGCTTATTATCATTCTATAACAAAGGTTTCTAGTGAATTATTTTGTTATTGGTGAAAGAGAGATTGTTCTTGCCTTTGGCTTAGTTGGTGTAAAAGGTGCTGAAGTTGTAACAAAAGACGAAGCATTAAAAGCTTTTAACAAAGCCACAGGCCAAGAAAAAATTTCTACAAACGAAAAAACTACAGCAATCCCCGTAAGTGAATCACGTCCAAAGGTTCTTATTCTTACAGAGGAAGTTTCTCAATTACTAGAAAATGAAGTTCTCGCTTGGCAAAAGCAGGGCAATTTTCCCTTAATTGTGGAAGTTCCGGGAATCTATGGACCACTTGCAGGAAAAAAATCTCTTACAGACTCGATAAGAGAAGCTATAGGAATTCAAATATAGAATTTTCAGGTTGATTTATGGAAGAATTACGTTCAACAGAGATATTGGATAAAGAAATTCGTGAAGATGCGCGTCGAAAAGCCAATCGCATATTAAACAATAGTGTAATTGATTGCGAAAAAATTCTTGAAGATGTAAACATCAGATTTGAAAAAGATGCTGAAATCAAGAAAGCAGAATACGAATCAAAAATTTCAAACTACAAAAAAAATAAAGAAGCCTCTATACCTCTAGAAAAACAGCGATTTATTGTTAATTTTCAAGATAATGCTATTGATATTGCCATAAATCAATATTTAGAAAAATTATCTACTGATGAAAAATTGAAAATCATTGAATCATTGGTAAAAAAATATGTTTTTGCCCTAGCTGATAAAAAAGTGAATGTAGAATATCAAGGTTTTTCAAAAGACGAAATTGTAAAAGTGTTAAATTCTTGTATTCCAAGTGAAAATATACTTTCTGTTACAGAAGAAATTGATAAAATGACAGCAGATTTTAGAGGATGTATTATCACCTCTGAAGATTTGAAAACTAAGTGTAGAGCAACCATCGAGGAAAAAATTGCTGAAATCAAAGAGCAAAATATCCAAGAGTTAGCTTTAGCACTTTTTGGCGGGAGAATGCCAGAATGAATGAAGTAATTGGAAAAATAACTAGAATTTCTGGACCGATTGTTTACGCAGAAGGTCTTGAATCTTGTGGATTATATGACGTTGTTGATGTTGGAAACGCAAAACTAATTGGGGAGATTATTCGCCAAAAAGAAGGAATTGCCACAATCCAAGTTTACGAAGATGACACTGGTATGAAAATCGGTGAGGAAGTGGTTTGTCATAAGCGTCCCTTATCAGTTCGCCTTGGACCTGGACTTATTGGTACAATTTATGACGGAATCCAGCGACCTTTGGAAAATATGTATAACGACAAAGGCTGTTTTTTGCTTCCAGGTCAACGTACTGAACCTTTGAACACAGAAAAATTGTGGACATTTGTTCCTGTTTTGAAAGTCGGCGATGATATTTTCCCGGGGGCTGTAATTGGTACTGTTCAAGAAACATCTTCTATAAATCATAAAATCATGGTGCCACCTACAATTAAAGGGAAAAAACTTGCAGTTGTGGCAGAAAAAGGTGAGTACACAGTAAATCATCAAGTGGGGGAAACTGAACTTGGTGAAAAAATATATCTATCTCAATATTGGCCTGTAAGAAAATCTCGTCCTTATGGGAAAAAACTTACAGTTTCAGAGCCTTTGGTAACTGGACAACGTGTAATTGACGTGTTCTTCCCACTTTCAAAAGGTGGAACAGCTGCCATTCCGGGGGGATTTGGAACTGGAAAAACAATGACACAACACGCTGTTGCAAAATGGTGTGATGCTGATTTGATTGTTTATATTGGTTGTGGGGAACGAGGAAACGAAATGACAGACGTTTTGACAGAATTCCCATCCTTGATTGACCCACGAACTGGACGTTCTCTTATGGAACGCACTATTTTGATTGCAAATACTTCAAATATGCCAGTAGCAGCCCGTGAAGTATCACTTTATTCTGGTATCACATTGGCTGAATATTATCGTGATATGGGAATGGATGTTGCCATTATGGCTGACTCAACAAGTCGTTGGGCAGAAGCTCTTCGTGAACTTTCTGGCCGTATGGAAGAAATGCCTGCAGAAGAAGGATTCCCTGCATATTTGCCAACTCGTCTTGCTGAATTTTACGAAAGAGCAGGTCGGGTAAACACACTTTGCGAACAAGAAGGTTCTGTTTCAATTATTGGTGCAGTTTCACCACCTGGCGGTGACTTTTCTGAACCTGTAACCCAGCATACAAAACGCTTTATCCGCTGTTTCTGGGCTCTCGACCGTGAACTTGCAAATGCTAGACATTATCCTGCTATTGGCTGGATAGATTCCTATTCTGAATACGCAGAAGAAGTCCGAGAGTGGTGGGATAAGTTTGATCCTCGCTGGGCTGGTATCCGTTTGGAAGCCTTGGAATTGCTAAAAAAAGAACAGCGACTTGAGCAAATCGTAAAACTTATTGGGCCAGACGGATTACCAGATACAGAACGTCTTGTACTTTCCGTAGCCGAAATGATAAAAAACGGATTTTTGCAACAAAACGCTTTTGACGAAGTTGATGTTTACTCAGTTCCAGAAAAGCAAATCCAGATTTTGCAGCTTATGATTCAATTTTATCGCAGAGCAATTTCTGTTATCAAACAAGGTTGTCCTTTAATTAAGATAAATTCTTTGGAATGTAAAGAGGAAATTATCCGTCTAAAAACTTCTGTGCCAAATGACAAACTAGAAATGATAAAAGAAGTTGAAAATCATTTTGAAAATGAATTTGGCAATTTAGAAAGACTTTATCGCAAGGTGGAAACAATATGAGAGGAATCGAATATAAAGGCGTAAATTCAGTAGATGGTCCAATCATCGTTGTAAAACGTAGCGAAAATGTTTTCTTTGGAGAAATTGTTGCTATTCGTGACCGATACGGAGAAAAACGCACAGGTAGAATCATTGATATTTCAGAAGAATATGCCATTGTTCAGGTTTTCGGTTCTACAACTGGAATCGATTTGGACGAATCTTCTATCGAATTTCTTGAAACACCAATGGAATTGCGAGTTGGAGATGGGCTTTTAGGTCGTATTTTCAACGGACTTGGAAAACCAATCGACGGATATCCCGAAATCATTTCATCAAAAAAAGTAAACGTAAACGGATATCCAATCAATCCATATGCAAGAATTTATCCTCGGGATTTTATCCAAACTGGTATTTCATCAATTGATGGAATGAACACATTGATTCGTGGCCAAAAACTCCCAATTTTTAGTGGAAACGGGCTTCCTCATAACCGACTTGCTGCACAAATCATCCGTCAGGCAAAAATCCTAAATAGTGATGAAAACTTTGTTATGGTTTTTGCAGGAATGGGTATTAAATATGACGTGGCAGAATTTTTCAAAAACACATTTGAAAAGTCAGGTGTTTTGTCAAAAGTTGTTATGTTCCAATCTTTGGCAGATGCACCATCTATCGAACGTATTATCACTCCACGTTGTGCATTAACTGCAGCTGAATATTTGGCTTATGAAAAGGGAATGCACGTTCTTGTTGTTATGACTGATATGACAAACTACTGTGAAGCACTTCGAGAAATCTCTACAACTCGTGGAGAAGTTCCGGGACGAAAAGGCTATCCAGGATATTTGTACTCTGACCTTGCGGAATTATACGAACGTGCAGGGAAAATAAAGGGATCTAACGGCTCTATTACCCAAATTCCAATATTAACCATGCCAAACGATGATATAAGCCATCCTATCCCCGATTTGACAGGATATATCACCGAGGGACAAATCGTTCTTGATAGAGAACTTTCTCAAAAGGGAATGTATCCACCAGTAGCAGGGCTACCAAGTCTAAGCCGCTTGATGAAAGACGGAATCGGTAAAGGCATGACTCGGGAAGATCACAAAGACGTGTCTAGTCAGCTTTTCGCCGCTTACTCAAAAGTAAAATCAATTCGTAACCTTGCTTCGATTATTGGTGAAGAAGAATTATCCCCACTTGATAAACAATATCTTAAATTTGGAGATAGATTTGAGAAAGAGTTTTTAACTCAAAGGGAATTTGAAAATCGCTCTATCGAAGAAACTCTTACAATCGGTTGGAATATTCTAAATGAGCTTCCAAAATCAGAGCTTTACCGAATATCTCCAGATTATATAAACAAATATCTTGTGGAAGACGAAAATGGCTAGGCTAAACGTTGCTCCAACAAAATCAAACTTACTCAAAGTAAAAGAACAGTTATCTGTTGCGGAAGACGGATACGAGCTTCTTGAACAAAAGCGAGAAATTCTTGTTATGGAATTAATGAATCTCGTTGAAAAAGTAAAATTGTTAGAGCAAAAAATTAACTCCAAAGTAAAAGAAGCTTATCCAGAATTAAAAAAAATGTTGGTAACAGTTGGTGGCGACAGAGTTGAGCGAATATCAAAAGCTATACATTACGACTTTGTGATAACCGAAAAACCTGTTGTTCTTGCTGGTATGTCATTTAACAGTCTGGATGTGGAGCTTCCAAAAAAGCAGTTATTTTATTCTTATACAGATTCCTTTGCAAATACGGATAAAGTAATGTCAGACTTTTTTGATTTGTTGGCTTTGCTTACAGAAATGGCTTCTATCCGAACAATCGTTTGGCGCCTTGCCGCTGAAGTGAAGAAAACCCAACGTCGCGTAAATGCACTAGACAAAATGGTTATTCCACAAAATCGTGAAACAAAAAAATATATAGAAAGTGTTTTGGAAGAACGAGAACGGGAAAATGTTTTTGTTCTAAAAAACTTGAAATCAAGAGGTAAAAAATGATACGTCCTTTATACAGAAACGTTTTAGTATTAATTAATGGCTCAGAATCATCGATTTACGCAGCAAAATACGGAATCTTGATGTCAAAATTGTATCGCTGTAACTTAAAAGCCATTTACGTTGTAGATACAGCAACTCTAAAACAACTAACTCTAAACAAGTTTTTTGTTTCAGAAGAAAGCAAAGAATACGAAATGAGCTTAACATCAGACGGGCAAAGATATTTGCAATACGTTGAAGATTTAGCAAAATCCAAAGGCGTAAAAATCGAAACAGAACTAAAAAACGGTTCTGTTTGGTCAGAAACCATCGTTGCGGCAGAAGATATGGAAGCAGATTTGATTTTGCTTGGAGGATTTGATCCTAACATGAAAGACAAAAAAGATATGCTTTCAACAACCTACAAAGAAATTTTGATAAATGCGCCTTGCTCAGTACAAGTGGTTCGAGAAAAGATGATTAACCAATTGTATAAACTCGCTTAAATTTAGTATAATATTCTATTCACAACGTTTTTTGAGGATAATTATGAGAACTCTAATTTTATCATTTTTGAAAAAAGATAGTACAAGACATCAACAAATTTTGAAAAAACTTGAAGCTGCAGCTGTTACAAAAGGACATATTGTTGAAGTAAAAGATGCAAGACTTGATAGAGAAAATCTACGCTTAACAATGTATGAATACATTGCTATCGTTGTTCCAGCAAATCCATTTTCTGGGAAAAAAGTTCCTGAATCATTGCCAGAAATTTTATCAACTTGTGGCAATGTTTCTGGCAAAAAAGGCTGTGCTTTAGTTGTAAAAACAGGTTTCTTTTCACAAAAATTTTGCAGAGTTGTTATGTACAAAATGGAAAAAGAAGGCATGATGGTTGACTATTCAGAAGTAATCAACAACGTAGATCATGCAGCTTATGTTGGAAAAAATATAGGCTAATTTCATGGATTATTACAAAATTCTAGGTGTTTCTCCAAAGGCTTCCGCAGCTGAAATAAAGAGAGCATTTAGAAAAAAAGCAAAGCAACTTCACCCAGACTTACTAGGTCCAGACTCAGCAGAAAATTCTTCTCAGAAAGAAGAGTTTAAACTTGTTTTAAAAGCCTATGAAGTTTTATCAGATTTACATCAAAAGCGACTTTTTGACGAAGAAAACGAGCTAAAAAACCGATATTCAAAAGCTTTCCGCAGCGAAAATTCCTTTGATTATCGTGAGTGGCTTTTAGCTAGAACCGATTTAGAAAGTAAGTGTAAGTTGATATTCTTTGACTTAATGCACAAAAACGAAGACTACGCCGTAGAACTTTTCAAAAAACTAAATACAGAAGTTCCAGATTTTTCTCTTTCTTATTGGTTTACCCGAGAAGATTTTATGGATTACGGCTTTATTTTGTGCGAAGAAATGATTTTCCGTGGCGAATATTATGATGCAATCATCCTTTTGCTTCAAATTATCAAAATGGAATACTCTTACCCATATTTTAGAATATTTTTTCCAGAAGTTATGCTTTTGGCAAAAACAGTACTAAAACGCCAACTTGAAGGCTCTGTTCCAGACGAACTGTTTTTGGATGCTTTAGAGCGAGCCTTAGACTTGGGCTTTCCAAAAAAAGACGAGGCAGTGTTCTTCTTAAAGATGGCTGGTGCTTATGACCGACTTGGGGACAGCGAAACAGCAACAATTTGTATAAAAGAAGCACAAAAACTTGATAGAGGAATACACATTCCTCTCAATTTGAAGAAATTTATTTTTTAGGAAATTGATATGATACGGTTGAAAAACGAAAAACAAATTAGTGGTATTCGTGAATCTTGTCATCTTTTGGCAGATTTGTATAAATGGCTAATTCCACAAGTTCAAGCAGGAATGAGCACACGAGATATTGATGATTTGTGTGTTGAGTTCATTACAAAACACGGTGGGAAACCAGCTTGGTACCGAGAAGGCTTTGATGGAGCTGCATGTATTTCTGTAAATGACGCTGTTATCCACGGAGTTCCAAGTAAAAAGTTCAAAATCCAAAATGGCGACATCGTTTCCCTTGATATCGGAATTGACCTAAACGGATACATTAGTGATTCAGCTGTTACAATCCCAGTTGGCAAAGTTTCACCAGAAGCAGAACGCCTTATGGAAGTTACAAAAGAATGTCTAGCCGCTGGAATTGCCGCATGTAAAGTTGGAAACAGAATTCGAGATATTTCTAATGCTGTTTATGAAGTTGCTTCAAAAGCAGGTTTCGGCGTTGTACACTCATTTTGTGGACACGGAGTTGGCCTAGACGTGCACGAAGACCCATCTATTCCAAATTTACCAAGCCCAGGTCCAAACCCACGAATCCAAGCGGGAATGGTTTTGGCAATCGAACCAATGATAAATCTAGGCACTGGTGACGTTTGCGTTTTAGACGATGATTGGACAATCGTTACTGCCGACGGAAAACTATCTGCCCACGAAGAGCACACTGTAGCTGTTTTCCAAGATCACACAGAAATTCTTACATTAAGATAATTTATATTTTTCATTGGAGCAACCTAATACCCTTTGTTCCAGCCAATCGGGGTTCGGTAACCCTCATCCTCCTCGCAAGTGTCTTCGCCACTTGCTGCGGTGGACGGCTCCGCCGCCCCTAATGTCTGGGCTAGGCTGGTAAAATAGAATGAATATCTTAAAAAAAACTACTCCCATCAATAGCAATTTGTATCACTACGCTGGGAATAATCCGGTGAAGTATGTGGACCCGGATGGACGGGTAGATAAACACAGTGAATTGAGTGGAAAAGAGCGTTCAAGAGCTGAAATTAAAGATATATTCGAGGCTTCATTTAAGACTGGTATTTTCGCAGAATTGGAAATTAGTTTTTGGGAAATATTTAGTGCCGGTTTTGATATTAATTTAGGAAGTGTGGAAACAACAGGAGACCTTAATAATTCTATTGAAACGTCTGAATCAATTAGTGTAAGTGGTTTTCTTGGAATTTTCGATGTCTTAGAAGTAGGAATTGATATTACTAAATCAAAGGTATTAGAAGATGAAGACTTCCCTTCTGATTATTTTTCTTTACTAGGTGATGTAATTGAAAATGGAGAAAACGATGTTAATCTAGATGTAGATATTTTGGGTATAAATAATTCTACTTCTGATCCCGATACGAAAGCTAGTTTTTCGATTGGGCTTGGCGTTGGTATAGGACTTAGCATTAACTTAAGTGAGTTAAAAGATTATTTTAAAGGAAAATTTAATGGAGATTACTAAAATGACAGGAATAAAACAATTTGGATTAGAGGCTATAAATTTTTTCGTAAACACAATTATTATGGGGATCGTAATGGTTTTTATTAATTTAGGATTATTTGAATTCATCGAACCTCAAATAATAATGTTTAATATTGTTCTAGGAATATTTTTCTTTTTCTGTTTAATAATGCAAAATGTCTTTTTGCTATCTGTTGTTTATGCATTTACAAATTACAAACTGGTTTGTGATGGAAATGGAAAGGTCGGAATTATTCTTCATAATTTATTTTTTAATCTTGTAATGATTGGAACTATTATTGTAAAAATCGTTGAAGTACCATCTGTTGTTCAATTTATTGTTATAGGATTGTTGTTGTTAGAATTAATTCCAAGTTTTATACCAAAATTTTCAAAACCTTTCTCTTTTTGTATATTCAAAATTAATACAGAAAAAAAGGAAAAAAGAAAACTTGAAAACGATGGGATATTACTATAATAAGATTCTTGATTTGCACTGAAAATCTTGTATAATAAAATTTCCCACCAACTCCCATCAATAAAAATTGATGGGAATGGAGCCAAAAAAACACAGTTTTACCCCGATTTTGCTGTAAAAACCAGTGATTTTGGGGTAAAATTGAAGTACAGACACAGGGAAGGAACTCAAAATCACAGAAGCTTCGTTGAAAACTGCTGATTTTGTACGAAATTGAGCTGAATTTGCTGAAAAAACAGTAGTTAGTCCTACAAATAGCAATTTGTACCACTACGCCGGGAACAATCCGGTGAAGTATACGGACCCAGATGGGCAAGTTGCAGAAACTGCATGGGACATATTTTCCTTAACAAGCGGTGTTGCATCTTTTGTTTCCAATATAAAACAAGGAAATACAAAAGGCGCAATAATTGACCTATTAGGAATTGTTGCTGATGCAACAGCTGTTGCATTACCATGTATTCCTGGAGGCGCAGGGGCTGCTATAAAAGCCGCTAGAGTAACTGGTGCCGTCTCTAACATTGCTGGTGGTGCATTAACAATACAAGATGGACTAGAGAATAGTAATAATTTAGAAGTTGGAATTGGTTTATTACAAATTGTCAGTGGTTCTGGTCAACTGAAAAGTTTATCAAATAAATTAAGCGTTAATACATCAAGTTTGGTTCCGAATCCTGACGATCCTTTTGATTTTGAAGCAGGTAATTATAATCAAAAAGCTTTAACAAATGCAAGAAATGAAATAAAAAATACAGGAACTATTGCAGAACCAATAATTGTTAAAAAATTAGATGATGGAACACTACAAATTCAAGATGGTCATCATAGATGGAAAGCCGCACAACAAATGAATTTAAAAACAGTTCCAATAGAAATAATTGAGTAGTAAGTATTATGGGTGTAGAAAGTTTTTACATAAATTCGAAATATAAAGAAAATATCTTAAAAAACAGCAATAAAACAATTATTGATTTTATATCTATTCTTGAAAATAACGGATTTACAGTTAGTTATAACAATAAAAAAACGAAGTATATAATAAATAAAATTAT
>JAZQUR010000076.1:0-28468 GCA_045631425.1 Treponemataceae bacterium | reverse complement strand
TTTTTAATGAATTATCTGTTATATCATTGGTTGCTTGTCCAACTGAAACTGTATCAAATAAATTAGATTTTGAATTTATTAAATAATCAAATATTTCTATGTTGCTTTTATTTGTACAATCTGTAATTGTCTTCCATTTATACTCTTCATCAAAAAATGCTAGACTTGGGTTTGTTTCAAGAAGTTTTTCATAGTTTTTAGCTAATTCCCATATGGCATTTTTTTGGTTTGTAGAGAAAATAATATTATTATTTTTATCATATTCAGGTTGCGGAATACTTGTTTCAAGTTCCTGATTCAAATAATCAATAAAGGTACTAACGTGTGCATCTTCGCTTTGTGGATTTATTTTACGATTATCTGTACACCATTTTGCAAAATCACAAATGGCAGGTTCTAAAGTTTCCAAATATTTTTCGCATTTTGAGAAAGGGATTTTAAATTGAATTGAATTATTCCAAAGTTCTTCTGGTGGATAATTTTCTAATTCTTCAACAGTAGTTGGTTTAGGAGTTTTGTTTGTTCCATCATTTACAAAGTCACATTCGTTTAGGATTTCAGATATAAAATCTTTTGGAAAATTCAAAAAAGTTTCTCTTTTATTCATTACAAGAATTGAATCTGTATAAACTCCCAAAACATATCTGTGTCCAAAATTTAATTGAAACCGAATACCAGTTCCACCTTTTCTAAAACTAATATTCCAATTTGACGGATTTAAATGATGAGTTTTTTCTATTATATTTGCAAATATTTTTAAAATACTTTTTCTTGCATTTTCATCTGAAATATCTGTTTCAAGTTTTTGTTTAAGATCATTAACAGTCCAATCCATTTTCTTTCCATTTCCTCTATCTAAAATTATACCACACAAAAATTACACATTATGATATTTTCATAGTTTTTTCTTTTATTCTGTTCCTAACAAATCCAGCGTCATTTCATCCCTTTCACCAGCAAAAAACTTTTCTAAAACTTTTTCAAAAATATCGATTTGTGGAGCAACTGCAGAAAACAGCGTCATACAAGATTTTAATTTCATATCATCAGGATAACCAAATATTTCTGTTGCGTTTGAAGTTTCTAACGACAAAAGAGCTTTTGATATTTCAATGAGACGACTTCTCAAAATTTCGTCCGCCATGTAGGCAATTGCTTCTTCTTTTCCGTCAATTCCATAATATTTTGCTGTTGGACTATATCCCAAATCTTTAAGCTGGGGAAAGATATACCACATCCAATGGCTTTTTTTATAGCCGCTTTTAATTTCTTCTAATGCAATAGGATAGTCCAATCTTTGAGCTTCTTTAAATCTGTCTAAATTGTAATTCATATTTTTCCAAATTCTCCTCTTTCTTCCATTCTATCCCTTCCAAAGTTTATCACGTCCATTATCTCACAGTACAGGGACTCATATCTCCGTCAGCTGTTATCCAAAAATTTCACAAAATCACACAAATTCTAACTCATCTGCTTTTACTCTGCACTGCAAAAAAAGCACTTCCACTCCTGAAGCTTTTGTATTTTCTTCTTGGTTATCAAAAAGCGAACCTTGGCAATAAATCGATTTGGGCAAGAAATAAAAATTGCTTTTGTGATGTTATCGTAAGTCATTGGAATATTATATTGTTTATTGCTCCTTTAAAAATACATACTATAGATTCTTTTCAGCTTTAATATATTCTGTTAAAAACTCAAAAAATGCCCTTGCTTTTTTATCATCAGTTTTGTTGTTTTTGTAAGTAATCAAAATATCACGACTACATAATGGATCAATTATTTTTAATAGTTTAACAGATTCCGTATCAATTTTTCCCCAACTAAAGGCAGGCCAAAATCCAATTCCAATATTTGCAGCAATCATATTTTTTACTGCAATTGGACTATCGCTTTCAAAAATGATGTTTGGAGTTATGTGTTTGTTTTTACAATATTTGTCACAAATTGCTCTAAATTGTTTTGCACCAGACAAAGAAACAAAATCTTCATCTTTAACTTCTTCTAAAGAAATGCTGTCTCTGTTTTGAAAACGCGGTGTATTTGGAACTGCAAGATAAATATTTTCTGTGCAAATAGGAGTGTGTATTTTAAGAATGTATCTTAGAACTTTTCCCATAAATTTTACAGAAGCAATGCAATACAGGGGATAAAGGTGTGTCAAGGTAGTTTCCTATAAAGGACTTAATACCTTGACTCAGTGTTTTTCCTGTTATCTAGATTACACTACAAAATCTAAACAACTTCTTGCTGCAGTGAAGGGACGCACTTTTTCGTCTGCAACTTTCACATGAGCTGGATGAACTGCATAATTTTTCAAAGCGTCAAAAGATTCAAAACTACTATCCAACATTAAATCAGCGTTCGATGTTTCAAGGCGCCCTTCTGTCACCACCTTTATATCCAAAAGTCCCGAAATTTGACCAGCCAAACCTTCCAATCCCGCCTTAATATCCGCCTTCACACGATTTCTTTCATCCTCTGACATTTCTTTCAATGTCCACAAAATAATATGTTTTACCATAATTTTCCTCCAAGAATATTATAACTTATATCATTAATTTTTACATTGATTTAAAAAAATATGCAGACAAAAATTGATAGAAAAAAATGAGAAAATTGGAAAATAATTATTTGAGATAAGAAATGTTTTGCTTTTAAAGGGAAAAACTAAAAATCAACTTTCCAATCAGGACCAAATTCTGTGTTAAAAACCTTTACAGAACAAGCTTCCATACAAACTTCTTCTGAAAAAGCCAAAATATCCTGACTGTATGGCGAAAACAAATCATTTGGAGAATAGGATAAATCTAAAATTGTTTCCTCACCTTCCCCACAAGCTCTGGCAAAAGCGCCCTGAAGTTTCACCAAATCTTCTACAACTGGGAAAACGTGAAAAAGTTTTTTTTCTTCGTACTTAAACTTCAAAAATGATAAAACCATTTTCTCGATTTCAGTATGCTTTTCCCCTTTCGGATTAAAACCTGATTTTGGGCTACAATTATTGCAACGTTGCCATTCTGCAAAATCAGAAAGCAAAACTGATGGACGGATTTTCAAAGGTGATAAAACAGATACGAACCAAGGAACAGCTCGACCAAAAGTATAAAAAGTTTCGATAGCGAAACACAAATTCTCAACTGTCTTAATATCCTGAGTTGAAAGAACATTTGTTGGTTTTAGATTTTCTGTCACAAAACTGATATGATTTGGATATTGCAAAATCATAAAATCCACGTAGGATTTGAAACTTTTTATAGAAATATCTTTAAGATTTACAACAAAGCCGAAAATCAAACCTGCTTCATTTAGCAAATTAGATTTTTTTGAAAGATTTTTTGAGAAATTGGAATCTACAGAATCAAATTCAATATCCAAGGAAGAATAAATCTTTGAAAATGCAAAAACTGTATCTTTATCAATTATTGAAAGTGGAATTTCAAAATGAAAAAGTACATTTGGAGCTTTTTTTTCTGCCAAAGCGATAAAATGTAGCAATTTTTGCTTATTTTCCAAAATTGATTTTTGACAAACTCTTACCTGCTGAATTTTCTCTTTTTCCAAACAAATAAGTTCTTTTTCTAAAGAGGCTTCTGAAAATGTAAAAATTTTGTCTTCTTTCATATTCTTCCGTAAAACAAAGTGATTTTTAGCAAGTCCGCTTTTTATAGCAAGTGAATTCCGTTTGCTTTACATTCGTCAATCATTTCTTGAGGCCAAATGCTTACTTGTGTTTCTCCAATATGAGCTTTTCTCAAGAAATACATACATAATCGAGATTGCCCGATACCGCCACCGATTGCTGGAGTTAATTCCCCATTCAAAAGTTTTTTATGGAAGTACAAACTTGCTCTCTCTAGACAACCTCGTTCTTCTAGCTGTGCTTTCAATGATTCAGGAGAAACCCGAATACCCATAGAAGAAAGTTCAAAGGCTTGTTCTAGAACTGGGTTCCAAACTAGCAAGTCACCGTTTAGACCTTGGTGTCCATCACCTGCTTCAGAAATCCAGTCGTCGTAGTCAGGAGCGCGTCCGTCATGAACAGTTCCATCTGACATTTTTGCACCAATCCCCATAATAAACACAGCTCCATAATGTTTTGCCGCAATGTTCTCACGTTCTTTTGGTGTGTTATTTGGGAATCGACGTTGCAAATCATCTGCATAAATAAATGTGATTTCCTCTGGCAAAATCGGAGTGATTTGAGGATATCTATCATAAATATAAAATTCTGTGCGTTTTAAACATCTATAAATCTTTTTAACAACATCTTTCAAATATGATGATGTTCTGTCTAAGTCAGTAATAACTTTTTCCCAGTCCCATTGGTCTACGTACAATGAGTGGATATTGTCTAGTTCTTCATCTGCGCGAATAGCGTTCATATCAGTGTAAATACCAAAATCCGCAGGAAGTTCCATATCAGCAATTTTTACACGCTTCCATTTTGCAAGTGAGTGAACGATTTCCATTTTTGTATCGTTCATATCTTTTACAGGAAAAGTAACAGCTCGTTCAACGCCATTCAAATCATCATTTAAACCTGTATTGCATTCTACGAATAAAGGTGCTGTAACACGTGTTAAATTCAACTCTGTAGAAAGTGCAAGCTGAAAAAAATCTTTTATCATCACGATTGCGTGTTCTGTTTCTTTCACAGAAAGTAGAGATTTATAGCCTTGAGGAATAAATGTTTTTGACATTGAAGTCTCCAAATTTAAATGTAGTTTATAAATACTTATATCACTTTAGGGATAATTAAGCAAGAAAAAAAATAAGGGGAAGAAGATTGCCAAATTTAAGCAATTTTCTTCCCCGTTTACGCATTTTTTAATGCAAGTAGTAAAACTAAGCTTTAATAGCTTCGAAAACTAGGTTTGCAATAAATACAGCTGCTAGAATCCATGTAACAACTGGGATATCTTTGAATTTTTTACCAGCTACTTTACAGATTACGTATGCAATCATACCGAATGCGATACCTTTTGAAATTGAGTATGCAAATGGCATAACCATAATTGTGATAAATGCTGGGATTCCTTCTGTAATATCTTCGAAATCAATAGAAGAAACTGATTTCATCATTAAGAACCCAACGAAAATCAATGCAGGAGCTGTAGCTGCTGATGGAATCAAAGCAAACACAGGTGTGAAGAATAGAGCTAATAAGAATAAAATAGATGTAACAATTGATGAAAGACCTGTACGAGCACCAGCTGCAACACCAGATGAAGATTCAACAAATGATGTAACTGTTGAAGTACCAAGACAAGCACCAGCTACTGTACCGATAGCATCTGCAAGTAGAGCACCTTTTGCGTTAGGGATATTTCCTTTGTCATCAACAAGTTTAGCTTGTTCTGTAACACCCATTAAAGTACCGATTGTGTCAAACAAGTCAGTAAATAAGAATGTGAAGAATACGATGAAGAATTTTCCAGTTAGAACACTTGACCATTCAAATTGGAATAGAAGTGGTGCTTCTGGTAGAGAGAATGGTTTCCATCCTTCAGGAATTGTTGTTACACCAAATGGAATACCAACGATAGTTGTAAGAATAATACCGATTAGAATTGCACCAGGAACGTTCATAATGAAAAGAACGATTGTGATAACTAAACCAATAATTGCAACTAAAGCTGATGGAACGTTTAGGTTTACGAATCCAATAATTGTACCTGTGTCAGAAGCTGTAACGCCACCGTTTGTTAAACCAATTAAACAAATGAAAAGACCGATACCAACTGCAACAGCTTTTCTTAAACTTGCAGGAATTGAATTGATAATTGCTTCACGAACACCAAAAACTGAAAGAAGGATAAATAATAAACCTTCAAGTAAAACTGCTGTTAAAGCAAATTGCCATGTACAACCCATTCCGAAACATACTGTATATGTAAAGAATGCGTTTAGACCCATACCAGGAGCTAGTGCAACAGGCAAGTTAGCCAAAAATGCCATTACTAATGTAGCGATTGCAGATGCAATAGCTGTAGCTGTGAAAACGCCACCAAAAGGCATACCTGTTTCGGATAGCATTCCAGGATTTACTGCAAGAATATAAGCCATTGCCAAGAAAGTTGTGATACCACCAACAATTTCTTTACTTACAGTTGTTCCTCTTTCCTTAAGTTTAAAAAATTTTTCCATTTTTAATCTCCTCTAATTTTGGAAAAAAAATTGATACAAAATTATACCCCAAATATTCATTTTTTTCAAATTTTGTTTTTTTAAATTTTTTTGAATAAAAACTTATTTCTAGACTTTAAAACGAAAAAAACTGAACTAACAAATCACTTTGCCAATTCAGCTTTCAACTTATCTATGCTTCATCAATTACAGCAGTTTTATATAAGTTGATAAAATCAAACATATATTGCTGGATGTTGTTAAACCATTTTTCCTGCATAAAAACTGCAGCATGTCCAATATATCGGTAGTGCCAACATTCCCAACGGTAACCAGAAACTGGCTCATATCCTTCTGGGAATGACAATGAAAATCCGTATTTACTAGCATTTTCAGCAAGCCACTTTCCAGACTTTGTTTCAGCAAACTCATCTGTAATTGATCCAAAATCGATTGCAGTTCCAGTTTGATGCTGACTTGTTCCCGGTGCGGCACTTTCTCTGTCAGCAGCTTCCTTTCCCATTTGCTTTACATTTCGTTCGTAAACAGTTTTTTGATAATCATAACTTCGATAAGTTGAACTTACCACAAGTGTTGAAATACCGTCTTCTTTTGCTCCAAGGGCCATTTTTCGTAGTGCTTCTTCAACACAAACACGAAGACTTAAATCTGTTCTGCTAATTGCATAATCATTATTCTTTTTTAATGGAACTAAATCAGATGGAACAAAACTATTTGGAAGATAATTTCTTTTATCCACAAGTAAAAGAAGTCCGTTTTCATCAGATGCAATCAAATTATTGATTTCTTCGATAAATTCTGTAGAATTTGCTTCGATATTATCTGCAATAGCATTGATTTCATCTTCATATCCATTTTTGTAATAGATATTTCTAAAAGAATCTATTGCAACTATCAATCTCTTTTCATCTGGAGTCAAAACGATTTCTGGTTCATCTTGTACCTTTGATTTTGCACAAGAAAACAGACAAGAAATTTCTAGAAGCATCAACGCAGCAAGAAAAACTGTTAAAAATCTCTTAATCATAACTATAGTACCTCAGTTGCAGAGTGAATAATATTGAAAGTATCTGTAAATCCAGTTGAGTTAATTGCGTTGAAAGCATCAACAGAAGGATTCATCAAGTAAAACTTATGACCATATTCTTCGCCATCATTATGAGTTGCCATAAGAACACCCATTCCAGAAGAATCAATTGTTTGAATATTAGACAAATCAACTACAAGATTTGTTTCTTGAATATAAGAATATGCTTTTGTCTTGAAATCAGAGAAACTATATGAAGTTATTACTCCACCTAATTCAAGCAAAATGTAGTTTGCGCCTCTTTTTTCTGCAATAGTTAATATATCCATAATTTATCCTTTTCTATTTAGAAAGATATTTAATTGTAACAACACTTACATCATCTTCAAGTTCTTTTGATGTAAAGTCTAAAAGTTGATCGTGCAAGAATTGGCTCATTTTTCCTGCTGGATAGAATAGATTTTCAATAATTGATTGTTGAATTCTATCTTTTCCAAACTTTTCACCACGAATATTTCTTGCATTTAGTAAACCGTCAGTACAAGCTAAAACAATATCACCAGGATTTAGTTTCACTTTCTTTACTTTTATGAGTTTTTCGATATTTTTTACGAAACCTAAAACTCTACCTTCACCCTGAATCTCGATAACGTTGTTATAAGATTGGTTATACATCAACAATGCAGGAACACCACAGTTCAAGTAATACAATGTATTTTCTGAGAAATCAATCAAACCGAAAACACCAGCAAAGAATGTTTCTTTAGGAAGATTATTTCTGATAAATGCATTAACCTTTTGAATAAGTTGTTTGAAATCTTTTGTTTCAGCCAAGAATGTTCGCACAATAGACTTGATAATAACAGATGACATACTAGCATTAATACCTTTTCCACTAATATCACCTAAAACAAACAAGTGCTTATCTTCGTTTAGTTTAATAAAGTCAACGTATTCACCACCAAGGTTGTGGGCTGCCACGGAAATATATCCAACATCAGCTTTTGGATTTTTGATAAAATCCATATTTTCTTGAATTGATTGGATAATTTGTCCAGACATCTGGATTTCTCGGTTAACTGTACCAACAACAGATTCGTTTGTAATATTTTTTAGGTAGTAACCAAACACGAAGAAATATGAATAAAAACGATTGAAAACTGCAAAGTCATAATCTGTATATTCGTTTCCTAGGTGTTTTTCACCAAGAAGCATTGCACTGAAAACGTGTCCACCTTCTGTCAACAAAATAAGAGCTTCAGATTCTGTTTCGTTAAACAAATCAGTTAATTCTTTTTTTGCACTTAAAAGATAGCGTTTTGTTTCAACGTGACTTCTAAAAATAACAGTTTTTTTAGCATTAATTGCACAGTTAAAAATTGGACTCTTTGCAGGAATTTTAAACTTCTTGTTACGAGAACTATATAGAGTTTCAAGACCACCATCTAGTGATTCAACAAGGAAGTCTACATCATCTGTATGAACGTTGTCCTTGAAATATCCACGAAGTGTTTCAAACAAAACATCTGGACTTTCTGTGTAATCTAGAGAAACAAGATCTTGTTCAAACTGTTGGATATAGTTTGTTGTACGGTTTCTTCTGAATTTCTCTAAGAATTTTGTTAATTGATAACGAACTAATAGAAGTACAAAAACAATAGCAACATAAACTAGAACAAATAATGCAACATTATATTCTCTTAGAGGTTGTAAAAGTGTATAACAAATTCCAGCTAAAGCACCTAGTACAATGTAGTTAATTGTAAAATCAAAAGCAGTTGCAACCATTGTTTTGAAATCATACAAAACAGATTGTAAAACAATATTGTATAGAAGATAAATTTCAAATGCTAATGCAAATGGCAACAACAATGCAAAACTTGGACTAACAATATCACTGATATATCCAAAAGTGAAGAATGATGACCAGCCTAAAATTACTGTTAAAGCCAATAAAACCATTTGTTGTTTATGTAATTTATTTTTTGTTACTTCTAGTCTCAACAACAATGATAAAACAGAAATAGCTGGCAAACCTGCAAGAAATAAGATTTCGTAAACAATATCCCAACTAACACCAAATAAATAACAGTATGAAGCTTCAACAACTAAACCAAACTCTACAGAAGTTGATGCTTTAGTTATCTTAAAAAATGAAATAAAAAATGCAAAAGCAATTAATAAAAAAGTAATTACTTTGTCAAATACTGTATTTTTACAACTTGGAAATCTACAAATATAACTAGAAACGAAGATATTGAAAAAAGCAATTATGTATACATAAATTTTTCCAGCTATACCTGCAATTTGAGGATTTCCCCAATAATTACAAAGAATACTTAAAGCGTTTATCAATGCAGCAACAGACAAAATTAGAATTGGACTAATAAGCTGCTTTGATCTTGTTGCATCAGAGTGCATATCCGCAAAAGAAGAAAAATATATTAAAATGAAAAACAAAAAGATATTTAATAAAGCGTAAATCATATTATCCCTCAACCTTAACTGTTAGCATTGTAACGTCGTCACGAAGTTTTTTATCTCCGTTGTATGAAAATACTAAATCTGCAATATCATTAATGATATATTGTGCTGATTTATATGCACTATTTTTGATTGTGTTTAGATAAAGTTCTGTATCACCTAATTCTACGCCATTTTCATCCATAACTTCAGAAACACCATCAGATGCCATAAGAATCAAGTCATCACGGAAAAGACGTTGTTCAGCAACTTCAACTTCATCCAACTCAATAATACCAATCAAACTACAATTTGATGTAAGAGGTTTGATTTTATATCCATCTGGTGCACGAGTAACGATAATAGGATCAGACATAGATGCGTTTACATAGCGAATTGTCATTTTTTCTGTATCGATAATACCAATGAACAAAACAGTATATTTATCTTGAAGGCGCATTCCCTTAATGGCTTTATCGATGGCTTTTACTACAGCTGGTAAATCTTCTTTGTTTTCAATAATTTTTACAGTGTTCATTACCAAACCCATAACAAGAGCCGCTGCAAGACCTTTACCAGACACGTCCCCAAGCATAACAAGGGTTTTGTGTTCATCCATTGGGAGAACTGTATAATAGTCACCAGATACGTTTACAAGTGGGCGGAAATAAGCTGCAATATCAAGTTTATTTATAGTAGGAATTTTTTGAGGAAGAAATGAACGTTGTGTTTCTGCAAGTTGTTCCCATTCTTGAGAAAGACCTGCAATTTCAGTTAATTCAACAATAGTTTTTGAACGAGCTTCAAATCTTTCGAATTCTTCAAAAAGACGTTGATAAATAATGTAGTCAAAAAGATGTGTATATCTACAGAAAACATAAAGGTGTTTTTTTCCAGCAGATAAGAAGAAACCGCGAGAATTTCTAAGATTTGAAACAACCCCAAAGCCTTCACCTAAGAAAAACACACCATCACTCCATGTTTTTGGGAAATACATTTCAAGAGTGTTTGTTGTTTCTTCTGATGCTGTAAGTCTATCTGGACTGTTATAAATAATATAGTTTGTTTCAGAATCCACGTATAAAACAGAACAGTCTGCTTCGTCTTCTAAAACATCCCGAATTGCTTCGATAAAATCATCTACTGTGTATGCAAATCTTAATCGCTCGATAAATTTTGTTAGCAACCCAGTTTCTTTTGTGGTTAAGATTTTATCTTTCACTCTTTCAATAGCGTTATTGGATAATTTAACAGATACCAACAATAATACCGTGAAAATAATACCTGAAATTCCAACTGAAAGCCCAAATTCAGTTTTTGGAACTAACATCATAGTTAGAAATACACAAACCAAACCAATAAGGATGTTGGATGCGAAAACAATAATTCGTCGACGTGCTTTGAACATACTTTTTCCTCAAAAAAGATGATTTAGACTGATATACTAGTACTAAGTAATTAAACTCGCATACTAGTATATCACATTATCGGCAAATTTGAGAAAAAAATTATGTTATTTTTCACCAATATTACTAAAAGCCTTGGCTATAATCTCATCATCAACTTTTGGTGTAAAAATACTTACTAACGGAGTTACGATAAAAGGAACAATCATGGCGATACTTGCTGCTAAAGGTGAGTTTGCAGAACCCATTGTAAGGGTTAAAACAATAGCACAAGTAACTCCAGCGTAAAGTCCTGCATATGCTCCAGCCTTTGTGATTTTCTTGCTAAAAATCCCCAAAATATATGGTGCCATAAATGCCCCGGACAAAACACCCCAAGATAATGACATTAAAGTAACGATAAAGCCGATTTGCAATTTTGAAATCATATACGAACAAAGGATGAAAACTGTAGACAAAATTCTCATCATAGCAACAGAGGCTTTGTCAGACACATCTTTCTTTAGATACCCTTTGTATAAATCAATGGTGATAGAAGAACTTGAAACCAAAATCATTGAGGCTAAAGTTGACATTGAAGCTGATAAAACCAAAATCATGATAACAGCTAGTAACAATTCTGGAAGATGTGTTGTAAGCAATGTTGGAACGATTAAATCGTAGTTTATGCCCCCATCTGCAAGACGTGGAATTGTTTCTAAATCAAAGAAAACGTGGCTTAAAACGCCAGTAAAATATGCACAAACACCAATTACCAGAGCGAAAATTGTTGTGATAACAGCTGCTTTGTTGATTACTGACTCATCTTTAACAGCGTAAAACTTTTGTACCATCTGTGGCATGCCCCAAGTACCAAAACTTGTCATAAAAACAAGGGAAGCAATTGTTAAAAAAGATGGACGTTGTTCAACTGGCACATGGGCAAGGTAATTTTCTTGAGCAACAGAAATTGCTTCCACAAAGCCGCCACCACGACGAGCAACTACAATCACCATAGCCACAGTTCCAAAAAGCATGATAAAACCTTGGATAAAATCTGTTACTGTAACTGCAGAATATCCACCTAAAACAAGATAAATTCCTGTTATCCCTACAAGGATAATTAGGGCAAAATCAAAACTGATGTGAAATGTTGCTTCAAAAAGATGTCCTAATCCTTGGAAAACTGATGCAGAATATGGAAGCAAAAACACAAAAATCAATACTGCAGCAATCATTTTTATGTGATCTGAACCGTAACGAGCTTCGAGGAATTCTGGCATTGTCATTGTGTTTAGATTTTGAGTCATTCTACGAGTGCGTTTTGCAAGTAAAAACCATGCTAACATTGCACCGAGAATTGCATTTCCAATTCCTATCCACAAAGAATTAAATCCAAAGCCCCAACCCTGTTTTCCCGCAAATCCAATAAAAACAACTGCTGAAAAATATGTTGTGCCATAAGCAAAGGCTGACATCCATGGACCACAAGAACGCCCGCCTAAGAAAAAGTCGTTAAGCGTGGAGGTTTTTCTCATCCCCCAGACACCAACAGAAACCATTACTACTAAAAAAACAAGCAACAAAACTAAACTAGCCATTTTTTCTCCTACTTTTGATTCAAATCTCTCTTTTTTATATAAAACTTCTTATTTTTTCCAATAATCAGGAAATAAAAATAAAAGCATTGTATAAAGTTCTAGACGTCCTGCTATCATTGCAAAGCAAAGCCACCATTTTACACCAGGAACAAAAAATCCCATATTTTCAGTTGGACCGATTTGTCCAAAACCAGGCCCAATATTTCCAATGGCAGAAAGGGCTGTTGTAAATGAAGTCAAAATATCAACTCCACTAGAAGCCACCACGAAAGACGAAATTACTACTAGCATAAAGTACAAAAAGAAAAACGCAGCCACATTGTAGATAACATCTTTCCGTCCAACTTCCCCATTTAAGCGAACTCTAAAAACTCCATGGGGATGAAGCATTCTTTTTGTTTCGTTGTGCATCTGTTTTCCAAGAATCACCCAGCGAATAACTTTTACACCACCACCAGTTGAACCTGAAGAACCGCCAACAAACATCAAGAAAAATAAAACAAGTTGAGCAACTGGAAGCCAAAGCTCATAGTCCGCAGTTGCAAATCCAGAAGTTGTCATTATGGCTGCACTTTGGAAAGCCGCTAGACGAATGGCTTCTTTTAGATTTTCGGTTTGTGGCAAAATGTATATGGTAATTATCAAGATTGCAGTAAACAAAATCCCGATATAAGCTTTTAACTCTGTATTTTTGAAAAAATCACGAACTCTACCAGTCAAAAGATAAAAATACAAACTGAAGTTCACTCCAGAAAGTATCATGAAAATACAGATTATCCACTCGATGGCAACTGAGTTATAAGCTGCAACACTAGCATTTTTTGTGGCAAAACCACCAGTTCCCAATGTGGAAAAACTGTAACACATGGCATCGGTAACTGACATACCGGCAATAAGTAAGCAGATAAACTCAAAAACTGTAAATCCCAAGTAGATAAACCAAAGGATTTTTGCAGTCATAGTGATTTTGGCTGTCATTTTGGATTTTTCAGGACCAGTTGTTTCGGCTTTTATCAGCTGAAATCCACCCACACCTAAAAGTGGCAACAAGGCAACTGTAAGAGCAACAATTCCCATACCACCAAGCCAGTGCATTTGACAGCGCCACACATTTATAGAAATTGGTAAAATCTCTACATTGCTAAGGATTGTTGCGCCAGTTGTTGTAAAACCAGATACCGATTCAAAAAAAGCGTCTGTAAAAGAAGGAAAATATCCTGAAAAATACAGTGGGATAGAACCGAGCAAACTTGAAAAAATCCAGCAACAGGCAGTTATAGCGAAATTGCTTCTGATACTGAGATTTTCTTTATTTTTCCGAAATGCAATCAAAAAAATAAGAGAAACTAGCCAAGTTATCAACATTGGAATCGTAAAAACTTTTACACAATGATATTCCTTGTATACCAATGCCACGATTATTGGAATCAAAAAAGTTGAGGAAACGATTAGCATTAGTAATGAAAGAATTTTTATAAAATTTTTTATCATTTTTTATCCGTAAAATATCCGTTTTGAAAATTGATTTTTAGGCTTTTATCAATTTGAAAGTCGTTCGATTACTCGCTTGTTATCCTTTGAATAACAAATCAACATTAGAGAATCGCCTTCTTCCAGAATTGTATTTCCATCTGGGATTTTAAAGTGTTCTTCGCCCTGTTTTTTTGTCATCAACACAAGGAAAACGCCGTTTAGAGCAATATCTTTTAGAGGTTTTCCGCTGTGTTTTGCTTCTGCTGGTACAACGAACTCCATAATTTCGATTTCCCCAGAGCCACCAATTGTATGCAAGTCTTTTACGCTTTTTCCTCGCAAGTGACTCATAATACTGTCAACAACTGCATCTTTGATTGGAACGGCTACGTCAACTCCGATGTTTCGCGCCATAGAAGCAAAACCTTCGCTTGTTACAAGGGCGATAGTTTTTTGAACGCCGAGAGTTTTTAGATAAGCACAAGTCACCATATTTAACTCGTGATTGTGAGTAGCGCTTATGACTAAGTCAAAGGATGAAATATCTTCTTCTTCAATAAAACTTTCATCAGTAATGTCTGCACAGAAAATTGTTGCATTAGAAAATTTTTCTGCAGCTTCTTTTGATTTTTCCTCATCCTTGTCGATAATAACAAGTTCGTAACCCCGTTTATTTTGGATTTGGTCTTTTTTGTGATGAGAAAAAATCCGCTTAAACAAATCTAATTTTGTTTCTGCTACAAGTTGTTCAGCGATGGATGTTCCGATTCTTCCAGCTCCAACCAAAGCGATTTTTTTGATTTCTTTTAGCTTAGAACCAGCCAACTCTAAAAAGTGCGGAATATTTTCTGTTTTTGTAAGAATACCAAGTCTGTCATCAGCTCGAATAATTGTTGGACCAGATGGCAAAGAGATTCCATTTTGAGATTCAATATAAGCAACCACAAACTCAACGCCTGCAAGACGACGCAAGTTCATGATAGTCTCCCCATCAAGAGCACTTTTCGGTTCAACAGTGATATGAGTTAATTCGTATTGAGAATCGTCAAAATCCAAAACTTCGGAAACAGCACCGTGTTCAACAGCGTTTACGATTGCACTAGCAGCTTCTTGGTCGGGCTGAATCATAAAATCAATTCCATAAAGAGGATTTTCACTGTTATCAATTACCTCTGGCAAATCAACATAATAATCATGATTTCTAACACGCGCAATTTTGATTACATCTGGATAAACAGAATCTACCAAGGAACAAGTTATCATATTTACTTCATCAGATTCTGTAAGCATAACAAGAGCATCTGCTTTTGCGATTCCCGCTTCTTTTAGAGCAGCAAGATTATTTCCATTTCCCGGAATTACAAGACAGTCCAGACGATTTGAAACATGTCGTACAATATCTTCGTTTCGGTCGATAAGTACAACATCATTTTTTTCTTGAATTAAACGTTTTGCAAGTTGTGTGCCTGTAAAACCAGCACCCACGATTATTATTTTCATACCTATAAATTATCATACATTTCATTGATAAGCAAGAAACAGATTTTATACACACTAAATTTTTGCAGTATATTTAAAAAATCCCAGTAAATCCATTTTACAAAGACTACAGTTTTACAGTATAATTAAAATATGAATCCCCTGATTTTTTCGATTAATGCTGTTTTTCCCATTATTTTAGTTGCCCTTTTTGGATTTTATGCGAGAAAAAACAATACCCTTACAGATGAGTTTTTAAACGTTGGAAATAGGTTTTGCTTTAAGTACGGCTTTTTCTTTATGATGTTTACCACAATTTATGATATCGAATCTTTTGATGAAATAAATTGGTATGTGATTATTTTTGCGGTGGCAGGTGTTTTGCTTTTATTTTTTATCGGGCTTATTTACATCATCTTTTTTGTAAAAGATCCTAAGCAAAAAGGCGTTATTCATCAGGCTTTTTATCGTTCTAATTTCGCTATAATCGGAATGCCTCTTGGTTTGAATATTTTTGGCGAAAAAGGACTGGAAGCATGTGTAATAATTTCTGCTTTCGTTATTCCTTTGTTTAATATTTTGGCGGTTATTTCATTATCACTTTTTGTTGAAGAAAAAAAAGAAAAAACTTTTTCCTTTATGATGAAGGAAATCGTGAAAAATCCACTTATACAAGGTGTGGCTGCGGGGTTAGTTTGTCTAATAATTCGTCCTTTCTGTAATGGATGGCGCCTTGCTACAAGCAATTTTGCTTTTTTGTATAAAGCAGCTGATGCCATCGGTGATATTACACCTTGGCTTTGTATTTTAATTTTAGGCGGAAACTTCAAAATTTCTGGAATTAAAAACTATCTAAAACCAATTTGTGTTTGTGTACCTGTAAAACTGGTTTTTGCGCCTGCCTTAGGGATGAGCATGGCTATCTTTTTACCAAAACTATTTGGGATTCCGCCTTTTTCTGGAGCTGAATATACAGCATTGTTTTCTTTATACTCTGCCTCAGAAGCAATCGCTACAGTTTCCATGGCAGACCAAATGAACGGAGATGCAGAACTTGCAGGCCAAGTTGTTGTTTGGACCACATTGATTTCTGCATTTACTTTATTTTTCGGAGTGGCCCTTTTTAGAGGAATGGGAATCTTCGTTTAGAAAGATAAAGCCCCGCAAATTGCAAAAAAAAGCTGTCTAATATTGGGATTTTGAAGTGCACCCTTTATCAGACAGCTTATTTTTTTACGTGGGGATTTTTAGAATTTTCCGCCACCAAGTTTTACAGAAATGTTAAACATCAACATATCTTTTGTAGCTTTTGTAAATTCACTGTTTTCTTTTCCAAAAACGTAAGAAGGCCCTAAACTCAAACTACAGTTTTTATCCATTTGATAGTTAAGATTTAAGCTGGCGTTTCCAGAAAAGTCAGATAATCCAACTAAACCAAAACAGGACAAGCTAAGTTTTTTCGAAATCAACTCAGATTTTGATAGCGAAACTGCAAGATAATGCTTTCCAACATAATTGTACAAGGATTGTTTTGAAGCAAAGGCAACATCATCTAAAGTTTCAGGATTTTCATCTCCATATCCATTAAATAAATATTGAGTTGCTAAAGTGATTTTTGGCTTGGTAAAACTGTAAGAAAATCCAAGAGTTCCTTGAAGTGCAAAAGATTTTTCCAAATCTCCTAGCCATTCTTCTTCTGTTCCGTAAGAAACCACCGCTTCCCCAAAAGTTGCAATCTTGTTAAACAAGGTTGTTGTCATAGTTGATATAAACTTTGGTGGTCGATTGTACTTTAACCAAGCTCCAAGGCCGATTTCTGTGTTTCCCACTAGAAAATCATACTTTCCCGCAAAAGCTGTGTTTTTTGCAAGTCCTGTTTCATCAGGAATTAAATACAAATATAAGCAGTTTTGATTTCCTGGGAAAGTAAACATTGAACGCAAGGTTACAGCGCCTTCCACTTGATTTTCAGGATGCTCTGGGTCGATTTTCCCAATATTGATAACATCTGCTGGACTGAAGAAATATCCAACGCCCCATTTTACAGTGTGTTTACCAAATCGGAAGTAAGAATGCTCACCAATGTTAAAATCTGTGAAAAGTTCCTTTATCCGAAACTGTGGGATAATCAAACCATTTAGCATAGGGTTCAATTTTCCAAGATTTTGCTCAAAAGGATATCCAACTTCTGCTTTTCCGTAAAATCGTAGTGCTTCATTTGGACGAGCATCAAAATACAAAGATGCAGACATATTTGGTACAAGATAAGAATTTTCCAATCCATTTAGAAAATAGTCGCTATCTTTTTCGGCTGCATCAACATCTGCCCAAAGTGCTGTATAATCCAAAGAAAAATTTGTTGAACCACCGAAAGAAACTGAATCGGTTTCAATTAACCCAAAATCAAAAATTGAGTTTTCACCTTTTCCTTCTGAATCTTCCTCGGTGATTTCTTCCAACATCCCATCATCAAAAAACATTGAATCCTCTGAAAAGAAGAAATCGTCATCAGAAGCGTAAATTCCAGAAATGAAGAAAACTGCTAAAATCAACAAAAGAGTTTTTTTCATTAGTTAATTTGCTCCAAGTATGCTTTTGTGAAAATTCTGTCTGGCAAATCTGCTAGGCTAATATCACTGATAATTTGTTGAGTTTGTTCACCAGGATTTAATTCGTCACGAATAATCATTTGAGTTGCAACATAAATATCTTTTACCTTTGTGTATTTTGGCATCAAGATTGTACGCATTAATCTGTCGCTTGTGCTTAAATCTTCCTGTTTTAGGATAATAGGCACATCTTTTCTAACGTAAATAACTGATTTTGCGTAAGCAGGTTCAGAAGAAATTGCATTGATAGAAATAATCCAAACGTCATAAGCACCAAGTTTTCCATCTTTTACGTCTGTAACTTCGTAATTATCACGCCAAGAATAATCCTTTGTCATATCTGAAACTTTTGCATCAGAATCACCAATATTTTCTTTTAGTGATGTGTGAGAGAATTTTCGGCCGATTGGGTCATAGTACCAAAGGTTGTCCCCTTCTCTCAAATATCCGTTTCCTTTGTCAGCTTCTGGCAAAATCTGAATCATAGAAAACTGTTCTTCTGCAACTCTTTCAAAAACCTTGAACTGAGCTTGTTCTTTTGGAGTTCCCGGTTTTTCTGAAATCAATGTGATTGTACAAGAATAGTCCACGTCGCCTAATTCTGCATTTTCGTAAACTTTATCTAGAACTTTTTCACCATCTGAAATTGTGTAAGCGAAACTACTTGCAACAACAAGCAATCCCATGAAAATTGATACAAATGTCTTTTTCATTTTAAACCTTCTTAAGAGAGTTTGTTTATTTTACTGTTCGCAATGCTTCTGCTGGATTCATTTTACTAGCTTTTTTTACGGAGCTAGAAACTGCTGCCAGTGTTAAAAGCACTACAATCAAAAGTTTTAGAATTGTATTTCCAAAAGAAAGAACGAAAGTTGCGTGACCGTTATTTAAGAAAAGTGATAATGTATCAGAAGTTATATTTACAGTTTGCAAAATTGACATAAAAATCACAGCAAGGATAAATCCCACAAGGGCACCAAACAAGGATAATAAAACAGCTTCTACAGCAAAAACTTTTCCAGTTTGTTTTTGTTTCATACCAAGGGCACGCATTGTTCCGATTTCTCGAATTCTTTCATATAAAACCATTTTGTATGTGTTTGAAATACCAATCATAATTACTAAAAATAGCACAACCAATATTCCAACACTAACAAGATTTACAACACTTGCGATGCTTTGAAGTTGTGGGATTTGATGATTTAGTGATGCACATGCAAAACTTGTTCCATCCCAGCCTTTTTCTTCCGGTTGTTTGTACAATGCTGTTATAGGGCTTGTAGGATTTGATGCGTAAGCTTCTTCCAATGATGTTACTTGAGAATGCCAGGTTCGAATTTCTTTTTCAAAAGCAAAAGCAGCTAAATCTTGAGTTTTTGAATCAGCCATCATCAATGTATAGGCGTTAAAATCCCCAGTTTGTAAACCAATTAATTCGTTTACATAGTCTATTTGAGCATAAGCTGCGATTGAGCCAATCAAACTTATATCCTTGCTAACACCTGCTAAAACAAACTCGCCAAAGTTTGCTTGTCCTGAGTAGGTATTGATTTGGCACAAAACTGTGTCGCCAATTTCAAGTTTTAATCCTTTTACAACTGACTCACTTAAAATAATTGAGTTTTTTACCTTTGCATAATCCCAGCTTCCATCAACTAAAACAACCTTGTCTTTTAGGAAAACTTCTTTTTCAAAATCGCAACCAAAAATATTGGTGATTGTTTTTTTGCCCTCAAAAATCAGATTTCCTGAAGTAATAGTTCTTTTGTTTACATATTTTATAGGATAACCAATTTTTTCTGAAGATTCACGAAGTTTTTGTTCGTATTCAAGACCAGAAACAAAATTTTCAGAACCCTCTGTGTTGGCATAGTTTTTTTCAACAATTACGTTTCCACCAAACAAATAGGCAAATTGGTCAGCAAAGTTGTTTATTCCACCAGATACCAAACCTTCAATCAATGTAACAACAAAAAATCCAAAGGCTACAGCACCAGCAAGCATAAAACTACGCTTTTTTTGTCTTGTTAAATTTCTTAATGCTAATGACATAGTTTTCATTTTTTTTCTTCCTCTACCCAAATTACTCTTGATTCATGGCTTTTAGTGGAGTGATTCGCAAAGCCAAAGACACTGGATACAAGTTTGCAAAAGCACTACCAGCTACAATTGCGATAAATGTTCCCAAAATTGATCCAAATTTTGGAATAAATCCGATTACGCCGCTTCCAAGAATAACTTTTACATTGTCGTTGGCAATAGTAATATCACAAGCATTTAGAACGCCACACAAAACAAGGGCGATAATTATTCCCAAAAGGGAAGCAATAACTGAAATAGAAATAGCTTCGATAAAGAAAAGTTTTTTGATAAAACTTCTAGAAGCGCCAAGAGCCTTCATAGTTCCGATTTCGCTTGTTCTTTCGATAACAGAAACAATAAGTGTATTCATGATAACAATGAAAACAACAACTGCAAGTAAGAAAACCATTCCAGAGAAAACTCCAGAAAGCATTCCTGTCATTGTTACATAAGCCCAACCAGCAATATCCCATGGAACTGCACGACAAATCACGTTTTTCTCTGCAAAAATTGAGTTCAAGTCAAATATCACTTTTTCAGCGTCATTTGAATTCTTCAATTTTATAAGCATAAAGTTCCAAACATTTTCACCAGTTTCATTAAGCTTGTCACGAAGAGATGTATCTCCCAAAATTGAGTCGTAATCAACATCGCTTAGAACAGCATCTGAAATTGATGATTCAGAAAAATCAAACATATCATCAGAAAAATCTCCGAACAATTCATCTTCAGACAAATCTGATATTGAAACGTCCACTGTTTCTGGTAATTCTTCTGCTAAAACGCTTCCGTAAGTTAAGTTTGCAAAAGTTCTTGCTGTATCTGGGTCAACATAACACACATCTGTAATTGCAGATTCTGCATTTTTAGGTGAATAAAAACCAACTACAGGAACTTCACGAAGACTTCCATTGTACAAACCTGTTAAAATTATTTTATCTCCAACATTTAGTGAAATTTGGAAATATTTTTCGAATTTAGCACGAACCTTATTATCCAATAAAATTCCTGGTTCAAAATCAGAAGGAACATCACCTTCAGTAACATTTATTCCTTCAAATAAAGAATAATATTCATCTTTTGGACCTGCAAAAATTGTTGCATATGGTAAATCCAACATATTTTCATCAGATGGCTCAAAATCTTCTGGTACATTTTCAGTATCAATCATCACCATTGCTGAAATACAAGGAGACATTCCCTTTATCACTTTGTTTTTTTCATCGTAATTGTTCAAAATATCGTAAACTTCGTTGATATCCACAATGGCTGGTAAATCTGGAATGGTACCAACTGATACAACATTTCCAACACCAAACAAAGTCACCATAGAACCTTCGATGTCTGGCCCGTGAATCATAATATCACCAGAATAATTTGCTATCATATCTCTTTTGATATTATTATTACTTGATTCAAGGAAACTATTTCCCAAAACGATTACACAAACACCAATCATTATTAACAAACCTAAAATAATAGTTTTAGATTTGTGTTCCCATAAGTTGCCTAAGGCAATTTTTACCACAGATGGTAATCTTATTTTCATAATCTTTTTCCTATTATTTAGTTTATTTTTTGATGTCTTCGATAATTTCGCCGTCTAACAAACGAATAATGTGATTTGACATTCCAACAATCTTTGCATCGTGGGTAGAAAAAACAAAGGTTGTAGCAAATTCCTTGTTAAGTTCTTTCATCAACTCAAGAATTGCATCACCGTTTTTTGAGTCAAGGTTTGCAGTTGGCTCGTCTGCAAGGATAATTGGTGCTTTTGTAACCAATGCACGAGCAATAGCGGCACGTTGGCGTTGTCCACCAGAAAGTTCGTTTGGCTTGTGATGAATCCAGTCAGTTAAACCAACTTTTTCGATTAGATATTCAATCCATTCTTTTTTTTCTTTATTGTTGATATTTTGTTTTCCAAGCAATAATGGAAATTCTACGTTTTCATAAACATTTAACACAGGGATAAGGTTAAAGTTTTGGAAGATAAAACCAATTTTTTCATGGCGCAATGTTGTGATTTTGTTGTCAGTTTTCTTTGGCAAAACACCTTGCTTTTGTGCTTTTTGTGCAGCTTTTGACTGTAGATAGTCGCCATAAATATCTGTTCCATCAATTTCTAGTTTTCCAGAAGTTGGCACATCAATTAAACCAATCATATTTAGAATTGTAGATTTTCCAGAACCAGAAGGACCTGAAATTACTGCAAACTCACCTTTTTCAATTTCAAAAGTTGCACCTTTTACAGCCTCAACTTCCAATTTACCCAAAGGATAAACTTTTCTTACTTGTTCCATTTTGATAATACTCATAAAAACTCCTTAGTAGACCTATTTAGAATTTTCTCTATTTAGAAAATTATCTAAATAGATTTATACTAGTAATATTTACTTTTGTCAAGTTTTACAAATGTAATAATAAAACTCAATCTAGTGTTATAGCCTTATAGTACACTAGCTTTACTCAAATGTCAATTATGTCATACTTATATTTTAACACTTTAAAGTGCAATTTTCAGCACTAATATCATGATAAAATTTAAATTTGCTTTTTAAGAAATTTCCTTGTAGAATATTGAAATACAACTCAAAAATTAGGAACCATTATGAATGAAATTGTAACCACAAATAAAAACGAAGTCGTAAAATCAGAAAAAAAGTACAGAAGACGAATTGGTGACAGAAAAGATGGAAGACGAGTCCGAACTCTTGAACCAATAACATACGTTGCACCATTTATCATGCCAACTCGTGTTGGAGCCATGAACTACTTTCAAGCAGCTATCCCAATGACTGAAATGGAAAAATTCATTCACAAAAAACGAGCAGAAGGAAAGCCAGGATTTAGCGCAATGCACGTTTTGGTAGCATCTTACATCAGAATGCTTTCCCAAAAACCAGGACTAAATCGTTTCTTAAGTGGCTACAGAATTTATGCTCGTCACAACATCGAAATTATCATGGCGGTAAAAAAAGAGTTGAAGCTTGATGCACCAGAAACAATGATTAAGTTTGTTTTCAAACCAGATGCTACAGTTGACGATGTTTACGAACAATTTACACAAAAAATTGAAGAATTCAAAAATTCAAGTGAAGAAGAAAATATTTTTGACAAAGTAGTAGGATTGCTAGGAAGTTTTCCTCGTTTTTTACTAAAAGGTGCAGTTGATTTTCTAAAATTCTTGGATTACTTCGGTTGGATTCCAAAATTCCTAACAGATTTAAGTCCATTCCACGGTACACTTGTTATCACATCAATGGCAAGTTTGGGAATTCCATCTATTTATCACCACTTGTACAACTTCGGAAACGTACCTGTGTTTATTTCTTTTAGTGCAGTTAGAAAGGAAAATGAAGTGGACAAGGATGGCAATGTAAACAGAGTTCGATATTTGGATTTGAACTTTTCAACAGACGAACGTATTTGCGACGGGCACTATTATTCTGCAGCTTTCCACGAAATCAAGAAAAACCTAAAAAATCCAGAGCTTTTGGAAAGACCACCAGAAACTATCGTTGACGATATTGCGTAAACATAGAAAAGATAAAAAGAAGGGGAAGCAACTTGCTGTAAAAAAAATTACAAGAAAGTTACTTCCCTTTTTTTATGTTCAAAAGTTTTTATCTTGTTGGCACAAAACATGGCAGATTTAAAAGTTTTCGCTTAAAATCAAGGGCTTTTAGTTTTGCCTTAATTTTTTCTACTTTATCAGCATCAACTTCACTTTCATTTCCAGTAGCCACTTTTTTTAGCTCAGCGTAAGTAAAGCCAAGGTTGTCCTCATCAGTTTTTCCAGACATGCCATCAGCAGGAGCTTTTACGCATAAATCTTCTGGCAAACCTAAATCAATACCCAGTTGCACAACTTCGTCCACAAAAAGATTAGCAAGAGGCGCAAAATCACCAGCCCCGTCCCCCCAAATAGTGAAATATCCAGCAAGGCGTTCGCTGTAGTTTCCGTTACAAGAAATACGAGCGTTACCGTCGAGGGCCGCAATTCCGTAGAGAGTCGACATGCGAAGACGTGATGGAGTGTTTGTGTTAAATTGTGGAGTTGTGTTGTCTGTGTTTGTTACAGATTTTATTTCAGCAGTTAGTGCTTCGTAAGCTGCGCCGATATTTACAGTGTAGTTTTTTATCCCAAGGAAATTGCACAACTTGATAGAATCCGCAATATCAGATTGTACGCCGTTTGGCATCATTACGCCGATTACACGGTCTTTTCCAAGAGCTGCACAACAAAGTGCTGCCACCACAGAAGAATCTTTGCCGCCAGAAATCCCGATAATTGCCTTTGTTTCAGCGTTTCCATTTTTTTCAAAATATTCTTTTACCCAAGAAATTGCTTGTTCTTTTATAGTCATTTTTTCCTCACTAATAGGTTAATATCAAGATGATATAAAAACTATTTCAAAACTGCAATTATTTTTGATAATTTTGTACAAAAAAAAGGAAGCAACTTCCTTTTTGAAATTGCTTCCTTTATGCAGTTTATACTCTATCTATTTTCATCACAGAACTTTATCATTTTTGACATCAAATCTTCATCAAGATTATTTGCGGTTTTCTTATCAAAATTTGCCTTATCATATGCGACTTTCATTTCATAAGTCATATTTTCTTGATTTTTTCGATATTCTGAATATTCAACCTCGTACTGATTTCTATATTCTCTTGCAATATCAGAATTTACAACATAATTGTGGCCACGATTTTCATAAGTCTCAAACAAATAATTTGAATTTTTTCCAAATGCTTCATAATAGATTTCAAAACTATCTTCAAAGGGAATTGTAGAATCGTCTTTACTGTGCAAGAACATCGCTGGCACCTTTGACTCCGAAAGACTATCAACAATACTCATTGGGGCATAGTCACCATATTTTTTTCTATCTATAATATTGTAATATGGCATGATAAATTTTATAGCTCCACCAGCGATATTTCTTCCCTCTGATTCAAACATATCTGCAGAACTGTTAAAACCTGAAACAACCATAACACCTTTCACATCAGAATGTAGTTTTGTTACAGAACCTACCGAATATCCGCCCCAACTATGTCCCCACAAAAATATTGGAAGATTTGCAAAGTCTTTCTCTGATTTCACAAAGCGAAGAGCATAATCCAAATCCACAATTCCCTGAGGTAATCCACCAACTACATCCCCTTCACTTTCATCATTTGCAGTTGCATCGTATGCAAACACTTGGTACCCATTTTCAGTAAAATAATTGATAACATTCATATATCCGTTATGTCCGCCACCACCAAAACCATGAGCAAAAACTACAAGTCCTTTTACATCAGTATCATCATGAAAATATTTGTATCCTGTTAAGATTTGACCATTATTTGACGGAAATGTATATTTTTCACGATTTAAGCCGTCAAAATCATCTAGATTTAATGCAAAGCCTTCATAAGTAGTAAAATGTTTTGCAAAATTTGAGTTATAAGCACTATTTACAATAGGAAATGGCACTATCAAAATCGCAAGTAACAACACGCCGAAAATTGAACCTAATGTAATCAAAAGTATTTTAGATTTTTTATTCATTTTTCAAAATTCTCCCTTACAACTAAAAATATCAATTTTTTTACAAAATCTCAAGCACACAAAAAAAAAGCCCACGCAAAACACGTGAGCTTTCATCATGCAAAATGATTTTCTATTTATTTCGGATATCCTTTCGTTTGATTTTTCCACTAATAGTTTTTGGTAATTCATCAACAAAATCCACGATACGAGGATATTTGTAAGGAGCAGTTGTTTCCTTAACGAATTTTTGGATTTCTTTTACAAGTTCAGGGCTTCCCGGTTTGTAATCCTTTGCAAGAATGATAGTTGCTTTTACAACTTGACCGCGAACAGGGTCTGGAGCTGCAGTTACCGCACATTCAACAACAGCTGGGTGTTGCATTAGTACGCTTTCAACTTCAAAAGTTCCGATGCGATAACCAGAACATTTGATAACATCATCACTTCTTCCCATGAACCACAAAAATCCGTCTTCATCGCGCCATGCAGTATCACCTGTGAAATAGTAACCATCACGGATAACTTCATTTGTTTTGTCAGGATCCCCGTAATATTCCATGAACAATCCAGGGAATCTACCATTTTTTAGTGGGAAAGCGATTTCACCAACTTCACCGTCTTCACATTCGTTGCCTTCGTCGTCTAAAAGTACAACATTGTAATATGGTGCAGGTTTTCCAATAGAACCTGGTTTTACTTTTTCATTTCCAAAGTTTAAAATAGAAAGAGTTGTCTCAGTTTGACCAAAACCTTCTCTCAATTCAAGACCTGTTAAAGATTTCCATTTGTTGAAAACTTCATCAGAAAGTGGCTCACCAGCAGTTGAACAGTGTTCCAAAGAAGATAAGTCATAAGATGATAAATCCTCTTGAATCAAGAAACGATAAATTGTTGGCGGAGCACAGAAACTTGTGATTTTATGTTTTTCAACTTGAGTTAACAAATCAGTTGGCTTAAATTTTGCGTGATAATCGTACACGAAAACACCACATTCACAAATCAACTGTCCGTAAAGTTTGCCCCAAACAGCCTTTCCCCAACCTGTATCTGCTACAGTTAAGTGTAATCCGCCTTTTTTTACTTGTTGCCAATATTTTGCTGTTACAATGTGTCCAAGTGGATATGTAAAATTGTGAGAAACAAGTTTTGGGTGGCTTGTTGTTCCAGATGTAAAGTAAGCAAGCATGATATCATCGTTTGAGTTGATTTTATCACGTGGTTGTGGTTCAAAAGGAGCTGCGTTTTGTTCTCCAGTTGTGAAATCAAGCCAACCTTCTGGAAGATTTTTCCCTTCGTGAACAGTTCCGTCAGGAGAAGTAAAGTTTTCCCCGTTTGGCACATCTAAACCGTAAGAATTGGCAGCGATTCTCACTTTTAGACTTGGGCTTTCTGGCAAAGACGCATCAACGTGGGAAAGAATGTCACCATCATTTACAGCAATAATCGCCTTAATATTTGCAGCGTTATTTCGATAAATAATGTCTTCTTTTGTAAGCATGTGGGTTGCTGGAATTACAGAAGCTCCAATTTTATGTAAGGCTAAAATTGAAAGCCAGAATTCGTAGCGACGTTGCAAAACCAACATAACAAAATCGCCTTTGTTGATTCCAGATGCTTGGAAAAAACTTGCAACCTTGTCTGTTCTTTCTTTTATTTCAGCAAAAGTAAATTCTTTTGTAAGTCCTTCATCATTTGTCCACAAAATTGCTCTTGCATCTGGAGTTTTTGATGCAAGTACATCCATTACGTCATAAGAAAAGTTGAAATTCTCTGGAACATTGATTTTGTAATTTTTAAAAAAGTCTTCGTAATTTTCAAATTCTGTTCTTGGTAAAAATAATTCTTCCATAATATTTAAATATTTCCTTGTATTTTATTTCTTGAAACCCTCAAGTTTGGTCAAAGGCGCTGAATACCAAAGTTTTTTTGTGGGAAAGCATAATATGAAGTTGCCTTTCCACACTTTAATATTCAGCTAAATAATTATTGCAAGGAATTTTGCTGGTTTATCGTTTAAGGCTTGCATACCGTGTTGTTTTGTGGCATCAAAATAAAGGGAATCTCCTTCTTCTAGAATCATCTCTTTGCCATCAACAACGATTTTCATACAGCCTTCAATCATGTAGTTAAATTCGTGTCCAGGATGTGAATTGAAGTGGATTTCTCGAGTTTCTTCTGGAGTGATTGTAACAATAAATGGGTCAGCTTTTCTGTTTGAAAATCCGAATGCCAAAGATTGATATTTGTAATCACTTCTTCTGTCCACAGACAATCCTTTACCTTTTTTTGTTAGAAAGTAGGATTTCATGTGTGGTTCGTTTCCGGAAATCAATGTTGTAAGTTCGAAGTTGTACTCACGAGCCATTGAGTGAAGAACACCAACTGGAATATCCATTGTGCCAGTTTCGTAGGCTTCGTATTGTTCTGGAGTTATGCCACAAACTCTTGCAGCTTCTTCTACAGAAACATCCATAATTTCTCGCAAACCTTTTAGCCGGTCTGCCACGGCTTTTATTGCGTCGTTCATAGCTTTATAATAGCACTTCTTAAGTATTTATGCAAGAGTTTTAGTATTTGTAAAGTTATCTTTAGTGGGGATAAAGTTTTAGCAGATAAAATCATCATATATTTTTACACATTTTTAGTGTAGATTT
>JAZQUR010000075.1:0-1512 GCA_045631425.1 Treponemataceae bacterium | reverse complement strand
AAAGGAAACCAATGACTCGAAAAAAAGGGGTTTCCTTTCCCCCTGATAAGAGGGGTTTCACAAGGGGACACTACCCCTTGTGTTCCATAGGAGAAAAGAATGAAAGCAATGGTAAGAAACAATATCTGCTTAAACGCCCATCCAAAGGGATGCAAAAAAGCAGTACTTGATCAAATCGAATATACAAAAGCAAGAGCAGAAGCTAGAAAAAACGGAACTCTATCTGGCTTAGATGAAAGAGACAACAACGGAGTCGCAGCTCCAAAAAATGTACTAGTTTTAGGCTGTTCAAACGGATACGGACTTGCAAGTCGCATTTCTGCAAGTTTCGCTTACGGTGCAGCAACTATCGGTGTGTCATTTGAAAAAGCTGGTACAGAAAAAAAATGGGGAACACCAGGCTGGTACAACAACCTAGCTTTTGACCAAGCTGCAAAAGAAGCAAATATCAAATCAATCACAATTGATGGGGACGCTTTTTCTAACGAAATAAAAGACCAAGTTGCAAAAGCTGCAAAAGAAAACAACATGATTTTTGACCTAGTTGTTTACAGTTTAGCAAGTCCAGTTAGAACAGATCCTGCTACAGGAATTATGCACAAGTCAGTTATCAAACCTTTTGGAAATCCTTTTGTTGGAAAAACAATCGATCCATTTACAAAAGAAATCAAAGAAATTAGTGCAGAACCTGCAACAGATGAAGAAAAAGAAGCCACAATCAAAGTTATGGGTGGCGAAGACTGGAAACTTTGGATTGAAAAACTAGTTGCAGAAGGACTTTTATCAGAAGGTGCAATTACAGTTGCATATTCTTACATTGGACCAGAAGTTTCTAAGGCAATTTATAGAAGTGGAACAATCGGAAAAGCAAAAGAACATCTAGAAGCAACTGCAAAAGAACTTGATGATGTTTTAGCTGGTGTAAAAGGTTCAGCATACGTTTCTGTAAACAAAGGTCTTGTAACAAGAGCAAGTGCAGTTATTCCTATTATCCCATTTTATCTAACAAGTTTATATAAAGTGATGAAGGCTGATGGAAGTCATGAAGGATGTATCGAACAAATCAACCGTTTATTTGATAGCCGCCTTTACGGACTCCCTTGTGGAAAGGCTCTTGAAGTTGCAGAAGAACTTGGCTGTAAATTAAATGATAAAAACATTTCTGTGGACGAAGAAAACAGAATCCGTATTGATGATAGAGAGCTTTCAAAAGCAGTTCAAACAAAAGTTGATGAATTGATGCCAAAAATCACTGTGGAAAATATGGAAGATATTGCAGACTTAGAAGGATATAGACACGACTTCCTAGCAACTAGCGGTTTCGATATCGAAGGCGTTGATTACGAGGAAGAAATAACTTCGTTTGATAGAATTTAGGGGAGGACCCCTAAAACCCCCTTAAATTTGGGGGTAGGAAAACCAACTTTTTCGAGGCGTAGTTTTTCCTACCCCCCCCCAAACCCCCGACCTTTCCTTGCACGACCAAAGGGCTTGCCGCCCTCTGGACTCTGG
>JAZQUR010000074.1:0-22155 GCA_045631425.1 Treponemataceae bacterium | reverse complement strand
GAAAGGATTAAAAGAATTGACACCGAGTCAGTTCAAAAGTAAACTTAAAAGTACGAGAAACTCGCCTTAAATTTGGTCAAATTTAGGGGTGAGACTAGGGGAACTTAAATTTATATTTAAGTTCCCCCATTTTCAAAATAATTTATAAGCTATTTCTTTGAAAGTTCTGCTTCTGACGGACGAATGTAAACAGGTCCCTCATAATCTTCCAAAGGTTTTTCCTTATTTAGAAATTTTTTATTTGCCATTTCTAAAAGGGAAGTGGCACAAGATTTATTCACAGAATTAAAAGTTGTTATAGAAAGATTAGGTTTTACTGATAAAGCCATTTCTGCAAATAACTCTGCATCTGGCCCAACAACCAAAATCTTTTCTTCTGAATCAAGGCAATTTACCACTTCTTCAACTGTTGCATCCATTGGTTCAGTGTTTTCAGCGCCATTTCTAAAAACAGAAGCGTAAAATCTATCTTTTTTTGCATCAATTACTGGAACAACAGCACCTCTCCACATCAAATATGGATGTGCATAAGCTTCTAAACTTGGAATAGCATATACTGGAACATTATTTGTGATTGAAAACGCCTTTAACGCAGCAAATGCCAAGCGAAGACCTGTAAAAGTTCCTGGTCCCAAGCATAAAGCTGTAAAATCAAGATTTTCAGGCTGTAAATCAACATAGGATAAAACTTGATTTATACAAGGCAAAATCATTTCAGACTGATGCATGCCAATATCCAAAGAAATTTCTGCTTTCTTTTCTTCGTTTATTGCTACAAAAGTAATTACTGGAGATGCACTATCAATTGCAAGAGCTTTCATATTTGCTTACCTTTTCAATAAAGTCCTTATTATCAAAATTTGATATGGTTATTATTCTAGAATTGTCTTCTTGTGCTTCTAATTTTAGTATAATTGTGTTTTTTGGGAGTGCATCCATAATTTTTTCACTCCATTCAATTATACTTACACCTTTTCCGTAGATTAAATCTTCTGTTCCAAGATTGATAAAGTCCTCAGAAGTGTCCAATCTGTAAACATCCATGTGATATAAAGGCATTTTTCCTTCATATTCGCTTATGAGCGTGAAAGTTGGACTTGTAATATCATCTTCAATATCAAGAGCCTTAGCAATGCCTTTTGTGATTGTAGTTTTTCCAGCTGCTAAAGTTCCCTGCATAGCGATAATATTTCCCGGTTTCAAAAACGTACCAAAAATATATCCAACTTCTATAGTTTCTTCTTGTGATTTTGTTTGTAGAGTAATCAGAGTAGTTTTCCTTCGTAATCTAGCTTTTTAATCATATCTCTTAATATCTTTAATATTGGCAATAAAGGATATTCGATTGATTCTAAAAAGGTGATATCAATTTTCTTTTCACCTAAAGGTGACATTTCAACTGTAAAAGATATGGGGGTGTTAATTGTTCTTAAAGGAAGTTCTATTTCACATAAAGCTGTAAAACATTTTCTGTAATAAATAACTCCTTCCTCTCTTACTATGTTGTTTAATCCCAAAACTTTCATTGTGCTACATTACTCCATAGAAAAAATTAAGTCAACTTAAAATAAATTTTTTAAGAAAGATATTCGTAAACCTTAGAAAAAATCTTATTTCTAGTTTTGTTATCTATATTTACAAAAACAATATGCAAGACATAAGTATTATCGGACAAATTTTCAGTTGTGTTTACAATTAATCCGATTACTTCGTCTTTAGTTTTATTATCTATTGATAATTCAATATGTATATATTGTTTTTCTTTTATATGTAAATTAGTAGAAATACTACATCCACCAGCAGATAACTCAATTAACTGGCCCTGATGTTTTTTGTCCATCGGTTCATAATTTATAGCTGTACCATTTTTGCTTGTCTCTGATTTTGTTTTTACAGCTGAAAATGTACAAATATTATTGATATCAACACGCTTAAACTGACGTCTTTGGAAGCATTTTAAGTGATTTGAGTGAGAAACCACTAATTCATCTTCATTTTCAGTAGAAGTTTGATATCGAATAATTCGTAAATCCAAAATAAAAGCAGTTCCCAAATTTGACTGATAATAGTAAGTTACTTTTTCTAGCTCTTTCGGACGATAAAATAGGTTATGAATATTTTTTGGAATAGTCAAAACCATATATTCTTTTGAATTTTGTTTTATTGTACATTCAAATTTTTCTTTTATTTCGTTATATAGATATAATTTATGACCTTCAGGTATAGCTGTAGTTGATATTAAATTTGCATAATTTCGTTTTGCATTCTCGATTTTTTGTCGTAAAGAAAATAAAATTGCGATTTGGCTTTCAACTTCATCTTCGCTTAGATTTTCTTTATTTTCCTTAATATCATGATAATATTTAAAGAAAAAATTGTTGAAAAAGTTTTCTGAGTGAAAATTTACTTCAAGATTTGGTATTTTATTTTTTTTGCAAATTTTTATTAGGAAATCACGTTGCTCCAATGTTAAATCGTAAATTTTAGCGATACGCAAAACCATAGACATGTTGGTAGGTTTATCTGCTCTCTGTTTTTGCGAAAGTAATTTCCCCTTTACAAATTTTATGAGAAAACTTATGAAAATACAAACAACTGCAAAAACAACAAAGTAAACAAAAAATGAGTAATTCTCTGAGTTTTGTCTTGCTTCTAATGGACTACCAACTAAAAATAACATTATATTTCCTTTATCACTTCACAAAAGCTTTCAAATCTTGGCTTAATTTCGTATTCTGCAATATCTCCAATGGTAACTGTGTCATTGTCTTTAATTGCATTTTCAAAATCTTCAAGAAATGGTGAAAAATCTCTTATGAAATCTGAAAGATTTTTATCATCTATTTTGATATTTTCAAAATATTCTGGAAAAAGCGCTGTTAAAGAAATTAAGCGGCAAAGAATGCTAAAATTATCTGCAAATTTTGTTAAAATTTCTGGAACTTTTGATTGATTATTTCCTTGTAGATAAACAGGTAATTCTTCAAAACTTTGATTTAAGCTTTCGATTTCAAGCGCTAATTCTTTTAGTGAGATTTTGATATCTTCTGCATAAACAGCGATGATATTTATTGTGTTTATTTCATCAATGCTTTTTTGAGAATAGTTTTCGATTTCGTCAGCTGTTATTTCTACATCATCAATGATGATCTTAAAAATTGTTCCATTATCTTTTTCAAATTCAACTTGCAATTGATTTAAGATTTCGCCACAAACTTTTTCATTTTCAAGTGAAAAATCTAATTCATTATCATTAATAAAAATTTTCATTTTAGCCTCCAATGTTAGTTATTATTTTTACTTTGTTGATTATTGAAATTGGTTATTGAATCAGATTGAGATTCTAGGTTGCTCAATGTTGACTCCATATTTCCAAATTTTGTTCGATATTCTTGTTCTTTTGTTTCAAGTTGAGTTTCTAGTCGACTTATGGTTTTCTCTGAGTTAGAGATTTTTGTATCCAATGTTCGAGTTTTTGATGCAAGGATTCCACCAGTTTGAACGTATGCTTGAAGGTTTTTTTCCATCAAGTAGGCAATCCCGGTATCAATAATCATATCACCATCTGAATCATATCCAAATAGATTTTTGATGTCTGAAATATTATTTTTAAGTACTTCATCTAGTTTGCTTTCATCAATTTCAAAATATCCACGAAGTTTTGTGGCATCGTAGCCTGTTGAGCCTGTAGCATTACTTGAAATCCCGATTTGCGATAAAAGTCGAATAGTAGAACCTTCGATTGGATATGTGTTTGTCATAATTCGCTGAAGACTTGATTTGCTAGAGGTTAGGGTAGAGTCCCCAGAAAACATTCCTAACTTTTCTTCGTATGATTCGATTTCATCCTCTGAAAGATAATCTAACTCTGAAATCAACTCAGGTTTGTTCTGAGTTAAAATATTAATTTCTGCAATTAATTGATTATAATATCCAACCAACTCAATAATTGCTTCTTTTGAGGTTTCTGTGTCTGGCTCGATTTTGATTGTAGCTGTTTTTTCTGTTGGTGCTTCTAGATTTAAAGTAACGTTTTCAACAATGTCGTCAATTTTATTTGTTGGACGATACATTGTGATTCCTTCGTATTTTAGTTTTGCGTCTTGAGCAACAGAAATTGGGTTACTTGGTTCAAATCCTTTTTCTGCATTTGGATTTATTGCAGATGGAAAACTAATATAGGCAGTTTTTCCAGTATTATTATTTTTTACAATAATATTTTCGATTTTATCTTCGTAATCAGAAATGTTGATTTGGAAAGAGGTTTCCAAGCCTGTTGAGTCAACTTTTCCTAGAGGAATTTCATCGTTTTCTGTTTGTAAAAATACAAGGGAAAAATCTTCTACAGGTTCAATTTTAGTAACCTTTGTTTCTGGTGTGTAACCAAGTTCTGAATCCATGTTAAAAACAATAGCGTCTTTGAACTGTACCATTGCGGCGTTTGGTAAAATCGGAAACTTTTCCTTTTCCACTTGTGTTTCAGCTTCTTCTTTTCCCTCTAGGCGCACAGTAAAGTTTATTTGCTGTTTTTCATCGTCTTTCACGCTTCTAGGAACTTCGATAAAAAATCCTGATTTTGGAGGAACTGTTATTAAATCATTTTCTACTTTAACTGATGTTAGGGCATATCCTGAAAGTTGTTCTAAATCATTTTTTTCAGAAGCTAAGATTTTTTCTTCGCATTTTTTTTCATGAATCATATCTACGTCTAGTGCGAAGTTAAAAGCATCATCCTTGAAAATAAGAGCATTTTCTTTGCCTGTAAGTAAACTTTCTATTAATAAGGATTTTTTTGTCCCTGATACTCCGATTAAAGACGCCTTTATTGTATTATTTCCACGGCGATTTAGTGATGTTACAAAGTCTGATAGTTTGCCACCTTTCCAGTTAAAAGAGATTTCTTTTTCGTTTACCACAAAGGTATATTTCCCTTCTGGAACTTCAAAACTGTTTTCTATTTCCCCGGATAAAAATCGGTCTGCTTCTGCAATTTGTTCTACTTTGATTTTAAATGAACCGATATCTGCATTTCTGTCTGGAGTTGCTGTAATTGCGTTTTCTTCTGATGATGAGGCGAGTTTTGTATTAAAAGGATTGTCAAAAGAGTAGAGAGTTCTAACGCTTTCTCTTAGTGAGGACATAGCTTTATTTACACTACGCCAAGCGTCTTGTTCTGCTTTATAAGAATCGAGTCTATCTTGTTCGCGAGTAAGTGGAACACGTTCAACTTCCATTAATTGTTGGATTAGGTTCGTTGTTCCGTATTTATCACTTACTCCAGGTATTGTTATATCGGCCATTGGCAATTGCTAATGTCCAAAAAGTTTATCTATACAATTTCGTCAAATAGTAAACCTATTGTTTCTTTTATGTGAAGCTGCATATTTTGAACTTCTTGGGACGGAATCTCCTTTATAACCTTATCGGTAGAAGGGTCAATCACCTTAACAACAACTTTGCCGAGAGCTTCGTTTACATTGAATTGAAGTCTTTTTCCTAAAGAATCTGACAGTTTTTGTAACTGTTGCACAGAAGCTTTTGTTTGTTCCAATTCTTTTTCCAAGGATTCAGCTGTGTTATTAAGTTCTTCATTTACTTTTGAATTAGCCACAGGACGAGTTACATTTTGTGAAGAGACAGATGTGGGTACAACTTTTATAATGCCATCCATGGCAAGGTTTACTGCGTTAAGCATAAGTACCTCCTTGTAAAAACAATCAAGAAGGGAGGCGCATCCCCTCTCGACTATTTTCTTTCTGTAAAAAAGATTACATCCAGAGATCTCTTATACAGAAAAATGAATTAGCTTAATAGAGCCATCACGTTTTGTGATTGTGTGTTAGCTTGTGCTAGCATAGCTGTTCCAGATTGTGTGAGAATCTGGTTTCTTGTGTACTCTACGATTTCTGAAGCCATGTCTGTATCACGAACTAGTGATTCAGCTGCTTGAAGGTTTTCAGCTGCTACAGAAATACCTTGTGCTGCTAATTCAAAACGATTTTGATAAGCACCTAAGTTTGCTCTTTGTTTTGAAACATTCTTAAGAGCTTCATCAACTGTGCTAATTGTCATGTTTGCTGATTCTGGAGAAGAGATTGAAATTTGATTTCCTTCTTCACCTTGAATACCACTTAGACCAAGAGCTTTTGCTGTCATTGTTCCAATGTAAACAGTTTCGTTTTGATCAACGTTTGCACCGATTTGGAATTGCATAACGCGACCAGAAACAGAATCTTGAGCAAATGCACCAGTTAGCATGTTCATACCGTTAAATTGAGCTTGTGATGCGATTCTGTCAACTTCTGCAACAAGTTGAGATACTTCAACTTGAATTTGCATTCTGTCTTCATCTGCGTAGATTCCGTTTGCTGATTGTACAGAAAGTTCACGAATACGTTGTAAAATATCAGTTGTTTCTTGTAGATATCCTTCTGTTGCTTGGATAAATGAAACACCATTGTTGATATTTCTTTCAGCTTGGTTTAAGCCACGAATTTGTGAACGCATTTTTTCAGAAACTGCTAATCCTGAAGCATCATCAGCTGCTCTATTTATACGTTGTCCTGAACTGAGTTTTTCTATGTTGCCACCGATTTGGTTGTTAACATTTCCCAAAGATCTGTTAGCATACATAGCACTCATATTGTGATTTATAACCATAAGTAACCCTCCATGTAAGGTAAAAAGAGAAACAATCCTTTGTTTCCTTATTTTGTATTTTCCTCTGTTGTGTTGATTGTAAAAATGGTTATCGCGCCCCCGATTTCTACATAATCGCTACAACAAGAATAGATAACCTATAAAAAGTTATCTGTTCCTGTTGTAACACAACTATGAAAGGTTACTTTGTTTTCAAAGATCTTTTGCAAACATTATGGTTTACATTCACATGCAAGAGAAAATCAACTTGCATGTAGTTTTCCAAAATAATTGGAAAATACAGGTGGTCAAGGGGCGTTTCACTTAACCCCTTGAGACACCTTTGTTTAGGTTTTCCAAACATTGTAAAACCTAAATAAAGGTGAGCCAAGAGTAAGAAAAACTTATCTCTTGACTCATCTCTATTATAATACACTATTGAAGCAAAGACAATACATTTTGTGAACTTGTATTTGCTTGTGCAAGCATAGCTGTTCCAGCTTGTGCAAGTACAGAATTCTTTGTGTATTCTACCATTGCACTAGCCATATCTGTATCGCGGATACGAGATTCTGATGCTTGTAGGTTTTCTGCTGCAATATCAATACCAGCTACAGTCATTTCTAAGCGGTTTTGATATGCACCAAGGTCAGCTCTTTGTTTGTTTATTTTCTTAAGAGCTTCGTCTAGTGTACCAATTGAACTGTTGGCATCATCCGGACTAGCAATGCTCATAATACCTTCACCACCGAATTCTCTTAATCCAAGTGATGTTGCTGTCATTGTTCCAATGTACATAGAGATTCTTTGGTCTACATTAGCACCAATGTGGAACCACATTGAACCTGTAACTGCATTGTCTCCATTAACTTGAGCAAAACGACCAGTAAGCATATTCATACCGTTAAATTGGGCTTGAGAAGCGATTCTGTCAACTTCTGCAACAAGTTGTGATACTTCAACTTGAATTTGCATTCTGTCTTCTTCTGTATAAATACCGTTTGAAGATTGAACTGCTAATTCGCGGATACGTTGAACAATATCAGTTGTTTCTTGTAGGTATCCTTCAGTTGTTTGAACAAATGAAATGCCGTTTTGAGCATTCTTAGAAGCTTGGTTTAAACCTCTAATTTGACTGCGCATTTTTTCAGAAACTGCTAGACCTGAAGCATCATCACCAGCGCGATTAATTCTTTGGCCAGATGATAGTTTTTCCATGTCCTTTGTCAAGTTAGAATTGTTTACACCTAGTGTACGATTAGCGTACATTGCTGAAATGTTGTGGTTGATAACCATAGTTTTTTTTCCTCCGTGGAATAATTTAGGTAAAATCCTTTTTACCTTTTGTTTGTGTTAGTTTTACACGATTGTTTAGGCTACATCCGTGATATAAACTTCACGTTTAAGTGGAAAATCAAAAATATAGATTTCTCCATTTACTTTATCGGATGGTATTTCCTAAAACTTTAATGATTTTTTTAATATATTTTATTTTTTTTTATCAAAAGTTTGTTTCCTAAATAATTTTTAGTTAAGTGCTTCTGGATTTGCTTGAACTATTGTTTGTAAAATTTTTGCAGCTTTCCCTCTGTGAGAAATTGCGTTTTTCTCTTCTGCAGTTAGTTCTGCAATAGTTTTTCCATATTCAGGTAGGAAAACGATTGGGTCGTATCCAAATCCGCCAGAGCCTTTGGCAGACTCAATATCTTTAACTAAAAATCCTTCGATAGTTTCTTGAGCAATGTAATATCTGTCTTTTCCAAGATAAAGAACCATAGCGCAAACAAATCGACAGGATAGAGGAGTGTCTGGTGAAATCCCCTTTTGTTTTGCAACTTCAGCTGCTTCTTGAAGAAGTAATACATTTCTTTCTGAATCAGAGATTTTTTTCTCAGAAAATGTATTATTTCCTACATATCTTGCAGAATAAATGCCAGGTTTACCATCTAAAATGTCTACGCAAATGCCAGAATCATCAGCAATAACAGGTTTTTTTACAATATCATACAAGGCTTTTGCTTTGATAACTGTATTTTCTACAAAACTGTTGCCGTTTTCCTCTGGATCAAAATCGATTCCCTTATCTTTTGGGATAATAATTGTGTGTGGAGCAAATAATTGAGTTAATTCTTGTCTTTTGTGCTCGTTTCCGGTTGCTGCATAAATAATCATAATTCTATGATAGTCCCTTTTTATCATTTTTTCTACAGTTTTTCATATCATTAAAGAAGATATTTATTGTGTGATAAGGGATATCTAAGACTTTTCCGATTATGGCGTTTGATGGTGCGATAATTTGTTCTGTTGTGTCTTCTTGGTATTTATTCCAAAGTTTTGTGTTGAATTCTAAAGATTTTTTTAATTTTTCATAGGTAAGGGAACCTTTTTTTATCTTTTCAAGTTCAGCTTTATATCGATTTTGCAAAAAATATATACGAGTTTTATTTTGGGATTTCGCAGTATATTTTTTTGATTTTAAGACGAGAGAGGATTTTACCTTTTCAACCAATTCTTTCATTTCTCCGTAGGGAATATTAAATTCCTCACAAATGTTATACAAATTATCATCAGAAAGATAATAGCATGATTTTAGAACAATGATTTTTATACGCGATTCTATCGATAATTTTTTTTGTTTTGGGGTTTTTACCATATTTTCAAAATCAATATCCAATTTTGATTTTGAGTTGTAGTAGTATTCTGGCTCATTAATTGATAATGTGGCTTCTTCAAATGCGTAGTTTTGTATAACATCTTCTGCAGAACTTTTCCGTAAATTTCGGTAAAATTTCGCTTTTTTTATTAATTCAACGGAATTTCTAATATAAACTGCATAGGAACTTCGTTTTTCATCATATTTATCAATGATTTTTTCAAGATATTTGTTAAAAAACAAAATTAAATCCACTAAATCATCATTGTTATACATGTGAATGTTGTAGTAATACTTTTCCTTGAAAACGGTTTCCAAGGTTTTTGATTTCAGTTCTTCATAAGAAATCTTTTTGGTTTTGTAGGCGTGATAAATATCACTTAGTGTTGCCATATACATCTCCTGTAAAATTATTTGGAGGTGTATATGCAATTTGTGTACCAACTTTTTTTTGTAAAATATGGGGATTTTAGGCTGATTTTGGGCAAAAAGCAAAAAAAAAGACAAGAAATTTTGAAATTTCTTGTCTTTTGATAAAAAACACTATAAAAAATTACAAGATTTTTGCAAATTCCTGTTTAATTTTTGGAATCAGAGTTTCGATTGTGCCTTGTGTACATGCACCTGATGCATTTTTATGGCCGCCACCACCAAAAATTGCTGCCACAGCTGAAACATCAACTTCATCTCTAGAGCGGAATCCCAAAGTACAAGTTTTATCAGTTTCTTGGCGAACAAAAACAACAACTTCAACTTCATTTACCGACATAAGCAAAGAATATAAGGCATCAGAATCTCTACCTTCTGTTCCATAGTTGTGGGTATCTTCCATTGTTTCGTAGGAAATAACTAGCTTTCCATCTAAGTATGATTCAGTGTGATTTAGAGTTGTTCCAAGAAGTTTTCGTGTTAAATATGGCTTTCCACTAGTAATATAGTCATAAGTTTGGCGAGGATTTGCTCCAGCCTCAATAAGTCGGCTTGCCAAAATAAAAATATCAGCACTTTTATCATCTAAAAATCTGAAAAATCCAGTGTCTGTACAAAGACCGAAAAACAAAATATCAGCGATTTCTTTGTCCATTTTTCCAACAGTTTTTTCATAAATTTGCTGAACAATACAAGCAGCAGCTGGGGCAGTGGAGTCCAAAATCGCATTTTCGTCAGAAATATTTGCAGTTTTGTGGTGATCGATGATAAAAGTATCTAAATGGGCAACTTGGCTTTCCATATCACCTAATCTAAAAGATTCTGAACAGTCAACGATAAAAAGACCAGTATCTTTTAGTTCGTTTGTTTGTCTAATAAACTGGGTTTTGAAAAGTGGTTCATATTTTTTTGTTTCAGTACGTTTAAATGGGCCTGCATTTAATATTTGATATGGTTTTTTGAAATGGTCCAAAACTTTTGCTAGTCCCAAGCTTGAGGAAATACAGTCTCCATCAGGTTCTTTGTGGCCACAAATGACAAAAGCCTTGTGATTTTCAATAAATTTCTTGAGATGTTCAAGATCTAAATCAGTTATTGTTCTCATATATTTTCCCTTTGTAGTATAAATAGATAAATATTAGCAAGTCAAAAATTTTCTTTGAGGAATATTGTGTCCTTCTGGAGTTACAGTTTTTTCTCCAGGAATAAAAGCCTTGTTTTTGAAAATTGTTACATCAATTTCGGTTCGTAAGCCAAAATCATCAAAATAAAGTCCCGGTTCTACAGAAAAACTGCATCCGTCAACAATATAACGATGGTCTGGAAATTCGATGTCGTCTAAGTTTACCCCAGTTCCGTGGCATTCTGTGTCGATGGAATGTCCTGTTCTATGCTTGATGCCTTCCTGATATCCATTTTCGATTAATATTTGTCGAACTTTTCTATCAATAATGTTTCCGGTAATTTGAGAGTTGTCAAGTTTCTCATTTACAAGGGGGATAACTAAATCTCTAGCCGAAATTAAGCAGTCAAAACATTTTTGGATATGTTCTGGGACTACAGAATCGTAAATTCCTACCCAAGAAATGTCAGCGTAAACACTATTTTCAACATTTTTTAATTTTCCCCAAATATCAAGTTGGATTACATTGCCTTTTTGACATAAAGCATTGTTTGTATCAGAAACTTCATAGTGAGGATTTCCAGAATTTTTCCCAAAAGCAACAATAGGTGGATGATCAGTTTCAATCTGATTTTTTTCAAAATAGTCCAAAATAAAATCTAAAACATCTTTTTCATATAATGGAATGTTATTTTTATAGTGATATTGGATTTTTTCCCATGTCTGAAAAATTGTGGAGTATAAAATTTCTCCAGCTTTTTCTTGGGAATCTATTTGATTTTCAGTTAAAATGCTTTTTGTTAGCTGTACCAAAGTTGATGCAGAAACTGTATCAATCTTTAGTTGATTTAGCAATTCGATAAAACCTGCATCAACAGTAGATATTACAGGAATGTTGCTATCTTTTAGAACAGCGTAAGTTTTTTCTTTACAGATTGATGATAAAATCGTAGACAATTCTTCCTTGCTTGAATAAAAATATTCTTTTCCTGGAAGGTGAGAGAGGGCGTCTTTTTCGATTTTGTGAAGAATTTTTATTGGTGAATCTGATTTTTGTACAATGTAAACCCATCTTCTTGTAGAAACGGTTTTAGAATCAATTTTTAGTAAAAAATCAGTTAACTCATCTCGGTGGTGAAAATTTGTAAAAATCCATCCTGAAATTCCTTTCAAGATGGATTTTTCTAATGAGATTTGAATATCATTAAGTAATTGTTGAGGCATTATCTTCCTTCAGCAACCATTTTTGGATCAATTTCAGCTGGTAAACCCTGTCCTGCTGCCATAACTCCCCATGCATCATCTAGTTTTGATACTGGCATTGAAAGATAGATGAAATAGAATTCATCATTATCAAAACATAGAGTCATGTATGGTTCTAGGTTTTTTTGCAAAGGTTTTACTTCGCCTTTTTTTTCTGTTGTTCCTTGTTTGAACCATGCTTTTGGTACAGAAACATAATTAATTTTGTTACTATTGTTTACGTAAGTAACAACATAAGCATCTCTGTGTTCAAAAACCTTTAAAATTGGAACATTTACATAAGATTTTGTAGAAGGTGTAAATGCTTTTTGTGCAAAAATCCCAAATGTACAGCAAAAAATTAGTGCTAAAGATAGTAATAGCTTCTTCATAAAAGAAAACTCCTATAAAATTAGAGAGTAGAAAGCATAATAGCTTTGATTGTGTGCTTACGATTTTCCGCTTGCTCCCAAATTAAACTGTTTTCGCTTTCAAAAACTTCTTCTGTAACTTCTTCGCCTTTTACAGCTGGTAAACAGTGTAAGAAAATCCCACTTGGTTTACAAACTGCGTTCATAAGCTCAGTATTTACTTGGTATGGTGATAAAAGCTTTGTTCTTTCTTCTTTTAGTGCTTCTTCACCCATAGAAGTCCATACATCAGTATAAACCGCATCTGCGTCTTTTACAAGTGAAATTTTATCTGTTACAGTAATTGTAGCACCGCTTTCTTTTGCAAATGGTTCACAAATAGAAAGGATTTCTTTATCTGGGTTTAATTCTGGTGGAGTTAAAACTGTGAAATTTATTCCCATTTTTGCTGAAATCAACATTAGAGAACGAGCTACGTTGTTTCTTCCGTCTCCAGAATAAACTAAGTGTAATCCTTTAATTTTTCCAAATTTTTCGTATAGAGTCATAATATCAGCAAGGGCTTGAGTAGGGTGAAAATCGTCAGTTAAACCGTTGTAAACTGGAACTCCTGAGTGTTTTGCGAGAAGTTCAACGTGATCTTGCTTAAATCCGCGAAATTCGATAGCGCTAAACATTCTTCCAAGTACACGGGCTGTATCTTCTATAGATTCTTTTCCACCAAGTTGGATATCTTGATTTGATAAAAATACTGGATGACCGCCTTCTTCCCCAAAAGCTGTTTCAAAGGAACAACGTGTTCTAGTAGAGCGTTTTTCAAAAATTAGGGCGATAGATTTTCCCAAAAAACGTTGATGGATTTCTCCTGCTCTTTTTTCTTTTTTTACTTGAAGAGCGATGTTGAGCACGGTGTTGATTTCATCTGGTGTCCAATCAATCCAGTTAAGTAAAGATCTTCCTTTGAAAGGAGCATTGAAAACTTCTGGTGTCATGTTAAGTTCCTCTTTTTTTGATAAATAGCAGTAAAAACAAAAAAGGCTGTTCTTTAAGAACAGCCTTCATTTAGCGGCAATGGGATTTGAACCTATGACCTGACGGATATGAGCCGTATGCTCTACCTGCTGAGCTATGCCGCCGTAAATAAAAGCACTTCAAAGTTGAAGTGCTTTTATGGGCGATGAGGGGATCGAACCCCCGACAACCTGGGTGTAAACCAGGTGCTCTCCCAGCTGAGCTAATCGCCCGGGAGTCGGAACGACAGGACTTGAACCTGCGACATTCTGGTCCCAAACCAGACGCGCTACCAACTGCGCTACGTTCCGTCGACGTTGATTAATATACATCTTAATAAAAAAAAGGTCAATAGGAAAAAGTAAAAATTTTGAAAATTTTTTGATTTTTTTTCAAAACCTTCTAAGTGTTTATATGTAAAGGACTTGTAAATTGAAATTGATTAATCTGTAAAAAAAATCTAAACATCGAAATGTAAAAATCCGAAAATCTAAAAAGGAAAATATATATGAAAAGAAAAATTAGAAACTTAATTATAGTGTTGATATTACTATTAAACGTGATAAATGCTTATGGCATGAATGTTAGTATTTTAATCCTTCAAAAAGATGGTCCAGAAAAAGTATCTGAAGCTTCTAGAGTATTTGAAAATCAGATTTTAAATACTTTGTTTGATAATGGTCATATTGTTTCAAATGAGCCAATATCATTGTATGAAAATTATGAAATGGCTGTTTTCAACGGATTTAATTCTGCGGTAGATGGTTTTATGGATTATTTTGTTGAAATAACTTTGGAGTATGACTTAGCAAAATCTAAAACTCCAGATGGTGTTTCATTGGAAAATATAAAAAATGTTCAATATACAATAAAAAAAGTTTCTACAGGTTCTGAGTTCTATAAAAGTGGGGAAATCTTACCTAATAGAGAATCTGTTTCTAATCAATTTACTGGATTTAATAAATTTGCCTGTGAAATTGCAGATAAAATCAATTTGAATTTAAATGGGAAATAAGGGAGGAGTCCTATGAAAAAAATATGTTTATTGATTTGTGCAGTATTATTTTGTATTTTTTTGATTGGTGCTTCTAAACCATCTTTGGATGGTAGGGCTATTGTGGCAGATGCAGGAGAATTGCCAAGTGGATTATTTGCAAAATCTCCGGGATATTTGCCTGGGGATATTGTGGTGGTTACAAATCCTCAAACAAATATTAGCATTGAAGTAATGATTTTTGGAAGTTTTGATGCAACTGAAGGAATTGCTATTGTGCTTTCTCCAGAAGCAGCAAAAGAATTGTATATTTCAAAAGGTAGCAACGTAATTGTTCAAGTAACAAAAAAAAGCGATGCGTATTCTGAAAAAACAGTTCTATCAAAAACATTGGAAACTTATGTTCCAGAAAATATTGATGAAGTTGATGATTTATTAGAAGATCCTTTTTATAAAGAATTGTTAAAAGAAGAACTTTCTAATGAAGATATTTATTTACTAGAAGATGAAGTTGAGATTCCAGAAGAAGATTTGCTTTTTGAGGAATTTCTTGTAGAAGAAACTGTCGTTGAGGATGTTTTAGAACCAGTTGAGGAAGAAATGGCAGAAGTTCTTCCAGAAGAAGCTGAAACTGAAGAAATCTTAGAACCAGTTGAAGAAGAAATCGTTGAGGTTCTTCCAGAAGAAACTGTGGTTGAAGAGGTTTTAGAACCAGTTGAAGAAGAAATCGTAGAAGTTCTTCCAGAAGAAGTTGAAACTGAAGAAATCTTAGAACCAGTAGAAGAAGAAATGGCTGAAGTTCTTCCAGAAGAAGCTGAAAGTGAAGAAGTTTTAGAACCAGTAGAGGAACAAATTGCAGAAGTTCTTCCAGAAGAAGCTGAAACTGAAGAAATCTTAGAACCAGTTGAGGAAGAAATTGCAGAAGTTCTTCCAGAAGAATTTGTTTCAGAAATGGACAGTATTCTTGAAGAAGAAGTTTTAGAAGTGATTGAAGAAGAACCTGTTCTTATTCCAACTGAATCTAAACCTCCAGTATTTACAATTATTCCTGTGGTGTCAGAAGAAGATTATGAAGAAATTATCGAAGAAAATGATTCGCTTTATGATGAGCCAGAAGTTATCATCGTGGAAGAAGTTGAAGAACTTGATGTTGTAGAAGAAGTTTTAGCAGAGGAAGTGCCAGAAGTAAGAGCTATAGTTCCTGTTGAAGAAGTTTTGGAAATTGTTCCAATGGAAGTTGTAAAACCGGCTGTGAACACTGTTTCAACTTTGGAATCAAACAAATATTATGTGCAAATTGCAACTTACGGAAAAGTTGAAAACGTGGAAAAAGTTTTAGAACAATATGGTAAAAATTATCCGATTGTAGTTTACCAACCTGTTGGTAGAAATGATTATCAAGTGATGATTGGTGGATTAAACAAGGATGAATACGGTATTATTCTTCAACGATTTAGAAAAGCCGGATTTAAAGATGCATTTTTAAGAACTTTGAAATAATTTTTCATAAAACTCTCCTAATCTATTTATAAAAGTTAAAGCTGATTTTTAGGACGTAAAAATCTTAAAAATCAGCTTTTTTTTTATAGTGATAATAGACTTGTATTGTGAAAAAAAACTTAAAAACAAATTTAAGACTTACCTTTGTGCAAGTATTTTTAAGATTCTTAGAAAATATTTTCAATAAAACATTTTTTTTCACTAACTTGTAGTAAAGTTGATTTTATTTTATTATCTGCATATGAAATATGATTTACAAAATATGGCAACCTTTGGAGTTGCAGGAAATTTTACAGGACATTTAGAACAAGCTGGGGAAGCAAAAGATTTCGTTAATGTGAAAACCAAGGAAGCCAATGCTCCAAAAGCTGTTTTTCCAACTTATATTCCATCTGAAAATAATTTGATTCCAAAATATTTGAAAACTTTTCCCTTTGATAGCGATAAAATTGTTTTTCCAAAAAATGATGAAAATCTTCAAATTGAGCCTGAATGTGCAATTATTTGTGATGTAATTTGGGCAAATGACAAGATTGAAAAAATAATTCCTGTGTCTTTTGGGGCTTCCAACGATTGTTCGATTAGAAAAGAAGGGGCAAAAAAGATTAGTGAAAAGAAAAATTGGGGAAAATCTTCAAAAGGTGTTGCAGAAAATCTTATTCCCCTAGATTTTTTCTCAGAAAAGGGAATTATAAACAATTATAAAATTGCATGTTTTTTGATTCGAGATGATAAAATCAATTTATATGGTGAAACTTCTTTTATAAAAGATTATAGCTATATATACGAAAAACTTCTTTCTTGGATTGTGGACAAATTAAATAATCAGGCTGATGAGGGACCTACGGAAAATCTTAATTCGTATTTGAATTTTGGTGAAAAAATCAGCAAAATGTTGTTTTCTATTGGGGCAACTCGTTATACAGAATTTGGGAAAACTCATTTTCTTCAAGGTGATGATAAATCTGTTGTGATTTTATTTCCAAGTGATAAATATTCTGACGATGAAATTGTCAAAATTGTAGAAAACAGGGATTTTTCTCATGATGATATAAGCATGCTTTATCAGGAGATTGTGATAGAGCACAGCAATTAATGCTGTTTCGTTTATAAGCCTAGCCCTGATTGTAAGGGCGACGAAGTCGTAAAAAAGTTGCAATTTTTTATAGACATTAGTTTGTTTTGAACTATATTAAGGTTTGTAATTTATTTTGCAACTTTTTTATGGAGCAGGTTTTCCCTGCGGAACCCTGAAAAGCAGGTCTCACAGGGGAAAGGGTTGCTCCATAAAATTATGAAAAAAATTAGTCGCCGAAGTTGTCCCAAACGTAATTTCGGGCGCTAAACATTTTGATTTCCCGTTTTTGGAAGGCTTCTTGTATTAGGTCATCCACGTTTAGTGCGTTGTAAAGTGTGTGGGCATCTTCTAATTTTGCTTTGATTACTGGGTGTTTTGGTGAAAATAGTACGCAGCAGTCTTCGTATGGCAAAATTGATGTTTCGTATGTGCCGATTTCTTTTGCGATTGTAACGATTTCTTCTTTATCCATGCCAACTAGTGGGCGAAGAAGTGGAAGTGCGCAACAGCTTTCTGTTACTGCCATATTTTCTAGGGTTTGGCTTGCAACTTGGCCTAGACTTTCACCGGTGATTAAGCATTGGCATTTGATGAATTTTGCCACGAGATTTGCGGTTTTCATCATACACATTCTAAGAAGTAGTGTGCTGAATGCTTCTGCTGGAACGCCGTTTAGTGGTTCGTGGCTGCGGGTAACTTCTTTGATGCGCATTTGTACGTCTGTAAATGGAATAATGTTGATGTGAGTTTCTACGCCGTATTGTGAGATGATTTGGGCCAAATCTTCAACTTTTTTTTGAGCTTCTTCTGATGTGTATGGATATGCGTGGAAGTAGCAACATTCAACTTTCATGCCTCGGCGCATCATTCTGTAACCGGCAACTGGGCTATCTAGGCCACCTGAAAGTAGTAGTAAGCCTTTTCCGCCGGTTCCAACTGGAAGGCCGCGACAACCTTTGTGGGTTTTTCCGTATACGAAGCATTTTTCTCGGATTTCCACACGTATCATGATGTCAGGGTTTTTTACGTCTACTTGTAAAATGCCTTGGTCAAAAATATCTCCTGCTGCTTCACAGTTTGTTTCGTATGAGGTGAGTGGAAATGATTTGTCTGGACGTCGTGTTTCGATTTTGAAAGTTTTGCATCCTTCTTCTTTTGCTTTTAAAGCAATTTCTAAGCAAGTTTTTTTGATGCTTTCTATGTTTTTTTCGCAAGTTTGAGCTTTTGCCCAGCCTGTTATACCGATTAGGTGGTCTAGCGCGTATTCTACTGCTTCACAGGATTCTGGTGGACATTCAACTATCATTCTTCCGGCTCGAAGATGAACTCTTGCGCGAACTTTTTCGATGTATAGTTGCAAATTTTGAACAAGGCGTTTTTCAAAATCTTTAATATTTCCGCCTTTTAGTGTTAATTCGCCTACTTGAACAAGGTAGGTTTCTGAAAATTCAATTGGATTAGACATGTTTTTTAGTTTAATAGAAATATTTGTCTTTGTAAATATTGAGAATTGTAGGATGGATTGAACATTTTATAGAAAGATGATAAAAACTTATTCCTATTTTGACTTTTTTATGTCCCTGGAAAATATAAATAAATTGATAAAAATAATAATCTTTTGAATGTAATGTTTTTTTTATTTGTTATATAATAAAATTTGATTAAACTTTGAGGCTTAATTTGGAGGCTACGAAAAAATGAAAAAGGCTAAGTTGTCTTTTCAAATCATTTTACGAATTTCTATTCTTGTTGTTTTAATTTGTACTGCTTTAACTTTTTTGAGTGTTGCTTCATTTAGATCAGTTTTGGTAGATCAAGTAGTTAGTTCAATGACTAAAAGTCGTGAGGATGGGGCAAAACTCATTGAGATGGCGATTTCTTCTTATATCAAGGAAGTTGATGCTGTTGCAGAACGTTTTGATATTAGATCTATGGATTGGTCAGTGCAAAAAACTATCTTGGAAAGTGAAGCAAAACGAATTGGATTTGAGTGTTTTCAAGTTGGTGATATTTCAGGAAATGCAATTTCAACCAACGGTGAAAATGTTTATGTTGGTGGATATCCGTATTATGGAAAAGTTTTAGCTGGTGAATCTTGTATTTCAGACGTTTCTTATTCAGACAGTTCTAGAAAAATGGTTGTTGTTGTAAACAGCCCGATTAAAAATGATAAAGGTGAAGTTATCGGTGTTTTATCTGCTGTAGCGGATGCCTCTTTTATGAATTCAATCGTAAATTCAATCGACTTAGATTTTGATGGTACAGTATTTATTATTAACGATGCTGGTTATAAAATGGCTGGAGAAGATTATACTGGAAAAACAGAGCTTATAAATAATATTTTTGATAAAGAATTTGCGCCTCATACAAATTTAGGACAATTTAGAAATCTTCAAATTAAGATGATTCAAGGTGGAACTAATGTTGAACAATTTTATGTGGATGGTAGAGCTTATTTCTTAGCATATCAAACAATTAGTAATGGTTGGCACCTTGGTATTGTTCAAGATAGAATACAAGCTGTATCAGCAATCCGTAACTTGATTTCTATGATGACGTTTGTTGAGTTTATAGCTATTATTTTTGGAATTTTGTTTGGAGTTTTTATTTCATTTAAATTGCGTCCATTAAAATCTCTAAGTAAGAGCATTACTGAAATTGCTTCTGGAAAGGCTGATTTAACACAGCGAATTAAAGTTGAAGCTAGAAACGAAATTGGTGATGTTGTTATTGGGTTCAATACATTTACCGAAAAACTTCAATCAATTGTAAAAATTATGAAGGATTCAAAGAATTCCTTGGTAGATGTTGGTAATGAACTTAATTCAAATACAGAAAATACTCTTCGTAGTATAAATGATATTTTTGATAAAATTCAAAAAATTGGTGTTGAAACAGATAGTCAGTCAAATAGTGTTTCTGAAACAGCTAGTGCGGTAAATGAAATTTCTTCTAATATCAGTTCTCTTGAAAGAATGATTGATGTTCAGGCAAAAACTGTATCAAGTGCTAGTGCTGCCGTAGAAGAAATGATTGCAAATATTGCATCTGTAAACAACTCTATGGAAAAAATGGCAGGCAGTTTTAGATTGTTAGAACATAAAGCACAAAACGGTCTAAGCAAACAGGATGATGTTAGTGCAAAAATCGAGCTTGTTGGTGAGGAATCAGCAATGCTTAACTCTGCAAATAAAACTATCCAAAATATTGCTTCTCAAACCAACCTTCTTGCTATGAACGCTGCTATCGAAGCTGCTCATGCTGGTGAGGCTGGAAAAGGATTTAGTGTTGTTGCAGATGAAATTCGTAAACTTTCAGAAACATCTACAGCACAATCAAAAACAATTAGTGAGCAATTAAAGAAAATCCAAGCATCTATTCAAGATATTATTAATGCATCATCTGAATCAAAGATTGCTTTTTACGAAGTTAGTGAAGAAATCAAGAAGACAGATATTCTTGTTAGTGAAATTGCAGAATCAATGCAACAACAAACAATTGGTTCAGAAAGCATAGGTGTTTCTTTGCATGAAATGAATGATAGTACTGAAGAAGTTATTCATGCTGTAAACGAAATGGCTGTTGGAAGTAAAGCAATTTTGCAAGAAGTTCAGAATCTTCAAAATGCTACGTTTAGCGTTCGGGAAAGTATGGAAGGCGTAAAGTTGAGTGCTGAGGAAATTAAAGCTACTGGACAGGGATTGTCAGATATTTCTGGCTTGATGAATCAGTCTATTGACGATATTGGTTCCCAAGTAGATCAATTCAAAGTTTAAGATAATCTAAAGGAATATGATATGAAATTTATGCGAAAAAATATTTTACATTTATTTATTTGCTTTATGATTTTATCAACACTTTTTTCTTGCGGAAAAGTAAATAAAAATGGAAGTGTTGATTATAACGCAGAAGAAATTCACTTAGTAGTTTGGGAATCACTTGGTGGACCAGATGATTTTATCAAGCAGGCTGGTAAAGCTTTCACTGAAAAACATCCAAATATCATTATTGATTATGTAAATGTTGAAAGTAATAACAGTTATGCTCACATGGTTGATTTAGCAGCTGATGGTGTAGGGCCAGATTTGTTTGTTGCTCCTCATGATAATCTTGGTAACTTGGTTTCAAATAATCTTGTTATTCCTACAAAAAATCAGTCTGTAGTGGAAAAAACTGTGCTAGGTGCTTGTTCACAAGCCTTGACTTACAATGGCACAATGTATGGATATCCACTTAGTGCTGAAACTTACGCTTTATTCTACAATAAAAACTTGATTTCTGAATCAGAAGTGCCTACAACTTGGCAAGACTTGGAAAAATTTGTTCAAAAGTTTAATGCAGAAAATCCAAATAAATATGGTTTTGTTATGGATATAAAATCAAGTTATTATGGAATTTTGTTTACAACTGCAAATAATAACAGACTTTTTGGTGCATCTGGAACTGATTCAAAAAATACAAATATGAACAATGCTAGTGCTGTTTCTGGTTTAACTTATTTGCAAAGTTTGCGTGATAGTTTAGGTTTACAAAATTTGGACTTGTCTACAGCATCTTGTGATGGTTTGTTCTCATCTGGAAATGCTGCAATGCATATCACTGGTGTTTGGAACGTAAATGCTTTTGAGAAAAAGGGGATTAACTTTGGAGTTGCACCAATTCCTGCCTTACCAGGAGAAAATCAACCTGCAGCTTCATTTAGTGGAACTCGTGGAATTTTCGTAAGTTCATATTCAAAATATCCAGATGAGGCTTCTGCTTTTGCAGAGTTCTTAATTAGTCCTGAAATGCAGCAATTACGCTTCAAATTAACTGGTGCAATGCCTTCTATCAATACAACTGTTGATAGCAAGTATATGTCTGGTTTCTTAAAGCAGCTTGATTACGCATTTCCAATGCCATCAATTCCTCAGATGGATAAATTCTGGACAGCTATGGACAATGCTATTCTTGAAATCTGGAATGGTGCAGATGTTCAAACTACAATGGATAAATGTAATGATGCAATCGTAAAATAGATTTGCTTTAAAATTAGAAATTTTTATTCTATTATCAACTTTGATAAAGAGAGACTGAATCGTAAAATTGGTTTAGTCTCTTTTTTTTGACAAAAAA
>JAZQUR010000073.1:0-24140 GCA_045631425.1 Treponemataceae bacterium | reverse complement strand
CATTTGATGGATTAAATCCAAATACAGCAAGTGAAACACTTACTAAAAGGATAAAAAATCCAAATATTTTTTTATTCATATATTTTCCTCCGATTTTCACAAAATACGTTTTATTAAAATTCGTACAAAAATCCCCTAGAGTTTAGAATGTTTTTTAATGTATTTCAACTAATTTGTATATTTTTGTCATACTTAATCAATTTTATATCAATTTTACACACATAAAGTTACAATTTTATGTTTATCTATTAATGTTTCAAAAAAAATCTTGATAATCTAGCAATCTGTTTATAAAATATATACTATGAAAACCCATACATTTAAAGGTGGAATTCATCCATCAGAAATGAAGGAATTAACAAAAAATTGTGAAATAAAAAATAGTTTTCCTTCTACTAACTTAGTTTGGATTCCTGTAACCCAAGGTGGAGCTCCTAATACTCCAACTGTGAAAGCAGGAGATGTGGTAAAGCGTGGTCAAGTTATCGCTTGTTCAGACGCTTTTATGTCAGCACCAGTTCATGCTTCTATCTCTGGAACTGTAAAAAAAATTGAAAATAGAACTGTAACCGGAAATCTTGATGCTCCTTGTATTTGTATCGAAAGTGACAATCAAAATACAGAAGAATTTATGAGCGTTTTAGATCCTTTTGCTCTTTCTCCAGAAGATGTTGTTAAAAGAATCAAAGAAGCTGGTATTGTTGGAATGGGTGGAGCTGCTTTCCCAACCCATGTTAAATTAAGTCCTCCAAAAGATAAAGAAATTGATTGTGCTTTAGCAAATGCAGCTGAATGTGAACCTTATCTTACAGTTGACTATCGTACAATGCTAGAAATGCCAGAAAAACTAGTTGATGGTTTAGCAATTTGTATTCACGCTGTAAATGCAAAAGCTGGTATCATTGCTATTGAAGATAACAAACTTGATTTGGTTCCTGTTTTACAAGAAGCGATTGATAAAGCAAATCTTTCTGAAAAAATCGGTATTACTGTATGTAAAACAAAATATCCACAAGGTGGAGAAAAAACTCTTGTAAAAGCTGTTCTAAACAGAGAAATCCCAGCTGGTAAACTTCCTGCAGATTGCGGCTGTGTTATTGATAATGTGGGAACTTTGGTTGCAATTTCAGATGCTTTCCGTCTTGGAAAACCTTTAATCGACAGAAGCTTTACTGTTTCTGGTTTAGCTTGTGAAAATCCATGTAACTTAACAGTTCCAGTGGGAACTTTGGTTGGTGATTTGATTCCTGAAATTGTTCAACTAAAAACTGGAGTTTCAAAACTTATTGCTGGTGGCCCAATGATGGGATTTGCTATGGTAAATGCAAACTTCCCAGTTCAAAAAAATACATCTGGTATTCTTTTCTTAACTGAAAAAGAAGCTCCTATCGTGGAAGAAGATCAGTGTATAAACTGTGGTCGCTGTATAAAAGCTTGTCCTAGCATTTTAACTCCTGTCCTTATGAACAAAGCTCTAATTGCAAATGATATTGAAGAAGCTAAATTCTACGGTTTAATGGACTGTATTGAATGTGGATCTTGTGCTTGGATTTGCCCAGCTCATATCAAACTTACTCAACGTTTTAGAATTGGTAAAAATATTGTTAGAGCAGAAATGGCCAAAAACAAAGGAGGCAACTAAGTGAATTCTAACGAAATTAATCTTTCTTCTAGTCCTCACTCATTTTTTAAATTAAACACAACTCACACAATGCTTTTTGTAATTATTGCGTTACTTCCTTTGTGTGTAAAAGGTGTTTTCCTTTATGGATTAAGTGCATTTTTAGTAATTTTAACTTCAATAGTAAGTTGTGTTGCTTCTGAAGCACTTTTCCAACTTGCTACAAAGCAAAAAATCCGAGTAAAAGATTGTTCTGCTATCGTAACAGGTATTTTACTTGCTTTAGTTTGTCCCCCAACTGTTCCACTTTGGCAAGTTGCTTTAGGTGGCGTTTTTGCAATTATCGTTGCAAAAGAATTTTTTGGTGGAATCGGAGCAAACGTGTTTAACCCAGCTTTAGCAGGTCGCGCATTTATGTTTGTAAGTTTCCCATCAACTATGGGAGCAACTTGGCTAACTCCTGCAAAAGCAAGTGCAATTAATTTTGTTGAAGCAACTAGTGCAGCTACTTCTGCCGCTACAAGTGCAGCTACTGGTGCTGCTGCTACTTCTGCTGCAACAAGTGCTGCTACTGGGGCTGCTGCTACTTCTGCTGCCACAAGTGCCGCTACTGGTGCTGTTGCAACTTCTGCAGCTACAAGTGCTGCTACTGGTGCTGTTGCTACTTCTACTGCTACAAGCGCTGCCACTGGGGCTGCTGCAACTTCTGCTGCCACAAGTGCTGCTACTGGTGCTGTTGCAACTGTAGCTGTCTCAGAACCAGCTGTAGATGCAATATCATCTTCCACACTTTTAAGCCGCATTGGTGAAGCAGAATTTACAGCTCAAAACTACTGGGATTTCTTCTTTGGAAACAGAGCAGGATGTATCGGCGAATCATCAATTCTATTGATTTTAATCGCCTTTGTATTCCTTTCAGTTACAAAAATCATTGATTGGAAAACTCCACTTGCAATGGTTGGAACAGTTGCAATCGCCACACTAATTGCTGGTGGTAACGTTCTAATGTCAGTTATGGCTGGTGGATTACTTTTCGGTGCAGTCTTTATGATTACAGACTATGCAACAACACCAGTTACAATGTGGGGAAAACTGATTTTTGCCTTTGGTTGTGGTTTAATCACTTTCTTAATCAGACAATTTGGTGGATATCCAGAAGGCGTAATGTTCAGTATCTTGATTATGAACGCTGTTGCTCCTTTCCTAAATCGCATTGTTCCTAGAAAATACGGTTACGGAAAACCACAAAAGGTAGGTAAATAATGAAAGAAATGCTAAAACTCGGTTTAGTTCTTGCATGTTTCGCTGCAGTTGCTTGTGTAGCATTAGCATTTGTAAATAACCTAACCGCTCCAACTATCGCAAAAGTAGAGGCCGAAAAAGCAAATGCTGGTATGAAAGCTGTTTTTACTGATGCAGACTATTTCATGGATGTAGAAGGTTTTACATCAACAGTTATAAACGGTGTAACAATCGACAAAGTTTGTTACGCATACAAAAATGATGAAAAAGTTGGTGTAGTCGTTCAAGCAACTGGTAGCACTTATGACAAAGCTACAATCCTTGTGGGAATTAACACTGACAAAATAATCACAGGAATTAACTTCCTTGCAATTTCAGACACACCAGGTTTTGGACAAAAAGCTGCAGAACCTGCTTTCTACGAACAATTTGCTGGTCTAAGCGCAACAAGTTCTTTTGTTCCTGGTACAGACTTTGACGGAATCAGTGGTGCAACAATCACAACAAACGGTGTTGCAAATATCATCACGGAAGCCACAAAAATTGGGCTTGAATATTTAGCCACAATTTAAGGATATTATCATGAAAAAATATTTAAACATTTTTACAAACGGCTTGATTAGAGAAAACCCACTTCTAGTTATCATGATTGGGTTGTGTTCTTCTCTTGCTGTAACAACTTCCTTAGCAAATGGCTTTGCAATGGGTTTAGCAATGACTTTCGTTCTATTGATGAGTGAAATCATTATCAGTCTTTTTAGAAAATTGATTCCAGATTCAATTCGTATTCCAATTTTTATCATCGTAATCGCATCATTTACAACAATCGTAGATTTGTTAATGAAAGCTTACTTGCCAGCTTTATCAGAATCTATGGGGGTTTTCATCCCACTTATCGTTGTAAACTGTATCATTATGGGACGTGTAGAATCTTTTGCTTCTAAAAGAACTGTAGGAGAATCAATATTAGATGCCTTAGGTATGGGATTAGGTTATCTATGGGTTCTTTGCGGAATATCTCTAGTAAGAGAACTTTTAGGAAGTGGAACAATTTTAGGACTTTCTATTATCCCAGAACAATACACAATGGCATTCTTTTCAAGAGCTCCAGGTGGATTCTTTGTGTTTGGTATGTTCATTGCTGTAACACAAGCTATTAGAAAAGGAGATAAAAAATGAACGAATACTTAAAAATCTTTCTTTCATCAATGCTAGTTGATAACGTAATTCTTATTCAGTTTTTAGCTCTTTGTCCTTTTATCGGAATGACTTCAGACACTGGAAAAGCAACAGGTATGGGTATTGCAACTTCCTTTGTTATGATTTTAGCTACAGCTGTAACATGGCCAATTTATATGTTTGTTTTACAACCTCTAAAATTGCAATTCCTACAAACATTGATTTTCATTTTAGTTATTGCATCTTTGGTTCAATTAGTTGAATTCTACCTAAAAAAAGCTGCACCAGCTTTGTACTCATCAATGGGTGTTTATCTTGCATTGATTACAACAAACTGTGCAATCTTGGCTGTAACACTAAACGCAATTAGCAAAAATTACAATTTCCTAGAATCAATCGTATATTCTCTAGGAACAGCAAGTGGATTTTTGCTATCAATGATTTTAATGAGTGGTATTCGCAAAAAAATCAAATCTGCTCCAGTTCCAGCATTTGTAAAAGGAACCCCAATCTTGTTTGTGGCAGCAGGCTTGCTTTCATTGGCATTTGGTGGATTTTCAGGATTGATTAAATAGGGGTGAAAAGAAATGAATACAATTTTATTAACTTTTGTAGTTTCTGCAGTAATTGCCTTTATTCTTGGAGTTTTACTAGGATTTTTCAAAAAACTTTTCTTCGTTCCAGTTGATGAAAAAGTAGCAAAAATCCGTGAATGCTTACCAGGTGCAAACTGTGGTGGATGTGGATATCCAGGTTGTGACGGATTCGCTGCTTCTTGTGCTGCAGGAAATGCTCCAGTAAATGGATGTACAGCTGGTGGCGCAACAGTTGCTAAAAACATTGGTGCAATTCTTGGTGTTGAAGCAGAAGCTGTTAAATATGTTTGTTTAGTTGCTTGTCGTGGAAGCAAAGAATGTGCCCTTGCAAAAGGAAACTACACAGGCGTAAAAACTTGTGCAGCTACAAAAACTGTTGGAATCAACGGTGTAAAACAATGTGCTTGGGGCTGCCAAGGCTTTGGTGATTGTGTAAATGTTTGTTCATTTGGTGCCTTATCAATTGGAGAAAATGGTTTACCTGTTTTCGATTATGAAAAATGTACAGGTTGCGGTGCTTGTGAAAAAGCTTGTCCACAAGGACTTATTCAAAAAGTGCCATTTGAAAGACAAGGTGCTATTGCTCTTTGTTCAAACAGAAATCCAAACAAAGCAGCCATCTTAAAACAATGTAAAGCTGGTTGTATCAAATGTGGAAAATGTGAAAGAAACTGTTCACAACAAGCCATCAAACTAGAAAATGGCGTTCCTGTAGTAGATTACACAAAATGTAATTCTTGTGGCGAATGTGTTGCAGGTTGTCCAACAAAAGTTTTAGTTCTACAACAAGGCTACTTACAATAATTGATAACTACAAAGTCCTCGGAAACGGGGACTTTTCTTTTTTTAGACTTTTTATCCATTTTGATATATACTGAAGAAAAACTTAAGCAAAAGAAAATCCCATGACAAATGAAATCCTAAAACCCTTTGATGATAAAAACATTCCTCTTTTGGTGAAAGCTGTTACTCCAAGTTGGTCCATGGTAAACTGGGAAGAGAATTTCCGTGATTTAGATATTGAGTTTATTATCCGAAATGGGATTTTTTACAACCAGTTTGCACTTCAACTTCAAAATGATAATGAGCTTTTAGCTGTAGCCTTTGTGGAAAAGCAAAATGAAACAAACGATGCTCTAAATTGGCTTCAAAACAACAAAAAAGAGCTTACTGAAAACGAAGAAAAAGGCTTAAACCTTGTTGTACAATATCTTCTGGAAATGGATTCTCGGGTTCACAACTTCATGACAAAAGACGATGCAAAACTAAGTCTTTTTATCAGTTTGAAATCAGGCTACGGGGAAAAGATTTTCCAAAAACTAAAAATCCTTCTAAAAAAAGAAAACTACAAATCATTGTATCTTTGGACAGATTCTGATTGCAATTATAGTTGGTATCCAAAACACGGCTTTTCTCTAGTTGAAGAACGTTCGTGTTCCCTGTTTTCCACAGAAGAAACCGATTTCAAAACCTACATTTTCAAAATAGATTTGTAATTTCTCGGATTTTACAGCCATTATTTTAGTCGAACTTGAGTTCCATCAATTTCACAAGGATAAGGCTCAACATAAATTGGCTTACCATCCACAAATCCCACTCGCAAAACTAAACTCTCTGTAGCACCCGGCATTTCTTCCATTCCCGGAAAAATAAAGTTGCCAAGCCCATAGGCTATAATTCCATCTTTATAGCTTTCGATTTGCTGTAAAACATGAGTATGAGTTTCTAAAACAAGACTTGCCCCTGCATCTATCAATTTTTCTGCAAATTCACGCTGTTTTTTGTAAGGCTGAGTTTCATATTCATAACCATCATGAACACTTACAACAACCAACTTTCCCTGATTTTTCAGCTGCTTTATATCCTCAAAGATTTTTTCACTATTCCAAAGCACACCCGGTTCAGTTTCCGTAGCCACATATTCAGCCCCATTAAATCCAGATCTTTCTTCGGGATAATTTCCTACCGAGATAACTGCCACATCTTGATTTTTCAACTTGGTGAGATAAAAAGCGGATGCAGCATCGAAGTTTTTACCAACTCCACTAGTTGGTATTTCAGCTTCCCGTAACGCATCAAGAGAATCCAAAAATCCTTGAACCCCATAATCAAAAATGTGATTGTTATTTATCATCAAATAGTCAAAACCTGCATTTTTCAAATGAGGCAAAACTCTTCTATCAAACTTAAAATTATATGTCTTTTCAAAAATTTCTTCAGAAGAAGTAATAGCCCCTTCCAAGTTCCCAATAATAAAATCTGTATTCTGTAAAATTGGCAAAGTATCGGCGAAAACTTGATTTAACCCGTCTTTATGATAAATCAAAATTTCTTGAACGCCCCGTCCAACCATCATATCTCCAACCCCACCTATAAAAAGCGGAGTAGAATTATCCTTTTCTGAAACCAAACTTATTTGACAATTTTCGTCAGCAAAGGCCTTTTCCAAAAAGTTCAGAATATCTGATTTCACATTTTCGTGAAAAAAACTACAAACAAGATATGTATTTTCGGTAAAAAGATAACCACTTTCTGTCACATATTGATTTTCGACTTTCACACCACGATGATTTTCAGGGATTTCTGAAATTTTATTTATAGAAAGAGAAAAATCTGGCGGTAAAGTGATAAAATCCTGACTTAAAGTCCCCGAAAAAGACATTTCCACAGAAGGAATATATTTCTCTGAATCAATTTTGAAGATTTCTTGATTTTCTAACTTTTCAAATGGGTTAAAGGCAAAACTCTTTTCTATAGAAATATTTCCAACAATATTTTCCTCAACTTGGAAAAGTTCTAGAAACCAATTTGTTTTTTCCGTAGCATGAGTTTTTACCTTGTTTGTAAGAGAAAAGGACGGTTTTGATTTTTTATAGAAAAGTTCGTAAGTTTTTTGCAATTCTTCGTAGATTTCTTGATTTTCTACAAAAACTAATTTTTTCTCAGGATTCCAAACAGCGCAAAATACAAAAAAAATCAGTAAAACAAATATTATCCAATTAAATATAATTTTTATTTTTTTCATCTATAAATCCAAATGCAGCCAATAAAATGCATAAACCTTTAGCTACATTTGGGGATTATACTCCAAAATCCGACAAAACTCTATAGGCTTCACCAGTTCCTTTTTTCATAGCATTTTTCAAATCATCAAATGATAAGTCTAAAAGTGATTTTTCTGAATCAGAAAAAAGTGATTGCAAAAATCCACCTGCAAAAGCATCCCCTGCCCCAGTATCATCGATAATAGAAGAGTTAGGAATTTCTGGAGAAAAACCTGGTTCTTGAAAAAACACTTCATCGCCAAAATAAAGTTTTGCGCCCTTTGCGCCAAGTTTTTCCACAAAAGCAAAGCAACATTCCCAAGGTTTTTCAATATACTTTTCTAGCACGCTGATTTCTTTTTCGTTGGCAAAAAGGATGATATCAACAGAGTGGCTTACATCTAGCAAAACTTTCCCCACTGCTTCAGCCCCGAAAAGTGTACCACAATCCACTACCAAAGGCACGTTATATCTAAAAGCTAAATCCACGACACGCTCTAAAATATGCTGATTTAGAAATTGCATTCCTTCCATGATAAAACAGCAAGAATTGGAAAAACGACTTTCATTAATCTGGGAAGCTTCAAGTTTTTTTGCAGCACCAACATTTACAACGATAATTTTTTCCCCATCATCCTTGGAAATCCACAAAAAACGACCTGTGGAAACATCCTTAGAAAAAAGCTGACACTCTACCCCGATTTTTGACATTTCTTCTTGGAAAAAAGCACCATCTCCATCAATTTTGCCATCATCACTTCCTACAGCCCCTGTGAAAATGCATTTTTCCCCAAGTTTCCCAATAGTTTTTAGAATATTAGCAGTTGTGCCGCCAGTTTTCCTAATAGACGGTTTAATTTGTGAAAAAATTTCGGAAAATTCTTTTTCTTCAAGATGGAGAGGAGATTGTTGATTTAGCGCCGAAAAAACAGCATCTGAAGTATTTGGTGCAAAATAGTCTACTATACAATGCCCAATTCCATAAAAACTTTTTTTATTACTCATAGTTTTGTTCCCAAAATAGTGTATTTTAGTTTGATATTTCAATGATAATTTGATCGGAAATTACATAATTTACAGGAATATCATTTTCTTCAGTGATTACTTTTTCAATTATCTGAAAATCGTAGCAATATCCTACAAATCCCAAAATATTTTCCTTTGTAGGTGATGATAACAGTTTTTCCAAAAATCTATCGTAATATCCCTTGCCCTTACCAAGTCGATTTCCTTTTCTGTCAAAAGCTAAGCCAGGAACAAGAACAATTGTGTTTTCAGGAATTGCAGCAACATCAAACTTTTCAAGAGTTGATAAAGGAACTGTAACATTGTACTCACCAACCTCAGTTTGCTCTGAAATCATCTTTTCTTGATTGAGAAAATAAAAATCCATTTCGTTGTTTTCGGTTCGAGGAATACAAAGCTTTTTTTTCTCATTAAATATCACATCTAAAAGTTGCCCTGTTTTTATTTCGTTACCATAAGAAAAAAATGCCAATACACAGGAAGCCTTTTTAAACAAATCAAAATTGTAAAGTTTGATTAAAGCTTTTTGACTTTGAAAATTACAATAATGTTTATCTTGATTTTGTTCTTTTAGTGCCTGTTTAATCCTCTCCCGTAAATTAAGTTTTTCCGTTTTCATATCCTATATTGTATCACTAAATTTTCTAATCGCCAAATATCATTTGCTCATATAATGCTTTTAAGACGATTATGCAATCTTCTTTCTTTGCTTTTCCCTTTACGATGTCCTCCGCAAGGGCACGACAGCTAGGAGAACCACAAGAACCGCAGTCCAAGCCTCCTAATTGCTGATAAATATTTTCCATGGATTCTAACATTCGTCGGGCTTTTGCAAAATCTGCATCTAAAATTCGAGATGGACGAGGCAAAATCTCTTTGGAAAACAAAACTTCTGAAAGTTCTGGCTTTTCTATTTTTACAAAGTGATATTTTTTTGTGCGACGAATTGTAGCTTCTGCCACAGGGCTTGGAATTACAGTTAATGGACCGCCAAGACAGCCACCTTCACAAGCATCAATTTCGATAAAATCAAATTGGCCGTAAAGCCCATCTTCAGCTTCTTCCAAAATCTTTGCAGCTTGGGAAATTCCCGAAGCATTTAACCACTTAAAATCTATATCCAACTTGGAAAGCTCTTTTTCCAAGCACACAGCTTCCCCAGATGCTGAACACCAAATAAAACTTGGTAAGCTTTCTGCCTCTTTTTTGGCTAAAACTGGATTTTCTGTGATTTCAGAATTTTCTTCTGTCAAAGTTAATTCGGCTTTTTCTTGAGAGGCAACTTTTCCAACTGCTTGGAGTACTGGCAAGTACATTTCAGAAGTGGAAAAAACTCCATCAACTTCGGATTTTTGGAAGCCGAGAGGAGAGCGAACCAAAGTTACTTTTGCAGGACAAGGAGATATAAAAAAGATTCCCGTTTTTTTGTCTTGTGGAGCATTTTTTCGAGCATAAATTCCAGCAAACTCTGATGGCGGAATTATTGGGATAACGTGCTCAATTAATGATGGGAAACGTATTTGTATCAATTTTAGGATTGTAGGACAAGATGAAGAAATAATTGGTTTAGGGATTTGCATTTCAAAGCGATTCTTCGCGATAAATTCGGCAGAAAGTTCTGTTATCACTGAGGCAAAATCTGAAACATCATAAACTTGATTAAATCCCAAAGAGAGAATTGCTTTTTCGATTTGTTCCCGAGAATATTTTTCGTTAAACTGGGCGTAAAAAGCTGGTGCCACTAAAGCAATATTGTATTCGTAGTTTGATATTTCTGAAAGTTGGTTTGTTCGAGCATATTTTGCACGATTTGGGCATTTTCGTATACACTCGCCACAATCGATACACTGTTCTTCTCGAATGTGAGCTTTTCCGTTGTGAACGCGAATTGCCTCAACAGGACAAGTTGTTACACAAATTGTGCATCCTTTACATGAGTCATCTTTTAATTCTACAGAATGAAAAAGTGATTTTCCGTTCATTTTTGCTCACCCACACAAAATTTATATCAATATTTTGATAGTTACTTTTGTACCCACTCCAACTTTACTTTCGATATTCATAAAATCAGAATTTCGCTTGATATTTGGAAGTCCCATTCCAGCGCCAAATCCTAATTCCCGAACTTTTTCAGAAGCAGTTGAATATCCTTCTTCCATAGCTTTGTCGATATCAGGAATTCCAGGACCTGTGTCTTCCATAACAATGATAATTTCTTTATCAGTGATTTCCACATTTGCAACACCGCCACCACCGTGAACCACCATGTTTATTTCCGCTTCGTACATAGCGATAGAAGTTCGCTTTATTGTGTCGATGGGCAATCCCAGAGATTTTAAGATTTTTTTGATTTCACTAGAGGCATATCCCGCTGCAGTAAAATCTGTTCCAGAAACTTCGTAGCTATATTTCACTTAATTTCTCTAACTCCGCTTCCAACTAAGCCTGCATTATAAAGTTTTCCACATGCCAAAAATAGAGGTTCTTTACAAGCAAGTAAAATTATTCCGTTTTCTTTTGCCATTTCTACCATTTCTTCCGTAGGTTGTTTGCCTCGTACAAAACAAATCGCACCAATATCCATGAGAGTGGCAGTTCTAATGACTTGAACGTTGATTAAACCGGTTAGTAAAAGCACATTTTCTTTTACAAAAGCCATAACATCACTCATCAAATCAGAACCACAAGCAGAGAAAACCTCTAAATCAAGTTTGTCTTCATTACAAAGAACGTTTGCATTCAAAAGTTTTGATATTTCTTCTATCTTCATAAAAAAATCATAACACGCAAATCAAAATAAGACAAATTTTTATTTATCTAAATTCTAAAATCCTAATTCACATTTCTCAATTCTTATTTTATAATTCAGAGTCAAAATTCTTAATACCATATTTAGAATTCCCATATTATATTTAAGAAACAAGGAGTTTTTTCCGATAATCCACTTATGAAACGTTCACAAATAAAAATTGTAGCTTTAATATTTTTTGTTTTAATTATCCCTTTTTTCTTCTCAAACGCTGAAAAAGGAAAAGGAACTCTTGATCAACAAATAGTAAAACCAATTCAAAATACTCAAGAATTATTCCATAAACATGATGGTGCACTTCTTGGCACAAAAACAGGTTTATATCAAATTGTTAATGGTCAGCCATCTTTACTTTGGGAAGGTGGGGAAGTTTTACAGATTTTCCACACAGATGAATGGATTTTTCTAACATCAAAGGGAATTTTCGCTTCTTCTGATTTACAGACTTTTGAAGATAGAAATAATGGTTTGCCTTTTTATAAAATCAAAAAAATAGTTGATAATAAAAAGCAGTTTGAAGAACAAGTTGACGCACTGAAAGATTTGGCAATTCATCCGGAAAATCCAAAAATCATGGTTACAACCACAAAAGACGAAACTTTTTTAACTTATGATGCAGGAAAAACTTGGAAATCTTTGGGATTTTCAGCAAAAACCAACGGTGCGAAGGCTGTTGCAGTTTGTAATATGCCAAATTCAAAAGGTGTGGATATTTTAACAGTTTTCTTAGTTCACTCAATTTACGGGCTTGGCTATATTCATCCAGAAATTTCTTCACCAAAATGGATTGATATTACAGGTGGATTTGAAAATATGCCATCTATCTCTTATCCAGATGAAATCTCTGATTTACTTGCTGTTCGAAAATTTGACGAAGCACAAAGCAAAGAAGTTACAGAATTATACGTTTCACAAACATATATGCCATGTGTTTATCGCTTAAATTGGGAAACAAAACGTGGAGAATTACTTGGAATGGATACAGAACCACTTGGCACAATCGAAAGCATTTTCACCAGTGGAAACAAAATTGTTTACGTTAAACCAAGTGGATTTGGAAGTTTTGACCTTCCTACAAAAACTTTCGACAACAACCTTGATTTCACAACAGAATGGAAATTTTTAGCATCTCGTGTAAAAGATACCCAATGTTTATACATTCCAGAAGAAGTTTCAGATTTTGGACAAGCAGTCTCTCTAAGCGAACTTTGGCTTTTACAACCAAGTAATATCTACTCAAACTACAGTAATATAACAGATGGCAGAAGAGCTTTGTATACACCAGCGGGACAAGCAACTCCAGGCAAAGATTTACAAAAATATCTTGATATCATTAAGGAAAATAAACTAAATGCCCTAGTAATTGATATGAAAGATGATTACGGTAGTTTGCGTTATATCTCCAAAGATGATTTTATAAATCAAAAAACATACACAAGTAAATACGCTATCGACTTAGATGCTTTTGTAACCCAATGTAAAGCAGAAGATGTTTACCTTATCGCACGTATCGTTGTTTTCAAAGACAAAAATCTTTGGCAATACGGAGGCGGAAAATACGCCATAAAGGATGCTTATTCTGGAAAGTCTTGGCAGGGAATCAAGGGATATTCTGACATAAAAGATGAAGAAGGCAATGTAATCGGAGAAGAAACAAATTATTACGATGAACACTGGGTTGATCCATACTGTGAAGATGTTTGGGCTTATAACGTAGCAATCGCAAAAGAGCTTATTGCACGAGGATTTGATGAAATCCAGTTTGACTATATTCGCTTTCCAACAGACGGCTTAAATCTTTCAAATGTAAAATACACTTGGCGTGATTCAGGCATGGAAAAAGAAGGCGCTCTAATGTCTTTCCTAGCTTATGCTCGCGAAAACATTGATGCACCAATCGGAATTGATATTTACGGTGCAAACGGTTGGTACAGAAGTGGTTCTCGCACTGGCCAAGACGTAGAAATGCTTGCAAACTATGTTGACGTAATTTGTCCGATGTTTTATCCAAACCACTTTGAGAACAACTTTTTAGCTTACTATCCAGAAGTTGAACGCCCTTACCGTATCTACTTTTACGGCGGGTACAGAAACTCTGTAATTGCAAGAAACAAAGTGCTTATTCGGCCTTGGTTACAAGCCTTTTATTTGGCAGTTTCCTACGATAAAAAATATTACAACGAAGATTACGTTTTGCGTCAAGTTTACGGAACACGTGATTCTATCGATAACGGATATATGTACTGGAACAACTCTGGTCGCTACGACGATATTAGTCCAGATCCAGGAAACGGTGCATATCCATGGGCAAACGTAGAAGCTAGTCAAGAATACAGAAAACCAGCTTTACAAGGTCCAACTGAAACAAAATAATAAGATTTTTCAAAGGGGTTTCTTAAAAGATTCCCCTTTTGTTTAGGTTCTACAATATTTGAAGGACCTAAATAAAACTTTTAGGAGTCTAATATTATGGAAGAAATCTTAAACTGGGGAATCCAAGTTATAAAAGCAGTTCAAACTACAACTTGTGCACCATTAGATTTACTAGCGATGTTTATTCATCACGTGTTTAATTCTGCATTCTATGTTGTTGTAATCGGGATTTTTTACTGGGGAATTGATACCAAAAAAGGCGCAAAGCTTGGATCTGCCCTACTATTTTCTACATGCGTAAACGTAGCCATAAAAAACTTCTTTCAAGTTCCACGTCCATATATTTTTGATCCAACAGTTTCAACAAATGCAACAGAAACAAGTTTTGCATTCCCATCAGGACATAGCCAAGCAGCAGCAACTTTTTTCCCGCTATTTGCTGGATTGCAGCGTTCATGGAAAAAATGGCTTAAAGTCCTAGTTGGAGTTTGTATTCCAATTATCGTAGCACTTTCTAGAATGTATCTTGGTGTACACTACCCAACCGACGTGATTGTAGGCCTTGCTTTGGGATTTCTCATTTCTTGCGGTGTTCTTCTCTTTTGGGATAATGTGGCAATTTACGTGAAACCACTTAGAAAATCACTAAAAATCCTAATTGTAGCCCTAATTTGTTTTACACTAAACGCATTTTATATGGAAGACACTTCTTATTCTGCTTTACTTTTTGGATTTGTAGTTGGACACATTTTAATCACAGAAAAGAACTCATTTTCAGCAAAAAGTGGCTCAACTCTTCAAAAGGTTTTGCGTATTTTACTTGGATTTGCTATAATTGCAGCCATCTACTTGGGATTAAAATTTATCTTTCCGGGCAAAGAAAGCGATTTATATCAACTTTTTAGATTTCTTCGCTACAGCTTAGTGGGATTTTCAGCAACATATCTTGTACCAAAATTTTTTGTAGCACTAAAACTTGCTTCCCCAATTTCAAAATCCGAAGAAATTTTAGACCAATAGTAAAAACATAAGGATACACAATGATTTCAGCTTCATCTTACACACCAGAAGAACCAATTTCTGCCATTGCAACTCCATTGGCTCCAGGTGCACTTGGCATCGTTCGAACATCTGGCAAAAATGCAGTAGAACTTGTTTCAAAAGTTTTTTCACGACCAAAAGCCCTTTTAGAAGCTGCTGGAAACACATTGATTTATGGCTGGATACAAGATTTAGATGGCAACAAAATCGATGAAGTAATGTTAGGAGTTTACCGAGCACCGAAAAGTTTTACCGGCGAGGAAATGGTTGAAGTTTTTTGCCACGGTGGCACAAGCCCAGTTTTGGCAATTCAAAAACTTTTTTTATCAATTGGATTTTCAGAAGCACAACGTGGTGAATTTTCCTTCAGAGCTTACATCAACGGAAAATCAGACTTAACAAAAGCAGAAGCTATCAAAGAAATCATTGATTCAAAAACTGATATTAGCCGAAGCCGCGCTACAGGTCGTCTTTCAGGTTCATTAAGTGCAGAAATCCTTGAAATCAAAAATCTGATAATTCGCACCATCGCTTCTATCGAGGCAGAAATCGAATACCCAGAAGACGAGGAAACTATTGCAGACGCTTTTGACTCTACAGAATTGTTAAAAGCAAAGTCAATGCTAGAAGAATTAAGCGCTTCTTGGGCAAGTGAAAAACTCTACCAAGATGGTGCTCGAATCGTACTTTGCGGAAAAACCAACGCTGGAAAATCTAGCTTGTTTAACATCCTTTTGAAAGAGGACCGAGCTATCGTTTCAGACATTGAGGGCACAACTCGTGACTTTATCGAAAGCTGGATAAGTTTCGACGGAATCCCAGCAAGACTTTTCGACACAGCAGGACTTCGAGAAACTAGCGATTTAGTAGAAAAAACTGGGGTTGAGCGTTCCTACGAACTTACAGAAGAAGCAGATTTAATTTTGTACCTAATTGATAGTAGCACAGGTCTAACTTCAGAGGATGAAGCAATTTTAAATGAATTGCCAGCAAATATCCCAATGATAAAAGTTTGGAACAAATGTGACAAGCTTTCTGAATCCACAGCAAAGGATTTATCACAATCAGAGAATAATTGTACAATTAGTGCAAAAACTGGAGTTGGATTACAAGATTTAGTTGCTCGTGTAAAAGCAATCTTAACAAAACAAAGCCAAACCACCAGAGCAAGAGCCGGACTTGGTTCTGAACGTCAAAAGATTTCTTGCGACGAAGCCCTAAACGCAGTAAATCACGCTATCGAATTCCAAGAAATCGGTCTAGATGCTGTTGTCCAAGACCTAGAGGATGCACTAGAGGCTCTTGCAGAACTAACTGGGGAAACAAGCCCTGATGACATTCTAGAAAATATTTTCTCTAGATTCTGCGTTGGGAAATAAATTTTTTATCAATATAAAATCATTTAATTATTTTCATAAAAAGAGGAGATTTTAAGAAGATGGGTGAGGTAAAAAAAAGAGAAACCCTTGCATCTCGTATCGGATTTTTGTTTTTATCCGCAGGATGTGCAATCGGACTTGGTAATGTGTGGAGATTTCCATATATTACTGGAAAATACGGTGGAGGAGCCTTCGTTCTTCTTTACTTAGTTTTCTTAGTTATTTTTGGTTTACCAATTATGGTAATGGAATTTTCAGTTGGTCGTGCTTCTAGAAAAAGTATCGCAAAAGCATTTACAGAGCTAGAACCAAAAGGCAAAAAATGGCACTGGTACAGTTATCTTGCAGTTGCAGGGAACTATTTGCTCATGATGTTCTACACAACAGTTGCTGGTTGGATGATTGCATACACATTCTACACAGTTACAGGACAGCTACAAGGTTTAGATGCTACAGGCGTTGCAGACTTCTTTAACAACGGATTATTAGCAAGTCCAGAAAAACTCTTGTTTTGGATGCTTTTAGTTATTGTTATCGGATTTTCTATTTGTTCTATCGGATTACGAAACGGTGTTGAAAAAACTACGAAGTTTATGATGTCAGGATTGTTTGTAATTCTTTTAGTTTTGGTAATTCGTTCACTAACTTTGCCAGGTGCAAAAGAGGGATTAAGCTTTTTCTTAAAGCCTAATTTCAAAAATATGGTGGCAGACGGACTTGGTGAAACAATTTATGCCGCAATGGGCCAATCATTCTTTACATTAAGTCTTGGAATTGGTTCCATGTTGATATTTGGAAGTTATATCGAAAAAAATAATAGTTTGACAGGTGAATCTATCAACATTTTGTGTTTGGATACATCAGTTGCTATCATGTCTGGATTGATTATCTTCCCAGCAGCAGCTGCTTTCAACGTTGATGCAGGCGCAGGTCCAGGATTGATTTTTATCACATTGCCAAACATTTTTAACGCAATGGCTGGTGGTAGAATCTGGGGAACATTGTTCTTCATTTTTATGACATTTGCTGCATTAACTACAATCATTGCTGTATTTGAAAATATCGTTGCATTTGGTATGGAACTTTTCGGATTAAGCCGCAAAAAATCAGTTTTGATAAATATGGTGGCTGTTACAGTTCTTTCAGTTCCATGTGCATTGGGCTTTAACCTCTTATCAGGATTTATGCCACTTGGACCAGGCTCAAACGTACTTGATTTAGAGGATTTTATCGTAAGTAACAATCTTCTACCACTTGGCTCATTGATTTTTGTACTTTTCTGTACACTAAAATCAGGCTGGGGCTGGGATAATTTCATCGTAGAAGCAGACGAAGGAAACGGTATCAAATTCCCAAATAACAAGGTTATTAAGTTTTACGTGAAGTATATTATTCCTGTTATTATCATTGGAATTTTCATCTACGGATATATCGAAAAATTCGTATTGTAATAGAAAGATTTGAAAAGGTGTTAAGGTTGACTTAGCACCTTTTTTTATGCGAAAAAAAAACCAAATTGAAAACTTTATAATCTTCAATTTGGCTTCTCTATTTTGTGAGACAACCCTACATTCTTACGAAAGCAGCGTTTGCGTGTCCACTTAATCCCTCTGCGTGACCGATAACATTTGCAGCTTTTGTAGAGGCTTTTACCCCTTCTTTTACGCTACCATCTGGATTTTCTTCTGTACGCAAAGTTGTTACAGTTTTCAAAAAGTGTCTAACACTTAACCCACCAGTAAACTTTGCAGTTCCCACTGTTGGTAAAGTGTGATTTAACCCCGCAGCATAATCTCCAAGAACTTCTGCTGAACGGTGGCCTATGAACAGTGACCCAAAATTGCGGCAAAGTTCCACAAGTTTTGCCCGTTCTGCTGTGTCTTCAAAAGCAAGTTCTAAGTGCTCTGGTGCTTTTGCATTGGCAATTTTACAAGCTTCTTCATAAGTTTCGCACAAAATAATCAATCCATTATTTTTAATGCTTTGTGTTGCAGTTGCACTTGTATCCAACTGCTGAAGTTGAATATCAATTTCCTTAGAAACAGCTTCTGCAAGTTTTTCAGAACAAGTTACCAAAATACTCTGTGCATCAACATCGTGCTCTGCTTGTGCCAATAAGTCGGCTGCAACCCATGCTGGATTTGCGCTATCATCAGCGATTACCAAAACTTCAGTTGGACCCGCGATAAAATCAATTCCAACTTCACCGTAAACAATGCGCTTTGCTTCTGCAACAAACTTATTTCCAGGTCCAGCAATAACTTGCACTTGTGGAATTGATTCAGTTCCATAACACATAGCAGCCACAGCTTGTGCGCCACCAACTGCAAAAACCTTATCCACACCGCAAATGTATGCGGCGGCCATAATTCCCTTATCCGCATATGGTTTATCAGGATTTTCAGGATGTGGCATTGGCGGAGTACATAAAATCACTTCGTCACAACCAGCTGCTTTTGCTGGAGTAACGCCCATTATCACGCTGGATAAAAGTGGAAAACGCCCAGCTGGAACATAAATCCCTGCTCTTTCCACTGGAATAGTTTTTTGTCCTGTGAAAAGTCCCGGTCTAAGCTCCACTTCAAAGTTTGTAAAACATTTTCGTTGCTCAGCAGAAAAAGCCAAAGCCAAATCCCGAGAGTAACAAAGTGCGTCATAAATCTCTGGATTATTTGCTTTTAACTCATTTGCTGCATTTTCTAAATCTTCTTTTGCAATTTCCAAAGTTTTTGGACAGGCTTTATCAAACTTGCAACTTAATTCAAAAATTGCTTTTTCGCCATTAGCCTTTACATTATCCAAAATCCCTTGAACTATATCTCGTACAGATGAACCTAATGTTCGAGGTTTGAAAAAATCCTCTGGCACATCCTTTGATTTTAGAATTTGTATCATATTAAAACCTATTTTTTGTGGCGACGATCAAGTTCATCCATCACGTCTTTCCATGTAACATTTTCTTTACACATAAGCACGTTCAAGAAATAAAGCAAGTCAGCACATTCCCAGATAACTTCTTCTTTGCCTTCTGCTTCGGTTACTTCTTCTGCTTCTTCTTCGATTTTTTCCCGAACACGCTTATCATCTAAAGATGCTGTATATGAACCTGGAGTTGGATTTGCAAGGCGTCCAGCTAAAGTTTCATATAATCTTTCCATTGTAGAACTTGCATCTGCTTCTGCGTTAAAACAAGTCCAACTTCCTGTATGACAAACTGGACCATGTGGCACAACAGTTGCCAAAATTGTATCTCTATCGCAATCAACACGAAGTTTTTTTACTTCCAAGAAATTTCCAGAATGTTCCCCTTTTGTCCAAAGCACATTTCTTGTACGACTCCAGAAAGTCAATTTCTTTGTGGCAAAAGTTTTTTCAAAAGCTTCTTTGTTTGCGTAGCCCATCATCAAAACTTCACCAGAAGTACTTTGTGCGATAACAGGAATTAAACCGCCACTTGTTTCTTGTGCTTTTTCCCAATTCAAGCATTCTACAAAACATTGATCTAGGAAAACTTTTTCTGTATACAAAGCCATTCCAAGTTGCACGTCACAGCCCATTTTTTCAAGAGTAACAACTTCTTCCAAAGTTGAAACCCCACCAGCCACAACGATACGACATTTTACAGCTTCTCTAAGTTTTTTTGCTTGTTCCAAATCTGTGCCAGACATACAGCCTTCTTTTTCCACACAGGTAAACAACAACTCAGAAGCATACTTTTCAGCTTCTTTTGCGCCTTCCAAAAGTGGGATTCCAGCAGTTTCTGTCCAACCTTTTACAGCAATATCCCCATGAATAGCATCAACTGAAATAATGATTCTTTGCTTTCCAATAGTTTTTACAAGTTCATCTAAAAATTCAGTGTTCAAGATTTTGCCGTTTGCTCTGTCTTCTGCAGAAGCCCAAGCAGCTGAACCGATGATAACTTTTTCAGCACCAAGAGAAATCAATTCTTTTGCTTTTTTAACATCTTTGATGCCACCGCCAACACGAACATTTCCCTTTCTCAAAAGTGATTTTAGTAATTCTGTATTTGCAGTTGTGCCACGATGTTTTCCCTCTTGAATAATATTACCAAGGGCAGCATCCAAATCAATAATTGCAACCTCTCCATAAAAATCAAAATTTTCAATAAGAGCATTTGCATCATCTCTTTCTAAAACTAAATCTTTTCCGTTTTTAAGTTGAACGACTTTTCCGTTCTTTAAATCAATTGAAGATATTACCATACAAAAAATATACCAAATATACAGTTTTTATGCAAGTTTTTTGCATATTAATGCATAAATTTACAGTAAATATTCACCTAAATTTACTGTAATACCAAATCGCAAATAGAAAAGATAAGTTTCTACTTTTGATTCATCCACATTACACAAAGCAGCAGTTGCTTTTTTGTACAAAGCCAACTGAGAAATGTGGTCATTTGGATTTATAGCTGAATCACTTTTGAAATCCACCACAACAAATTTTCCAGTTTTTTCATCCTTGAATACCAAGTCGATTTGTCCATCAATGATAGAAGTTTTTTCATTGATTTTCATTGCAAACTTGAAATCGTACTCGTTTTTGTACCAAGTTGAATTATAAGCTTTTTGACCAAGCTCCGACTTCATAAATCCTTGGGCTAAAAGTTTTGCATCATTTTTTACTGTTTCAAAAACTGTTGGCGACAACTTTTCAACGATTACCGCAGGAATTTGAGGCTCTGATTTTTCAGCATTGTCCCGTTCCTTAAAATAATGCTCAATATATCCATGGGCGATTGTTCCAAAGTTCGGATTATTAAAACCTTGAGTTTTGCCTTTTTTAGAAACTTCACTTTCAATGATTTTATCAGTCTCCAAAGTTTTATACAAAGGCTGAATCTTGGCAAACTTATCAGGATTTATAGCGTCTGGATTTTCCCCAAACAAAATTTCTGAAACTTTTTCATCACTTGGATTAAATTTATTTGTAGGAATAATCGGCAAAATCTCAATTTCAGCATTTTCGTAAGCACTTGCATTTTTGCTTACTAAAATCTCACGATTTTCACTGCTATTAATATTTTGAGAAGCTTCCTGTGATGATGCCTTTTCCACCAAAGACATTTCTTCATAAGTAAATGGAGAGTTTTTATCAACAGAAATCTCATCATCAAAAGTCACATATTTTTCGATACTTGGGGATAAAAGCCGATAAAAATTGAATGCCTTTGCCTTAGAATCACTTTTGCAAACTTTTCCAGTTAGATAAAGTTCTTTTTCTGCACGAGTGATTGCAACATACAAAACACGACGCGCTTCTGCATTTTCCTTGTTTTGCTCATCCTCTTTGATTTTATCAAAGAAAATATTTTTTGAAGTTTCCTTATCTAACATTGGATGCAAAGGGAGATTTAATGCAACGCCGTTTTTTTCATTATAACAAGCAACACCATCACTTCGTACTGACATTGGATCATCGCCAATTCCAACAACAAAAACACAAGGAAACTCCAAGCCCTTACTTGCGTGAATTGTCATTATTTGAACAGCATTTCCCCGTTCAAGAGGAATACTAATATCATCCATTTCCCGTGGATTATTTTTCATATTATCAAGGTTCATCAAAAAATCACCAAGACTTTCTTCACAGGCATCAGATTCTTTTGCAAAAGCGAAAAGAAAATCATAAAGTTCTGAGTAAATCCCAACAGAATTATTCCACATTGTTTCAAAGCGATAGCCAAAATCAACAAAAATCTTTGTAATGATTTCCGCAATACTATGATTTTTGATAAAAGTTCGCAATTCTTTAACAAGATTCTTTGCATTCTCAAACTTTTCTTGCTGAGAAATTGGAAGCCCTGCCTTGATATTTTCAAATTCCTCATCATCAAAAGGATTTTTGAAATATCTTTGACTTTGCTTTTGATTTGATAAAACACTCACAATTTGATTTACAGCATCGGTAGAAAGCCGAACATAAGGAGAAGCCAAAAATGCCATAATAGAAAGCAAATCATCTTGATACAAAGCAACTCGTAAAAGTGCAATCATATCGTTGATAGGTGCATCGTAGAAAAAGCTTTTTTGCTTTCCACACGAATATGGAATCCCAAAATACTTCAAAAATCGTTCATACACATGCTGATGAGTAGCGCTTCTAAAAAGAAGAGCGATTTCACTTTCTTTATAAACCTTTGAATCAAGCAACTCTCTTATCTTTTTTGCAACAAAATATGCTTCTGACTCTTTTTGTGTATAGAACAGTTCTTTATCGACAGAGTCATTAGAAGATGTTTCCATCAAAACGAAATGCATTCGAGGAGAATAATCTGGATTTTCTAGTTTTTTTGGAGCAGCTTTTGTCAAAGTGTAACAGGCTTCAAAATCCTCCAAACCAGGCAAGTTTTCCTTGAAAACACCACTGGAACAATCTAACTCAGACTTATCTGCATTTTTGAAGCCTTCTATATCAGCTTCCGACGCAATCGGATAATCCACGCCCCCAAAAAGAGCATTAAATCCTGCCACCAAAGCTGGTTCCGAACGATAGTTTGTAGACAAAGTGGCTTTTCCTTCCAACTCAGTAGAAAGTTTTCTAAAAACTTCTACATCTGCTCCACGGAATTTATAGATTGACTGCTTTTCATCGCCAACGAAGAACAGTTTTTCAGGATTTAATTCAGGGGCAGTTGGAACAGTTTGGCTATAAAGGTCTTCCCTTTCAGAAAGCAAAAACAAAAGCTCTTTTTGAAGTTGATTATCATCCTGAAACTCATCAATCATAATTGCTTTGTATGCTTTTTTCTCCATGTTTCGTATTTCAGGATATTTTAGCAAAGATTCGATTCCCAAAGTTGCAACATCATTGAAAGACAAAAGTCCCATTCCCCGTTTTATGTTTTCAACTTCAGTTTGGAATTGTGATAACAACTTTGCAATTCCACGCAACTGCTCTTGATAAAAAATATAGTTAAAACATGGCATCATTTTGTCATGAAGATTTCTTGCATCTTCAACAAATGGCTTAAGTTCCTTAACATAGCGTTTATCAAGACATTTGAAATCATAAAACCATTTATACCAAACTCTTAACGTATTTTCGTCTACTATTAAATCTGGATTTTCTTCACATTCAACAGTATCAATTTTATCCCAAAGCTCTTGAAGTTTTGCTTTCACAGAAGCTGTTCCATTATTTCCAAATTCTTCAAAAGCAGCTTTTACATCAACCAATAATTGATTTGCTTCTTTTGCGTATTTTTTCCATTCCTCTTTTATAATAGAAAGCTGTTTTTCAATATCACCTTCAAAATCCAAAGGCTTACAAATGGTTGAATTATACAACACAATATCCACAAAAAATTCTTTTGCAAAACTCTCAGGATTTTTAGTTTTCATAAAAAATTGCAAATAAGGATTTTTTCGATTTTTTAGCAAAAACTCTACAGCCTTTTGTTTTACAGCATTTTCAAGTTCTTTTCCGTCCAAAGAAAAATCTGGACTAATTCCAAATTTGTGAATATTTGTGCTTACCAAAGCCTTACAATATGAGTCCAGTGTTTGAATTTTTGACTCTTGAAACTCATTTATAGCCTTTTTTATATTTGCAAGTTCTTTAGGTTCCGTGATTCTCTCTGAATATTCCACAAGACTTTTATAAATACGAGAATACATTTCATTGGCAGCTTTGTTTGTAAAAGTCAAAGTTAAGATTTCAGAAGGCATATATCCATATTTTGCAACTAAATACACATAGCGAGTGGCCAAAACCTTTGTTTTTCCAGAACCTGCCCCAGCACTAACACATGCATTTTTCAACATGCGAACTGTGTTTTCTTGTTCTGTGTTGTTTAACTCACAA
>JAZQUR010000072.1:0-27895 GCA_045631425.1 Treponemataceae bacterium | reverse complement strand
AGAAAAAGCAAAAGAATTAGAAGAGTTATTAAAAAAGTAAGATTTGATTTTTTGTGGGAGTGAGTATGAAAAAGAGTTTTTTCGTTTTAGCCTTAGTATTTTGTGTTACTTTTTTATTTGCTGATGATATTGTTTTTGAATCTGGAAACTTAAAAATAATTTCTCATGAATATTCAGGTTCTGTATCTTTGTATGCAAAATCAAAGAAATCAGGAAAATTTATTTCATTAATTGATAACTCAAATTACTCTGTGTCTTCAGGTTTTTATCTTCAAATCGATGATGTTTATAGAAAATTGGAACGCACTTATGATATAGAAGTAGCTACAGAAATTGTTGAAAATGGAGTGCTAATTTCTTATCAAATAAAAAATAAAGCTTTGGTGGATGTTTTGTTTACACCTTTTACATCAGCAAATGCAAAGCAAGATGACTGTATCAAAGTTGAAGTTTCTGTAACAAATTTATCTGATTATGAATCAGAATTTGCTTTGAAAGCTGTTTTTGACACTTTGTTGGGAGAAGCTTCTAAAAATCACTTTTACACCGCAATTCAAAATCCTATTACATCCGAACAATATGTAGAATTGCTAAAAAAACAAAAATACATAGCATCATCAAATGGATATGACACTGTTGGATTTTTGCTTTCCGGAACAAATATTTCAGAGCCAGAAAGCGTAATTCTTGGAAATCGTGATGTTTTACTTCAAAAATCATGGCAACCACAAATTGTTTCAGGCAGAAGTTTTGATTCTATCAGTTCTATGAACAATTCTGCTGTGGCTTTTTTATGGCGCAGTTTTGAACTTTCTTCTCTAAACAAAAGTTCGATTGTGTTCTATATTTCAACATCAACTGATAAAAAAGCTTTTCCTTTAGAAAAAAGTTTCCCAGCAGATGTTTTAACTGTTGAAGTAGCACAAGAAGAAGATTCTGTTACATACACAGATTCATACGGTGTAAATTATACAGTTGGCGTTCACAAAAGCGAACAACTTGATCCAGAATATATTGCTGATTTATTGAACAGAATTCACAATTTAGAAATCAATGCAGATGGCTCAAATCGTGATGAAATCAAAAAATTAAACGCTGAATTAGATGCAATCATGCAAAAAATTCAGAGATTAAAGACAGAAACAGATGCAAACAACTAATGATTTATCTCTCGCTGAAAAAGCGTTTCGAGCAAAGAAATTTAGTAAAGTTATTTCTCTTTTAGAACCAATGGCGTTAGAATTTGGTGATAATTTTAGATATTACTATCTTTTAGGCGTGTCATGTATGTATCAAAATGATTTTGGCGGGGCAGAGTTGTATTTGAAGAAGGCTCGTCGAATTCGGCCAAATAGTTCAGATTTAATGATTGCGCAAGGAGCATTGTTTTTGCGTTGGGGAGAAATTCCTCGTGCAGTGGAATATTATCTTGATGCTTTGGAATATGCACCAGAAAACAAAGTTGCAAAAGCTGCTCTAAAGTTTATCAGAGGGCGTTCTGGAAAAGATAATAATGATGTAATTCCAATGAAGCAGGTGAAAAAGTTTTTCCCAAGTACGGGGCTTCATCCTGCTGTTCCATTTATCTCGGTTTTTGCTTGCTTGATTTTGGCTTTTGGAATTTTCTTTGCTGTAAACTATAAATCAATTTTGGGATTAAATGGAACTCGTGCAGATTTGTCCTATCTTGTTTTATCCGTTGATGAAAAATCTCATCCACTTGAAACAGATTTGTCTACATCAAATTATAGATATATTTTATCATCTTCTGAAGTTGCAAAAATCTACTCAGAAGCACAAACTCTTTTTCAACAAGGAAAAGATAATGATGTGCAAATTAAAATTAATAAATTATTAAATTCAAATGCTTCTACCGCAATAAAATACAAAGCAAATTTATTGTTGGAATATTTAGAAGAACCAAGTTTTGAAAATTTTTCAAATACTTTTTCTTATGATGATATAAAATTAGATCCATATTTATATCAAAATTGTTGGATTATCCTTTCTGGTAGAATTTCAAATGTAAGCATTACTGAAAATATTTATTTTTGTGATTTACTTGTAGGATATGAAGATATGAAAAAGTTGGAAGGGATTGTTCCTATTGAAATTAAGCAACCAATTCAAATTGATGCAACTCAAGCTATAAAAGTTTTGGGCAAAGTTGTTCTTCGAAATGGAAAGTTGGCATTGGAAGTGAAATCAATTTATCAGCCATTGCAGGAAAATTTTTAAGATTTTTTTGAAAAACTTGTAAACAAAATCAAAAAAAATACTAGAATATTTGTATAAAACTTAAAAAAATAGAATGTTTTGTGTAAATAATTATGTATAAAGATTTTTTGGAAATTTATTTTCAAAAAAAGGAAGGGTAATATGTCTACAGATTTAGAAAAACAAGCAGAAATGAATGAAAAACTTCAAGCTTTGGAAGCTGCTCGTCTTCAAATTGAAAAACAGTTTGGTAAAGGTTCTATCATGAAACTTGGCACACACACAGATGCCGCAAGTATAGATGTGATTCCTTCTGGATCAATTATTTTGGACGAAGCATTAGGAATTGGTGGTTATCCAAAAGGTCGTATTATAGAAATGTACGGTCCAGAAAGTTCTGGTAAAACAACTTTAGCTTTACATGCTGTTGCTGAGTGTCAAAAACGTGGCGGAATTGCTGCTTTTATCGATGCTGAGCACGCTTTAGATCCAGTTTACGCTAAAAATCTTGGTGTAAATATTGATGAATTATGGGTTTCTCAACCAGATAATGGGGAACAAGGTCTAGAAATTGCAGAAAGTCTTGTTCGTTCTGGTGCTGTTGATATTATCGTAATTGACTCTGTTGCCGCTTTGACTCCACAAGCTGAAATCGAAGGCGATATGGGTGATTCTCACATGGGACTTCAAGCTCGTCTTATGAGCCAAGCTCTCCGCAAATTAACAGCAATTCTAAACAAATCAAAATGTACATTGATTTTTATTAACCAAATCCGTATGAAAATCGGTGTTATGTTTGGAAATCCTGAAACCACAACTGGTGGTAACGCACTAAAATTCTATTCATCAGTTCGTCTTGAAATTCGTCGTATCGAATCAATCGATGGAAAAGGTAGTGATGATGCAGTTGGTAACCGTGTTCGTGTAAAAATCGTAAAGAACAAGGTTGCTCCACCATTCAAGAAAGTTGAGCTTGATATTATGTTTGGTAAAGGTATTTCTTATGTTGCAAGTATTTTGGATGCAGCTGTTAAATATGGCTTTATCGATAAACGCGGTGCTTGGTTTACAACTGAAACTGAAAAAATTGGTCAAGGTCGCGAAAATGCAATCGCATTCTTGGAAACAAACACTGAATATACAAAAGACTTAGAGATTAAACTTCGGGAAAAAATGTTCCCTGGCCAAAAAATCGAAGTAAAAGAAAATTCTCCAAAGGGAAAAGATGCAAAAAAAGTTGCAGAAAAAGCAGCTGCAACTCCCTTAGCAGAAAAATCTTCAGTGGTTACACCACCACCTGAAAAACCAATTCCATCAGAATTATTCTAGGATTTGGTAATTATCTTTTATAAGAATATGTGGCCGAGATTTTCTAAAAGGATTTTGGCTGCAATCAAAACTGTCTAACTGGAAATCTATTTTATGAAAAGTTAGACAGTTTTTTTTGGAGAAATAAATGATTCCAGTTGTTTTAGGTCTTGGATCTAACAAAAAACTACCTTCTTCGACTGAAGAGGGTGTTTTTTTACATCCTACAGAAATCTTAAAAAAAGCTTTTTCTGTGCTACAAAATGTACTAAAAGATTGTACTTTGTCATCAATTTATAAAACAAAAGCAATGTATGTTACTGATCAAGAGGATTTTTACAATGCTGCAGTTTTTGGGTATTTTTCTGGTATTCCAGAGGAGCTTTTGTTCAAAACTCAAGCCATCGAAGCATTATTTGGGCGAAATCGTGCCAATGAGTTTAGAAATGGACCTCGCACTCTTGATATTGACATAGAATTATTTGGAAATGAAACAATCTCTACTCCAAATTTGGAAATTCCACACCCAAGATTGCAAGAAAGACAGTTTATTCTCATTCCTTTACTTGATGTTTTAAAAGAAAATGCCGATATTCCTTGTAGAAGTGTTTTTGAAGATTATCTGAAGCACTTGCCAGATCAGGGAGTACAGTTATATGAACGAAACAACTAATGAAAAAACAAATTATTTAGCAGGAACTTTTGAAGGACCTCTTGATTTATTGCTATTTCTAATTAAGAAAAAAGAAATTAACATATACGATATTCCTATTGGAGAAATTACAGAGCAATTTCTAGAATATTTGGATTACGCAGTTACAACTGATCTTGGAAATCTAACTGATTTTTATTCAATGGCAGCGGATTTGCTTTATATCAAATCAAAAATGCTTTTACCAATGGAAACAATTTTGGACGATGGAGAATTGGAAGATCCTCGTCAAGATTTAGTTGAAAAACTCATCGAATATCAAAAATTCAAGAAACTTTCTGCTCTTATGGAAGAGCGTGAAGATCAAAGCGAATGGTCTTTTGAACGAAAGAAAGTGCAACGTCTATTGCCTTTCGAAGAAGAAGAATTGTGGGATAAAGTTGATACTTGGCAGTTAATGAAAACATTTTCAAAAATTGTACAGTCTTATTCTCAAGAGCAAATTCTTACAATGTATGAAGAAATCTCTGTAAGTGAAAAAATCACTTTGATGAATGAGTTGCTAGAAAATAAAGGCGAATGTTTTTTTACAGATTTGATAGTGCGAAAAGAAAATCTTATGGACATTGTATGTGCTTTTATGGCAATTTTAGAGGCGGTGAAATTCAAAATGGCTTGTATTTATCAAAATAGAATGTTTGGGGATATAAAAATACGCCCTTACGAAGCCGCCTAAGGAATATAATCAAAATGGAGTATAAATTGGAAAAAGAAACAGCCTTAGTTGAAGCTATACTTTTTTTAGAAAGCGAACCATTAAGTGAGGAAGCAATTTCTATTATTGGTCAGCTTTCAAAAGATGTGGTGGATATCGCATTGGAAAATCTAAAAGAAAGATATTCATCACCTGCTTGTGGATTTGAGCTTTCTCAAATTTCTGGTGGATGGATTTTGACCCCAAAAAAAGATTTATGGAACTTTTTGAAAGAAAAATATGGTAAAAAAAATGAAGGTAAACTTTCAAAATCCGCAATGGAAACTCTTTCTATAATCGCATATTCTCAGCCAATAACTCGTGCAGAAATCGAAGCTATCCGTGGGGTTTCTGCAGATAACATGGTTCGTTTGCTTATGGAAAGAAATCTGATAAAAGAAACTGGAAAAAAAGATATTCCTGGAAAACCTGTTCAATACGGTACAACAAAAGAATTCTTGAAATTCTTTAGATTAAACAGTATTGCAGACTTACCAAAACTTGATGAAACAGAGAGTGAAAGATTTGAGCTTGCAAGATAAAATCCGATTACAAGTATATTTGGCACATGCTGGAGTGGCATCTCGCCGTGCATCAGAAGAAATTATTACATCAGGTCGTGTTGCAGTAAATGGTGAAATAGTTCGAGAACTTGGAACAAAGGTTTCTCCAGATGATAAAATTACAGTTGATGGAAAACTTGTAACACAAGAAGAAAAAAAGCGTTACGTGCTTTTGCATAAACCTGCAGGATATGTTTGTTCTTTGAAAGACGAAAAAGGTCGTGATATTGCAGCGGATTTGTTAAAGCCACATTTTTCAGAACGATTGTACAATGTTGGTCGCTTGGATATGTTTTCAGCAGGTCTTATTATTTTCACAAATGATGGTGATTTTGCAGCAAAAGTATCACATCCTTCTACAGAAATCGAAAAAGAATATATAGTAGAAACTAGCGTAATGATCCCAGATGAACTTCCTGCGAAATTTCTAAAAGGTATTCGTATCGAAGGCGTTTTTTACAAATGTAAGCAAGCAGAACTTCTAACAAAGCGAAAACTTCGAGTAGTTTTGATTGAAGGAAAGAATCGTGAAATCCGTCGAGTTTTTGAACATTTTCAAATTGGAATAAAATCTCTTACTCGTGTAAGAATCGGACCAATTCTAAACGAAAACTTGCAGCCTGGTGAATTTAGAGAATTATCTCAAAAAGAAATTGTTTCTATTTTAGAAAAACAATACTAAAATAATATTATCTTATAGGAAGATAGGAAAAATGATTGTAGCTATTGATGGTCCTGCTGGAACAGGGAAAAGCACTATTGCAAAGTTGATTTCACAAAAGTTAAATATCACTTTTTTGAATTCTGGCTCCTTTTATAGAGGAATTACTCTTGCATTACTTCGTGAAAACATTGACATAACTGATGAACAAAAGGTTTTGGATTTTGCTGAAAAACTAGATCTTGATTATGTAAATGATCATCTTATTTTGAATGGTGAAGATGTAGATCACTTACTTCATCAAGATATTGTTTCAGAAAATGCTTCTCCAGTTTCTGCCATCGTGGAGTTGCGACATATTGTAAACAAAAAACTTAGAAAGATTACCGAAACTCAAAGCGTTGTTTGTGAAGGACGTGATATTACAACTGTGGTTTTTCCAAATGCGGAATATAAGTTTTATCTTGATGCTTCTATTGATGTTCAAGCTCAACGCCGCTTTGATCAAGGTGTAAGCGAATTATCCTTAGAAGAAATCAAACAAGCTATAATGAAAAGAGATGAGTTAGATAAAAATAAGAAAGAAGGCTCACTTAAAATTGCTGAAGATGCCACATATATTGATACGTCAGACTTGACCATTGACAATGTTTGTGAGATAATATTAAGCAAAATTCACATATAAGGGTTTATTATGGATCAGATGGAAGTGGAAATGAATGAAACTCAAGACTCCAAAGGGAACATTCAGACACAATTACAAGAGGAGTATCTAAAAAGTTTAGAATCTCTCGAAGAAGGACAGTTAGTAGACGGAACTGTAATTCAAGTTACACCAGAACAAGTTTTTGTTGATGTTGGTTACAAATCAGAGGGAAAAATTCCTACAGCAGAATTCAAAGAATTACCAAAAGTAGGAGATGTTGTTAGCGTTGTTCTTATCACAAAAGAGAACAGACATGGTGAAGTTATTGTTTCAAAGCAAAAGGCTGATTTAAAGCAACTTTGGAAAACTTTGCGTCAAGCTGCACAGGATAAAACACCTGTTGATGGTAAAATCTGCAGAGTTATCAAAGGTGGCTTCGAAGTTGACCTTGGTAGCGATATAAAGGCTTTCTTACCAGTTAGCCAATCTGATAGCCAAAAAGTTGAAAAATCAGAAAAACTTATTGGTCTAAAAAGCAAGTTCTATATTGAACGTCTTTACACAGACAGCAAAGCAAATATTGTTGTTAACCGCAGAAAATATCTAGAAGAATCAATCACAAAAAATCGTGATGAATTCTTTAACAAAATTTCTATTGGTGATACAGTAAAAGGTACTGTAAAAAGCTTTACAAGCTTCGGTGCTTTTATTGATTTAGGTGGATTTGACGGTCTTCTACATATCAATGATATGAGCTGGGGACACGTAACTCGTCCAAAAGAATTCGTTAAAAAAGGTCAAGAATATGAACTAAAAGTTATCCGTCTTGATCCAGAAGATAAGAGAATTAACCTATCTCTAAAACATTTTTCAGAAGACCCATGGTTGCATTTCGAAGACAAATATCATGTTGATGATATCGTAAAAGGAACTGTAACTAAGTTAACTGAATTTGGTGCTTTCATCGAACTAGAAGAAGGTATCGAAGGTTTGGCTCACATCAGTGAGTTCTCATGGACAAAGAAAATCAACAAACCATCAGACATGGTAGAAGTTGGTAAAGAAGTTGAATGTATGGTTTTAGGCTATGACATTCAAAATGGTCGTGTATCACTTGGTCTAAAACAAGTTACAGCTAATCCATGGGAAACAATTGCAGAAAAATACGCTGAAGGAACAAAACTTACACGTAAAGTTGTAAAAATCACAAACGCTGGTGCTTTCATCGAACTAGAAGATGGTATCGACGGATTCCTACATGCAGACGATTATTCTTGGACAAAAAAAGTTAAGAACCTAGGTTCTGAACTAGAAGTTGGAAAAGAAATCGATGTAATCATCACAGAATGTAATGTTGATCAACATCGTATCCGTCTTGGTGTAAAACAACTTTCAGATGATCCTTGGGCAGCTTTCGCAGCTAACTATAAATCTGGTTCTACACTAGAAGCTGAAATCACAGCTATCAACGAAAACGGAATTTTCGTAAAAGTTCCTGGCGATATCGAAGGTCTTGTAAACAAAGCAAACGTAAGCGATAACCGCGATGAATCATATGAAGATGCAATCGCTAAATACAATGTTGGCGACAAAATCAACGTATACGTTGTAGATGTAAAACCTGGTAGACAACAAATCAAATTGTCTATTAAAGAATTCAAAAAGAAGATGCAAAGAGAAGAAATTTCTCAATACATGTCTTCAAATGATGACGCTGGCGACAGTGCATATACACTTGGTTCAGTAATTAACAAAAATGCTTAATTTAATATTGGTGAGTGAATAGGGATGACTCTTACTTCAATCGATGTAGAAAAATTAAATTCACTCATCGAAATTAACACATTAATCAATACAAGTTATTCTGACAAAAATGCATTGCTGATTTATATTCTTGAGTCAGCAATGCGTCTTGTTAAGTGTGAATCCTCCTCTCTCCTTTTAGTAAATAAAGCCGATAACTCTTTACATTTTGAAGTTGCTCTTGGTCCAAAAGGTCCTGAAGCAAAATCAATTCCCGTATCAAAAGGAAGTATTGCTGGTTGGGTTTTTGAACACAAGCAAAGTTTGATAATCAACGATGTGCCAAATGATCCTCGGTTTTATTCTGGAGTGCAGGAAAAAACAGGTTATGTTACAAAAAACATGATTGCTGTTCCAATGCAAGTTAAAAATGATTGTATTGGTGTTATTGAATTGCTTAACAAGGCTGATTGTCTAGATTTTACAGAAGAAGATTTAGATATAATTGAAATTCTTGGAAATCAAGCAAGTATTGCTTATCAAAATGCAGAAACTTATAGTGTCGCCCGAAACGAAATCAATGTTTTGCAAAATGCCATAACTTCTGGTTCTGAATTCCATTCTTTTGTATCTGAAAGTCCTGTAATCAAGGATTTGCTTGATGTTGTAGATCAAGTTGCAAGAACTAATTCTTCTGTATTAATTCTTGGAGAAAGTGGTGTTGGTAAAGAATTATTTGCTGAACAACTTCACTTAAAAAGTCCACGGGCCCGAAAACCTTTTGTGCGAGTAAACTGTGCGGCTTTATCTCCTTTATTACTTGAAAGTGAACTATTTGGTCATGTAAAAGGTGCTTTTACAGATGCCGTTTCAAATCGCAAAGGTCGTTTTGAATTAGCTGATGGCGGAACGATTTTTCTTGATGAAATAGGTGAGTTGCCATTAGATTTACAAGTAAAATTACTTAGAGTAATTCAGTCAAAAAATTTTGAAAGAGTTGGTTCTAGTGAAACTATTACAGTTGATGTTCGTATTGTAGCTGCTACAAATCGTGATATCGAAGCGATGGTTCAAGAAGGAACTTTCCGAAGTGATTTATACTATAGATTAAATGTTCTTCCGATTTATGTTCCACCACTACGACAACGTAAAGAAGATATAGAACCTTTAGCAATGTTTTTCTTGCGAAAATTTAGTGTTGAAACAAAGAAGCATTTTACAAATTTTTGTGATTTATCTTTGGAAGCATTATATTCTTATTATTGGCCGGGAAATGTTCGTGAGTTGGAAAATACCATAGAACGAGCTTGTGTTTTAGGAACTCCACCAACGATAAAAATAGCAGACTTGCGATTAAACACAAAAAAAACTGTAGATGATACTTGTGAAACTTTAATGTCTGACGATGAAGATAAAACATTAAAGACTGCTATTAATCGGTTTAAGAAGGCTTATGTTACAAAGATTTTGGAACAAACTTCTTGGAATCAAACTGAGGCAGGAAAGATTCTTGGAATACAGAGAACTTATGTATCCAGACTTATTAATGAACTTGGAATTAGATAAGATAAAAGGAGACTAATTATGGAAAAAGAAGAAAAATTATCATTTTCAGATAAACTTGGAAAATGGATTCTAAAAAATAGAGTTGTTTTGATTTCTATTTTGGCTGTGATTTTTGTTGCAAGTATTGTTGGTGCTATCGCATTTTCTGCAGCAACAAAAAATACAGAGAAAAAGTTTGCAAATCTATATGAATTGACAACAGATTATACTGCAGTTGTTGAAAATTTAGACCTTTCTGACGAAGACAAAATTGCAGAAAGTCAAAAAATTCTAGCAGATGTACTAAAAATTGCTGATGCAAATGCTAAAAATGGTGTTGGTATCAGAGCTTATATGCTTGCTGCAGAAATCCAGTATGCAAACAAAGACTACGCAAATGCTGCTGCTGCTTGGAAAAACGCTGCTAATGCTAATGTAAAAGTATACACAGCTCCACTAAGTTTTTACAACGCTGCTGTATGTTATGAAGAATTAGGAAATTATGATGCAGCTATTGCTTCTTTAGAAAAAGCTATTGCATCAGATGATTTCGCGCTAAAAGCAAAAGCAATCTTTAATATTGGTAGATTAGAAGAAACAAATGAAAACTATGCAGCTGCTGCAGATGCATACAATGAGATTGTTCAAAATTATTCTAATCTAGAAATTTACAACTTTGCAAAATCAAGATTAATTTACCTAAAAGAACAAGGTTTGTTAAACTAATTTAAATCAAGGCAAGAGAAATGAAAAAAAAATTAATATGTGCTTTTACATGTATTCTATTTCTCTTGCTTTTTTCATGTGGGCTTGACGTTTATTATTTCGTTGAGCCTCCTTTCAATTCTGTTGAAATCTTTAATCCCCCAGATGAAACCTTTCAAGTTTTTTCATTTACAACTGCTGATTCCCGCAATACAGACCCTAGTGTAGTAGGCCAGACTGTATATTTTCTTGGAACAGATGTTTATTATAAAATTTATACAGATTTATCAGTTTTAGAAAGTCATAAAAAATCAATTAATTCTGCAAATGCTGAATATACTGAAAATGGTATAAATAAACTAAATTCTCTAGGGTTTCAAAAAATTACCTCTAATCCATATTCAGATCCATTGATTAGAAAATCAGCTTCAAATCAAAATGTAAAAATCCGTTTGTTTGATACTAGTGTTTACAAAAGCAAAATTGAAGTTTCTGGTGTTGATAAGGGAATACCTTTGAGATATGACGGTTCTTCATTTAATATTCAATCAGGTGAAATTTTAGACGGTTTAGATATAAACGGAAATCCTAACTCAGATTCAAATTATTATGTGTTGATGTACGCTGTTAGTGTTAGTACTGTAAATCTTTCACAGCGTATTTATAGTTCCTTGTGTCCACTTGGATATCTTCAGCTCAAATAGAACAAATAATATCCTTTTATATACAAATATTCTTAAACATTGTCATAAAAACAAAAATTTATTATAATTAATTATTATTTTTTTGTGAGGATTTTATGAGCAATAATTCAGGAAAAGCAGCTATTGAAGGCGGAAATCACGCAGCATTATGGCATGGACGATTTAAAGAAGGTCCAGATGCCGAAGCAGTAGAATTTGAAACATCAATTTATGCAGATATGCGTCTTGCTCAGGATGATATAAAGGGGAGTAAGGCTCATGTTAAAATGCTTGGAAATCAAGGGATTATTCCTGTAGACGAAGCAAAATCAATTGCTGAAGAACTTTCAAAAATTGCTGAAGAAATTCAAAATGGTTCTCTAGAAATCGACACATCTGCTGAAGATATTCACTCATTTGTTGAAGGTGTTTTAACAGATAGACTTGGTGCAGTTGGAAAAAAAGTTCATACTGGTAGAAGTCGAAATGACCAAATTGCTCTAGATGAACGTTTATATCTAAAAAATGCGATTGTAGATCTAAAAAAAGAAATTGTTGTGTTAATCAACACACTAACTGATATTGCAAAAAATCATACTGAAACATTGATTTCAGGATATACACACATGCAACGTGCTCAACCTGTTACACTTGCACATCACCTTTGTTCATGGGCATGGATGATAAAACGGGACTATGAACGTTTATCAGATGCTTACAAGCGAATCGACTTTAGTCCTCTAGGAAGCGGTGCTCTAGCTGGAAGTGGACTTCCTCTAAATCGTGAAATGGTGGCTGAAGAGTTGGGATTTTCTGGCGTAACACAAAACTCACTTGATAGCGTTGCTGACAGAGATTATTGTATTGAATTGTGTTCATGTTTTTCCATTTTGATGATGCACTTATCTCGTTTTTGCGAAGAAATCATTATTTGGTCAACAGAAGAATTTAAGTTTATCAACTTGTCAGAAAAATGGTCTACAGGTTCAAGTATCATGCCTCAGAAAAAGAATCCTGACTTCGCAGAGTTAATTCGTGGGAAAACTGGTCGGGTTTACGGTGATTTAATGGCGTTGCTTACATTGATGAAAGGTTTGCCATTAACTTATAATCGTGATTTACAAGAAGATAGAGAAAATCTTTTTGATGGATATGACACAGTTCTTTCTTGCGTGAAGATTTTTACAAAAATGATTGGAACTGCCAGTTGGAATGTTGATAGAATGGCTGCATCTTGTGTTGGTGGACATGCTAACGCAACAGACTTGGCTGATTATCTTGTTAGAAAAGGAATGCCTTTCAGAGTGGCACACGAAGTTTCTGCACAATCAGTTCGTTACTGTATTGAGCATGATATTAACCTTGAAGAGATGCCATTAGAAGAATACAGAAAAATCTCTGATTTGATTGAATCTGATATTTATGAAGTTCTACCACCAAAAGCTTGTGCCTTTATCCGTAAAACAACTGGTGGGCCTGCTCCAGAAAGAGTAAAAGAACAAATAACTCAGCTAAAGGATTTCTGTAAATCAAGTCTTTAAACCTTTTATGAGGATTTTGTTCTAATGATAAAAAAACTGATTTTTTCAGTGTTGATTTTTTTTCTTCTCATTTTATTAACGCTTGAACAAGCAAGCTGGATTTCCATTGGATTTTGCAACTTCCTTGTTCTTATGCTTTTACTTAATGAAGTGTTAATACATTTACGTGAAAAAAAATCTTTCAAACCCTGTGCCTCAGATTTGGACAATTTAGAAACTGAAGTTCTTTTGTCTAAAGATTCACGTTATCTTTTTATCAGAATAGCAAAATTCTTAAATGATAAATTCTCACCAAAGTTCATATGTTTTGTAACTCTTGCTTCTAGTGGATTTTCAGTTCAACATTATGAAGAATGTGAAAGCTGTAACCAAATTTTGTACAAAATGTTGGAAGAAAGAAAATCTGAAAAAAACAAAACGAATTTGGTTGTTCATAAGTCTGGTGGATTTTCTTTTCCATTTTTTCTAAATAACGAAATCAATGGATATGTTTTTGTTGGTGAAAAAGTTTCAAAGGAAAAATACTATAATTCTGAATTGGCTTTTATGAAGCCTATCGCCAGAATTATGGGGAAAGTAATCCTGCTTTTAGAAACTGGTCGCTACAAGAAAGAAAAAAATCAGTTACAATCAGCTTTTTCAAAATATGTTTCCCCTGATGTTGTTGATCAAATTATTCATCATCCTGAAATTATGCGCTTGGGTGGCGAAAAGCAGTTTTTATCCTGTATTTTCACAGATTTGCAGGGCTTTACTGCAATGTCGGATTCTATGGATCCTGTGAAACTTGTTCGCGTTTTGAATATGTATCTAAACGAAATGAGTGAGGTTATCATTGCTTTAGGTGGAACTATTGATAAGTTTGAAGGCGATGCGATAATGGCTTTTTTTGGAGCGCCAATTCCTATGGAAGATCATGCGATTCGTTGTTGCAAGGCTGCTCTTCGCATGAAAAAAATGGAAGTTATCATCAATAATCAGTTATTGGCTGAAAATCTGATTTCTAAGCCTTTATTTACTCGCATTGGCATAAATAGTGGTGATATGGTTGTTGGTAATGTAGGTTCACTAAAGCGAATCGATTACACAATTATTGGTGGAAATGTAAATATTGCGGCTCGTATCGAAAATATCAATAAAGAATACGATACATCTATTTTGATAAGTGATCAAACTTACGAAATTGTAAAAAATCACTTTGAAACAAGGCTTGTAGACACAGTTCAATTACGTGGGATAAGTAGACCTGTAACCATTTATGAGCTAATAAAAGAAAAACTTCCACAAAATCAAAATGCAGATTATGCAGAAGTTTTCGATGAATTTGATAAAATACAACTTCTTGAAGAACTTGAAGTTGTAGAATAATCTTTTCTCTTATTAATCTTTATTAGCCTAAGATTTTTTTTACGATAGCAACAAGTTTTTCTGATGTAAAAGGTTTTACAATCCAACCTGTAGCACCAGCAGCTTTTCCTTCTTGCATTTTGTCATCTTGGCTTTCTGTTGTTAATGCGATAATTGGTGTAAATTTGTATGCTACTGTTTGACGAAGACTTTTGATTAACTCAATACCATTCATATTTGGCATATTGATATCTGTGATTACCAAAGAACATTGATTTACTTCAGATTTTTTTAGACCATCTAGGCCGTCTTCTGCTTCGATTACTTCAAATCCTTCATTAGATAATACAAATGACACACTCTTTCTAATAGATACAGAATCATCAACAATAAGAATTTTCTTAGCCATAACATCCTCCTTGTTTATTGGCTTAATTTTGTTTTATTTATTATTTCATTAGCAATTTCTGTTAATGGGAGAATCTTTTCTACTCCATTTAGTTTTATTGCTTCGTTTGGCATTCCAAATACTACACAAGATTTTTCATCTTGTGCAATAGTGTAGGCTCCAGCTTCCTTCATTTCTCGCATTCCATGAGCACCATCGTCTCCCATGCCGGTTAGGATTACACCTACCGCATTTTTTCCAGCGTAGCGAGCTGTTGAACGGAAAAGCACATCTACAGATGGTCGGTGTCGTGAAACAAGTGGACCATCCTTTACTTCTACATAATATCTTGCTCCGCTTCTTTTTACAAGTGTATGTTTATTGCCAGGTGCAATTAAAACTGTTCCCCGAATAACAGAATCGTTGTTTTGAGCTTCAGCCACGTGAACTTTACAAATACCATCTAATCTTTCTGCAAATGACTTTGTAAACTTTTCTGGCATGTGCTGAACAATAACGATTCCTGGTGCATCTGCTGGAAGTTGTTCCAAAAGTACACGCAATGCTTCTGTTCCCCCAGTACTTGCCCCAATTACAACGATTTTTTCTGTAGTTTCGATGATAGAATTAGAATCACCTTTTTGCAAAATTACATCTGCTGTAAGTTTTGGTGGTACAGCTGAACAAAAATCTAGCAAAGACTTTTTCTTAGGCTCAGTATTGATAGTTTTTGTTTGTGGAACATGAATGTTTTGAGTCGAAGAGGAAATCGATTTGGATTTTGAGAGATATGCTGCTTTTACAGCATCACAAAGCAAAATATGAGATTCCTCAATGAATTGTTTAGTTCCAATTTTTGGTTTTTGGATAATATCAAATGCACCAAATTCTAAAGCTGTTAATGCATTTGATGATCCAGAATCCACCATGCTTGAGCAAATAATTACAGGGATATTAAACTCGGTTCTTATTTTTTTCAAGAATGTAAGTCCATCCATCCGTGGCATTTCGATATCAAGGATAATCACATCTGGAGAATTTGTTTCTAACTTTTTTAATGCAATAATTGGGTCGCTTGCTGTTGCAATAACTTTTATAGACTTATCTTGTTCTAGTATTCGTTTAAGAGTTTCGCGAACTAGGGCAGAATCGTCCACAATCATGACATTTATCATTATTATCTACTTCCTATTTTTCTATATACTGCAGGAGCTACATTTTCTAAAGGAAGATCCATAGAAAAAATAGTTTCAGAGTGTCCTAAAAATAAATAACCATCAACATCAAGATGTCTTAAAAGTTTTCTAATAATGGCTTCTTGAGTCTGTTTATCAAAATATATTAACACATTTCTACAGAAAATGACTTGAAATGTATCGTTAATATTATAATTTTGATCCATGAAATTTAGCCTAGAAAATGAACAATATGATCTTATTTCAGGCTTAATTCTAACAATTGATTTTGCAGGGTCTGAACTTTTTAAAAAATATCTCTTTTTTATATCAATAGGAATATTTGCAACAGTGTTTGTATCGTATACTGCGTTTACAGCTTTGTCTAAAACCTTTGTTGAAATATCTGTTCCTTTGATAGAAAAAGATGTCAAAACACCCGGTTGATTTCTCATAAACTCTTTTAACACGATAGCAATAGTGTAAGGTTCCTCCCCACTAGAACAACCAGCTGACCAAAGTTTTATAGACTTTTTCCCTTGGGAAGAAAGCGTATGAAGAACTGTGCTTGTTAAAAAAGTAAAGTGATCCGCTTCTCTAAAAAAATCGGTTTTATTTGTGGTTAATGCATTAATCATAAAGATTAATTCTTGGTTACCATCTTTTGTAGAGAAAACATAATCTAGATATTGTTTGTATGTATCAAACTTTAAATGCCGTAATCTAGGAATTAGTCGCGATTGAATCATAACTCGCTTTGATTCTGGCATTTTGATTCCCACATTGGTTTCTATATAAGAAGAAATAATCTGGTAATCTCTATCTGACAAAGTTTGAACACTTAGTAGTTCATTTCCCATAATCAGTTATTTTCATCAATTTTTCCAACAATGTCAGAAAGTTTGTAAATATCAAGAATTAGGGCAACAGAGCCATCGCCAAGAATTGTAGCACCGGAAATACCTTGTACGTTTTGATAAAGTTTTCCAAGTGGTTTGATAACAGTTTGATAATTACCAATAACTCTATCGATGACAATACCAATTTTTGCATCTTGGTCTGTTACCATTACAATTTGTTGTTGTGCAGGACGTTCTGTTTTAATTCCAAAGAAATTTCGTAAGTCGATAAACGGAATCATATCGTCTCTGATTTTTGCAGTTGAACAGAATTTGTTTTCTGATAAAGCAACCTTGAATTTCAAACATTCGAGAACATTTGAAAGTGGGAGAACGTATGAGTTATCGCCAACTTGAACAAGAATTCCTTCGATAATAGCAAGAGTTAGTGGGATTTTTAGAATAAACTTTGTTCCAACACCACGTTTTGTAGAAATTGAAACAGAACCACCAAGAGAGGTGATATCACGTTTTACAACATCCATACCAACTCCACGACCAGAAATAGAAGTAACTTTGTCTGCAGTTGAAAATCCTGGCATAAAAATCAAATCTGCTGTTTGACTATCTGAAAGTTCTTCATTTGCTGAAATTAGACCACGATCGATAGCTTTTTTGCGGATTTTTTCCAAATCAAGACCAGCACCGTCGTCTTCAATTGTAATCAAAACAAAAGCACCTGCGTGTTGAGCTTTTAGGGTAACTTTTCCTTGTTCTGGTTTTCCGTTTGCAAGTCGGATTTCTGGAGATTCAACCCCGTGGTCGACAGAGTTTCTTATCAAGTGAACTAATGGGTCGTTTAGTTTTTCGATAACAGTTTTGTCTAACTCTGTTTCAGCGCCTTCGGTTATTAATTCAATGTTTTTCTTTGTTTCAGAAGATAAATCTCTAACTAAGCGTCGGAATCTTGAGAAAATTGAACCGATTGGAAGCATTCTCATATCCATTGTTGTGTCGCGTAGCTCAAGAATTAAGCGCTCACCTTGTTCTGAAAGTGTTGAAAGAGTAGCGGAGTGAAGTCCACCAGATAATTGGTTTAGACGAGCGTTAAATGTTACAAGCTCACCAACAAGGTCAATCAATCTATCGAGTTTTGTTGAATTTACTTTGATAGTTTGAGAGTTTTGTTCTTGAAGTTTTTTCTCTCTTTGTTCTTTGATGTGTTTTTGTTCTGCCAAAGCTGCTTGAACATCTTCTACAGAAACAACTTTCTTTTCTGTAAGGATTTGTCCTAGTGGTTTTTGATTTCCGATAGCAGCAGAAATTTCATCAGCAGTAACAATATCCTTATCAATCAAAATTTCCCCAAGCTTTTTAATCTCTTGTGTATCTTGATTTGAATCTGCTACTTTCTTGATGTCAATTTTGCTAGAATTATCCAAGAACATGAAAACATCTTGAATATCATCCAAAGACTTTGTTGTTGTCAAAATGATATTCCAAGCCATATAACATTTAGCAGGATCTATTTCTTTTAGACTTGGAATAGAACTGTAGAATGGGATAATAGAAATTTCACCCATATCTGCTAACTCCCCAATTAATGAGTGAGGTTTTGTTCCATTCATGAAAACGTCTAAATCTGGTTCAAATGAAATACGGTAAGTAACTTCCGGTTCGTCATTATCAACTGGCTGAGGAGTTTGTGCTTGAGCTTGTGGTTGTGCTGTTTCTTGCGCATTTTTTGTGTTGATTGAAATTACTTGATCATTTTGATTTATCACAGTTGTTTGTGCAATTGATGATTCTTCTTTTTGAACTGAAATAGGTGTGCTTTCAACTTTTTGTGCTGGTTTTGCAACTTTTGCGCCGTCAACAGCATTTTCTAGCAAATAAACTTGGAATTTTGATATAAGTTTTTCTGTTTCTTCTACAAGTTCTTTGCTTTCAGGATCAGACAACATATTTCTAATATGATCTCTTGCATTTAAAGTGAGAGTAATCAAATCTGATGTAACAGCAACTCTACCATTTCTTACTTCATCAAATGTATTTTCTGCTTGATGAGTAAATCTAGAAACTGCATTAAATCCAAACATCCCAGCAGAACCTTTGATTGTATGCATTGTTCTAAAAACTGCCGCAATGGTATCTGCATCTTCTGGATATTGTTCTAGTCTTAGAAGGTGATCTTCAAGTTTTTCTAGTAAATCACTTGCCTCTTCTAAGAAAATATCAGCCATTTTGTCTAAGCCATCACTCATGTAAAACCCTCAACTTTGTATCAATTTCGCTTACTATTTCATGTTCTGTTAAATTTGGAGATGAAGCCACTCCTATGTTAAAAAGTCGTTTTTTCACTAATGGTGAAAGAACTCCCTTAAAAGTAATTTTGCAATCTGGAGAAACTGCAGCAAATAAGCCATATAATAGCTGTACGATAGAAACATCTATATCTTCTAATTTTGAAACATCAAAAGTTATAGGCTGTCTTTTTTCAACAGCAGAAATAAGAATTTTTTTTATTTCTGCAGCATTATTTATGCCTAATTCGCCTTGTAATTCTATAGTTGTCATAAAACCTCCATGGTAAAATGAAAAAATAGTTGATTTCTGAACCGGTTTGCTTTATCATTTCATTCAAGTGGAGAATAATTCATGAATAACACAACCGATATCTTTTTTTCTTTTATGCTTTCAGGAACTGCTTATGCAGTACCAGTTACAACAGTAAAAGAAGTTTTGCCTTATGAGCAAGTAACACCAGTTCCTCGTACTCCTGACTACCTAAAAGGTGTTGTGAATATTCGCGGAACTGTAATTTCTGTAATTGATTTTCGTGTGCTTTTTGGGCTACCAATTTCAGAAGTTGGAAAAGAAACATCAATTATTGTTAGCGAAGTTGCTACAAGTAATGATGGTCCTTTTGTATTTGGCTTTATTGCAGACTCTGTTAATGAAGTAAGTTCATTAGAAAGAGAATCTGCAGGTTCTCGCTCAAATATGCAATTCGTCCAAATGATTGGAAAAAATAACAATCAAATGGTACTTGTTTTAGATCTTGATAAAGTTTTAAGTCACATCGAAGAAAATATCAAAAACTAGAACCAAACAATATCTCCGGCTTCTTCTTTTTTCTGTTGAAGCTGGAGTTTATATTCTAATTCCCGTCTTTTTATTTCCTCTACAGACTGTCCACTCTTTTGAATACGTTTTAAGTATACTTTTGATGTTAGCGGACTAAAATAAATCTTTCTTGGAAAAATCCCCCCTGTATCATTTACGATAATTGGGATATTTTCTGTTTTCAAGAAGTTTAGAGCAAAATTAATATTATTGATTCCGGTCATGTTCATTTGGTTGTTTCCAGCATCTAAAACATTTCCGCCACCAAAAACTTTTGCTCGTAAATTTTGCTTAAAAGAACCATTGCTAATCATGTCGTTTATCAACAGTTCCATGGCATAATTTCCAAATCGTCCTTCATCTTCTGATGATAAAGGCTCTTCTCGGTTTGATTTTGGCAACATAAAGTGATTCATGCCTCCAAAACCAAGTTTTATATCGTACAAAGCAACACTGATACAAGATCCCAAGACTGTTGCAATGTAAATATCATCTTTTGAGGTAAAAAACTCACCTGGGTGAATTGTAACGATATCCTTTTGAAAGTGTGGATCAAAGTGTTTGTTCATCTATAATCCTACTAAAAAAAGGTTATGTCGCCAGATGCAGCGCCATTGCTGACTTGTATACCTGTTATAGAACCAACTTCTTGTTTATCAGCGGTAATTGTAAAGTGATTTAAGAACTCTAAAATATCAGGATTGTGGATAGAAGGTTCCTCTAATTGGTAATTTGTTTTAAGGGCTGTACATTCTCTTTGGGTACCGTCCAATAGAGCTTCTAATCCATTTTGAGCATCTATGATTAGTCGAGATAATCCATGAAGTTTATCTATACAATCAGAAATGCTTGAATAATGTGTATAGAAATCTGGTGAATAAACAGAGAAGTTTGCTGCAGCTCTGTCCAATTCGTAGTAGATTTTGTTCAATTCTGTTGCAAATACATCTTTTTCTTTTGAAACTGTGTAGAAGTTTTGGTCATCACGAATAGAAGCATCTAAGAATTTTTTGATTTCAGAGTTACATGTGTCTGTGAAATCTTGTAATTGATTTTGAGCAGTTTGAACATTTTCTTGTGTTTGTGCAATTAAGTTTGCCATGTGTTCAACTGTATCTTTGATACTGCTGATAGCTTCATTTCTTGCAACTTCGATTCTTTGGGCAATAGCAACATATTGAAGATTACCAATGATTGGGTTAAACGCAGTAAAACAGGCTGACATTTCAGATACTGAGTCTTGAATATTTTTAACAGCTTTTAGCACGTTTGTTTGGATTTGTTGATATGATTGAATCAAGTGTGAGAACATATTGAAGTTATCAATAGTTTTATCGATACAAGTTTTTAGTGTTTTTAGAGATGATTCTTCGTCTCTTTCTCCATTTAAGAAAGTTACACGAGCATCTTCTAGATTTGTTAAAGTTTTGTTTACAGTGTTTCTGTTTGTTGTGAAAACGTCTATACTTGAATCTAGATTGTTTTTAACACCGTTTAGACATCTAACAGAAAGTTGTAGAAGTTTTCTGTTGGTTGTATATTGCTCTAGTTTTTTTTCTGGAGTTAGAGATGTATCAGGTTCTTTGATTTTTTGGATAGCAAGCAAAATATCATCCAAAGACTGGCGGATAATATCTTGAATTTGGATTCCTTCCATTGCTTTTACAATAGGTTGTTTTATAGTTTTGGAAGAATTAACCATTTCGTGAAGTGTATCTGAAATTTTTGTTGCAGCTGCAATGATTTCAGAGTTTTCAACTTTTTGTTGGCTTGCTGATTGAGTATTTAGTGTGTTTACTTGTTGAATTTCATTTTCAAGATCTTTTAGCAAAGTTTGAACTGTGTCTTCGTATTGAATCAAAGCATCAGATTGCTTAATAAGTCGCTTAGATGATTGCTTTAGGTTAGCTGTAATATAAGAGAATGCTTGACCTTCTTTTCCAGAACGAATTGAAACAACCATTGCGTTTAGAGAAATAACTTCCATATTTTCGCTTTCATCTTTGATTCCAAGGATGATATCTTGAATTGTATTCAATAAGTGAATTTTATCTGAAATTCCTTTGAAAAGACTATTATTTTTATTTTTAAAGTCGTTTAAGAAGTTACGATTTCTTTCAAGTAAAATGCTTTGTTTTTCAACGGCAGAATGTAATTCTTTAATGATTTGTTCAAAATCTTGTAATTGAGTACCAGTTGAACCTGCGGTTTCAAGTTCTTCTATCAAAACTGGAAAAGAATCACTTAATTTTAGAAAATGTTTTCCACTTTCGGTACTAACTGTTTGTAGTTTTTGTAAAACATCTGTTGTATTACTCATAAATATTCCTATATTGTTTTATTTTTATAATAATCTTTTACGAGATCTTCAAGATTTTCTGTTACGTCTTGTAGATATATAGAATCTGGATTGCTTGTTGAAATAATTCTACGAGCAATAGAATCTAAAACTGATGTATAAGGGCTGTTTGGTGCGTAAATTGAAATAGGTGTACGCTTAGCCACAGAAATTGGAACTCTCTCATCGTATGGAATGAAGCCAATGTATTCAATATCGATATTTAGCTTGTTTTTCACCAGATTATGAAGTCTGTTTCCCATTTCAATATCATTATTACTTCGTCCCATATTCATGATAACACGAGGTTTCAATTTTTTCATCTCTATTTTTGCTTTGTTTGCAGTTTCTGGAAAAGATTTGCACAATAAATCCATTATTTGAGCAAAAGAATACTCTTTACCTTCCATCCGCTTCAAAATGCTGTTTTGCAAAACTTGTCTTTCTGGACTTTTTGCTGGAAATTGTCTGTAAAGAAATCTAAAAACTGTTGATTTTAGAAATGAGTATGCATTTAAAACTGATGTAAGTTCTGGAGTTACAACTATCATTCCTCGGTAGGATGTTAGGAAGAAATCCACAACGTTATAGCTAGAACCTGCACCTAAATCTAAAATCACGTAGTCAGCATCAAGTTTTTCTAGATTGCATAGAATTTTTTTCTTTGAGTAAAAATCCATGTTTGCAGTTCCAGGAAAGAGACAATCACCTGCAATAAATTGTAAACCTGGAATTCCTGTTGCTTGAAGAAGATTGTTAAAATCCATTTCTTGTCTTGCAATATAAGTTCCAAGTCCAGCTTGATTATTTTTTAATCCTAAAAGTGTATGTAAATTTGAACCGCCTAAGTCTAAATCAACTAAAATAACTTTTTTACACTGCTTAGCTAATGTAATTGCAATATTGAGTGAGTAAATACTTTTTCCGACCCCGCCTTTGCCACCGGCTACGGGTAAAATGTACGCCATGATTAAAATTGTAAGTTATAAAGTACTAGTTCGCAAGAAAAATTTTAAGTTTAAGAGTAAAAAAATACTTGTAAGGATGATGAATTTGACATAAGATTTTTTATGTAAGATGATAAAACAAAACAGATTTTTTGTATTTAAAAGAGTATCGGAGGAAATATGAAATTAAAAACTCGTTTATTAGGGAGTTTTGTTTTTGTTGCAGTATTGATTCTTGTGTTGATTGGTTCTGGATTGTATTTTTCCATGGAAGCAATCAATGAAGTTGTTGATACAACAGAAGAAATTGTTTCAGTTGGTGAATTTGAAGACAGTTATAAAACAGAAATAGACTCAAAATTGGAGTATATTCGTGCAAAAGCTGGTAGAACAACTCGATCTTCTATTTGGGCAGTTTTTTGGGTTGCATCTACAACAGTTGCATTAGGTGTGTTTTTTGTTGGTGTAATAACAAAACCTCTAAATGCTTTTTCAGTGGCATTTAAAGCTTTGACAGACGGAGATTTAACACTTTCTTCAATTTCTGAAAAAGATCGAAAAATTCTTTTCAGAGGGAAAAAGGATGAAATAAGTTTACTTGGAACCCAACTCCAAATGATGACAGAAAATCTTACGGATGTTATTTCTGTTATTTATCAAGCTGGGCAAGTTGTTGCTTCTGGAAGTCAGCAAATTAGTAAGAGTAGTCAAGTGTTGTCTGTAGATGCTTCTACACAAGCATCTTTCACAGAGGAGATTTCTTCCACAGTAGAAGAAATGGCTTCAAATATTCGTAGTAATGCAGACAATACTGTTGAAACAGATAGAATTGCACAAAATGTTTTAGCAGAAGCAACCGAAGGTGGAAAAGCTGTTCTAGAAACTGTTGAAGCAATGCATCAAATTGCTGAAAAAATTGGTATTATCGAAGAAATTTCTAGTCAAACAAACCGTTTGGCTTTGAACGCTGCAATCGAAGCTGCTCGTGCTGGTGAAGCTGGTCGCGGATTTGCTGTTGTTGCCAGTGAAGTTAGAAAACTTGCAGAAAGAAGTCAAGTTGCAGCTGCTGAAATCAGCGAATTATCAACAAAGAGTGTTAGTATTGCAGAAAATACTGGTGCTTTAATTGATAAGATGATTCCAGATATTACAAAAACTGCAGAATTGGTACAAGAAATTGCTGCTGCTGCTAGAGAAGAAGATGTGGGTGCACGTCAAATCAATAAGGCTATTGTAGAACTTGATACAATCGTTCAAAGAAGTGCTACAACATCAGAAGAATTTACATCTGTTGCGACTGAATTGGCTGCTCAATCAGAATCTTTAGTTACAACTTTGGATTTCTTTAAGTTTGATAAAAGTACTATTGATGATGCAGTTTCTGAAAAGAAAAAAACTGTAGTTCCTGCAAAAAAAATGGAATTGCCACCTGTTTCTTATTCAAAACCTGTAGAAAGCAAAGAGCCTGTAATCACTGAAAAACCAGTTGAAAGTGAATCAAAAACAACATTTACATCAACTCAAAGTGCTACAACATCTAACTTTACAGAGCCAAAATCTACTATTACACAAAAGCCTTCTGCATCTGTTATTCCAGAATCTATGAGAATGCAAGACGATGATGAAGACTTGTATATTTCACCAAGTGATGTTTTGGTAGATGAATATTTTTCAGACAATGATTTTGAAGAGTTTTAATCTGTGTAAATAAAATACGATAAAAACCAAAAAGCTGTTGCATTTCTAAAGTGAAGTGCAACAGCTTTTTTTTTGCATATAAACTAATTTTGTGGACTAGCTTGTTATCAATTTGTAAGCGAGAGAACCTGGTTTTGGAATTGCAGGTAAATTATCCTTTGTAAACCAGAAAATTTCTTGGATTTCTTCAGGCTGAAGCTTTGGTTCGCCAGATTCATATTCTGCGGAAAATCCTAACATCAACTGATCTGGGAATGGCCAACTTTGACTTTCTATGTATTTTATGTTTTTCACTTTGATACCAGTTTCTTCAAAAACTTCTCGTTCAACGCATTGTTCCAAAGTTTCTCCTGGTTCGATATATCCTGCTAGACAAGTATAAACGTCTGTGTTTCGCTGAGTGTGTCGTGCAAGAAGGATTTTGTCCCCATTTGTGATTTTCACGATTATACAAGGTGATATAGACGGATAGACGTTTCGGTCGCAGTTAAAACAATAACGAGCATTTTCAGATCTGTGGTCTGCTAAAGGTGAGCCGCATTTTGTACAAAAACGAGTTTGGGCACGCCAGTTTAGTAAAGCGTGGGCATGGGCTGCCAATAAGGTGATATTTTTGTTATTTTGAGCAAAGAGACTTCTTAGGGTAATCCATTTTGTGCCTTTTAGATGAGGAGTTCCTTCTTCTAAAAACATAGCACCATAATTCATTTCTGGAATGAAAAACCAATCTTTCGCGCAATGATGTTCAAGGCATTTTTGAAATAAATCTTCTGAAACCAATCTTAAATCGGATGGATTTTCAGGATTTACGGTAGTTAATACGTGATTATCATTGAAAATAAAGAGTAAAGTTTCGTCGTTACATAAAAGTTGCTTTATCATGCTCATAAAAACATTATATGTTGAAAAATTGTATAAAGCAAATTTTTTCTTGGACGGGTTTTTTGAGAAAATAAATTGTGATAAAAAATGGATGACTAACTAAATATCAATTTTACTTTTGATTTGAATTGATTTCCACGGTCAAATTCGTTTTTGAACATTCCAAAAGAAGTTGCTCCCGGTGAAAAAACGATGTTTTCAGTTGATGTTAGGGTAGTTTTTTCAATATCACCTTTTAGCTCAATCAAAAGTTCGTCTAGTGAGTCAAAAATCCCTCTGATAGCAATGGCTTTTTCTTTTAGAAGAGGCAAAAGTTTGTCTGTACCAGTTCCTGATAAAAGATAAATTGCTTTTGCTTTGTGGGCGTTTTCTGCAAATGGAGTGAAATCTAGGTTTTTGTCTGTGCCACCTGCAATCAAAATAGGTGCAGTTTCAAATGCGTTGATGGCAGCGGCTGTGGCATCTGGAACTGTGGCGGCAGAATCGTTGTAAAAGTTGATTTTATGGTTATCTTTTTCTAGTTGGAAAAAGTTTTCAAGTCGATGGTGGATTCCAGGATAATTTTCCATGATTTTAGTGATTTTTGAATCTTCCACCTTCATAAGATGAAGCACAAGACAAGCGTTAAGAATGTTTTGCTTCATGTGAAATCCCGGAACTATTGTGTTTTCTAGGATTTTTACAGTTTCGGTTGGGGATTTTATTAAATATCCAACTTTGTTTTCATCAAAAAAAACAGCTTTTTCAAGATTGTGGTTTTGTGGAAGTGGGGTTGTGCTGTATCCCAAAACTTTGCCACGAGTTTCTGATGCGAAAAGTTTGCCCCAATCATCGTCGCAAGTACAAATTGTGTATTGATTTTCGGTTTGGTCTGCGTAAATTAGTTTTTTATCTGCAACGTAGCTTTCCATGTTTCCGTACCAGTTTTGGTGGTCTGGAACGATTTTTGTTATAAGTGTGATATTTGGGCGAAGTAAGCCACGTCCGCGAAGGTCGGCAAGTTGCCAGCTGGAAAGTTCTAGGACAACTGGGGTGGATTCTGAGGTTTGTTCTAAAAATGTAAGAGGGCTTACGGTGATGTTTCCACCGAGGAAGGCGTCGAATCCAGCTTCTTTTAGTCCGTAGTAGATTGCGCTAACTGTGGAGGATTTCCCCTTGCTTCCTGTAACTGCAATAATTGGAGCTTTTGTAAATTGTAAAAATAATGATAAATCTGTTTCAATGGCTTTGGCGGCTTCTAAAAATTTGTTGCCATCGTATTTTACGCCAGGATTTTTGATAACGCAGTCGGCATTTTCAAAGTCTGATATTTCGTGTTTTCCTAAAACAAAGTTGATATTAGAAAAACTTTCTCCTAAATCCTTTTTCAAGGATATTAGAGTTGGCTCTAAATCTTTTTCGGATTTCATATCTGTAACGGTGAGTTTTGCTCCGGCTTTTTGGAGAAAGCGAACACAGGCTTCTCCGCCACCATTTAGTCCAAGGCCCATAATAGTGATTTTTTTGTCTTTGATATCTGAAATTGTGTTAAAAACGCAACCCTTTGGATAAATGTGTGGCATAATGAACTCCAAAAATATAAATTGTGAAACAAGGTGATTTTATCAGTTTTTTTGTGATTTGTCAGTATGGGGGATTAGGAATTAAGAATTATGAATTATGAATTGGGGATTGGAGAAAATTCAGAATTCAGAATGAAGAATTAAGAATTAGTAATTGGGGATGAAGAATTTGGAATATAAAGAGTAAAAATAAAACCGCCACAGTCCTCGAAACACTTGGCGGTTTTTAACCAAAAACGTGGAGATGACCAAATTGAACTTGGGCATTTCTTTTTTTAATATACATCTAGTTGATATTTTTTGCAAGATTCTTTTTATATCTTTTCTAAATCGGTTATCAAATTGTTTACAACAGTTTGTTTCTCTTCTGAAAAATTTTCCATTTTTTCTATTATGTTGTGATATTTACGATATAAGCGAAGTTGGTTTTGCTTGAATTATGGTATTAAAAACATCTTTACAAAAGACTAGTTTTATTTTAAAATTGTAGTTGGAAATGCCTAATTTCAGGCGGTGGTCTCCCAAACTCTATCAGCTTATGCTGAAATAATTGACTAGGGAGGCTGGCAATGAAA
>JAZQUR010000071.1:0-26046 GCA_045631425.1 Treponemataceae bacterium | reverse complement strand
TTCCAAAGGGTTCTCCCTTTGGTCGTTTTCGAGGAGGGGTTGGGGTTTAAGGGGAAGGGGAACCAATGACTCGAAAAAAAGGGGGTCCCCTTCCCCTTTTAGTTTACCAGCTTTCCAAAGCTGATTCCTCCCAAACTATTGGGAAAAATTTCTATAAACAAAAAACAAAAAAAATGCTATAGTAATAATAATGAATATTGCTTTATTTACAGAAGACGAAATTAATCAGCCATTAAGCGTAAAAGACGGACGTGGAAAACACATTATAAAAGTGCTTCACAAAAATGTTGGAGAAACTTTTGACGCAGGGATTATCAACAAAGAAGCTGGCGTCGCTACAATCACAAAAATTGACGAAAACTTTATCTACTTTGATTTTGAACCAAAATCTGATGGAAAACCTCTGCACCCAGTTTGTTTGATTGTGGGATTTCCGCGCCCCATCCAACTAAAACGTCTTTTCCGAGATGTGGCTGGGCTTGGAATTGAAAAACTTTATTTATGCGGAACAGAACTTGGGGAAAAATCTTATATGGATTCAAACATTGTGGCAGGTGGCGGAGCAGAAAATGCTTTGCTGGAAGGCACTGTGCAAGCAAAAAGTACCCACGTGCCAGAAATCAAGGTTTTTGCCACAGTAAAAGAATGCCTTGACTTTGTGAAATCCGAAAATCCAGAAAAGCACAATATCAAAACAATTTTGGACAATGTGAAACCAAAAGGCAGTTTATTTTGTTTTTTGAATAAGGCGATAAAATCCGTTGACCAAAATAATGCAAAACCATATATTTATGCAGCAATCGGAAGCGAACGAGGCTGGACAGACAGAGAACGGGAACTTTTTGAAAAAGAAGGATTTTCTGCTTGTTCCATGGGAGAACGAGTTTTGCGAACTGAAACTGCAGCAACTGTTGCAACCACACTTATCATGCAATCTTTGGAGATTTTATGAACAACGACCAAATAAAAGATATTTTGCTAAATCTAGAAGAAACCAATATTGAATTCACTGTTACCATGTCTGGAAAAGAAAGTCCAAAAGTAAATGGGCTTTACAAACCAGAAACTCATGAAATCATCCTGCACAACTTGAATTTCAAAACTGATAATCAACTTGTTTACACAGCAATTCACGAATACACTCACCACTTGATGACAGAAAGAAAACTTGAACAAACTGGTGGACTTGATGTTTGCAAATCTCGGGCCCATACCAACGATTTCTGGGCAAAATTTCACGAACTTTTGGAAAAAGCAGAAGCCCAAGGTGTTTACGTTATCGGGTTGGAAGAAAATCCTGCTCTTGCAGAACTTACTGAAGATATTAGAAAAAACTATTTATCACGCAACGGACAAATTATGCTTGAATTTGGCCAAAAACTAGCTGAAGCTCATAAACTTTGCTTAGAAGCAAATATCCGTTACGAAGATTATATCGACAGAATTTTGCGTTTGCCTCGTGCCGCTGCAAAATCTATCGTAAAAATGACAAGCGCAAACTTAAATCCAGATTTGGGCTACGAAAATATGAAAATCGTTTCCAATATCTCAAATCCTCAAAAACGAGAAGAAGCTCAAAATCAGATTTTGCAGGGGAAAAGCCCAGATTCTGTTCGCGCTATGATGAAAAGAAAAGTTGCAGAAGTTGATGTTAAAACTCGGTTAGAAAAGGAGAAAAAACGTCTTGAAAAAACTATTGATCAACTTACAAACAGACTTGAACAAATTGAAGAAAGCCTTTCTAATATGTAGTTTTTTCAGCTTTTCTCTTGGCATTTTTGGACTAGATTTTCCTTCAATGCCAAGCGTTTCTGGAACTTCCATGCCTTCTATGCCCACTTTATCATCTAGCACATCAAGCAATAATGAAACTGCATCCACACAAAGCAGCTCATCATCAAATAATGTGACAGAAACTACTGCTGGGTACGCTCTAACTGCACAAGCAATTTCTAGTTTATCAGATTCTTCTCAGTTGTCCACAATTTCAAGCCTTTTAGGTGAGGACACAACTTCTTTGTACGAATCCTTAACTGGCACAACTTCTACTACATCAAGTTATAGCACAAATCTTTTGCTAACTCAGATTTTGGAAAAATTAACCCAGCTTACTGAAAATCAAGGAAGCACAACCTCCCAAACCACTACCTCTGATAGTGAAAATGTTCAAAATCCTGCAGAAAAGATTGCTTCCTCTGGAATCCTTCGATTTCGCTTAAATGATTATGATTTTACATCCTCTTTAAGTGGGGTTTTTATTTCATCACCGGAAAAAGATGGCTCATTTTTTGTAACTGGAGACAGAACTTACACTTTGGGAAATAAGCAAAGTCGGGAAACTTTTTATATGCTTTTTTCTGCTACAAAAAATGAATCTGGAATTTTAAACAGTTATTCTGTGGCGGTTTCTGTTATGCAAGATATTGAAAATCCAAATTCTTTTGTTTATAAGCTTTCAAATGTGAAAAATCTTTCTGCTCAAAAAACAGGAAATCTAGTTTCATTGCGGTTAAACTCAAAGGAACTAAAAGCTGATATTCTAATTTCACTGGAATAACTTTTTTTAGAAATCGCCTAGCCCAGACATTAGGGGCGGCGAAGCCGTCCACCGCAACAAAAGACTTTGGCTTTTGTGAGGAGGATGAGGGTTACCGAACCCCGTTTGGCTGGAACAAACTGTATAAGGTTGCTCCTAATTTTTATTTGTAATCTTTTTTGAGTATTGATGTTTATCTTGTACAATGTAAATAAATATTTGGTGGATTTTACGAGGAGAAAATGATGAAAGAAAAATTTAAAACTATTTTGATTATTGCAGGACTTTCTGTGGTTGTGATTTTCGGCATTTTTTTTGCCAGTTGTGAAAAGGGAAATATGACTTTTTCAAAAAAAGGAGTTTTCGAAGAAGCTACATATTCGGATATGGTACTGAGTGAAAGCGCACCTATGCGTTCTTCAAAATCTATGATGCTGGCAAATGGAATAAACTCCGCGTCAGGCTCTTTTGATATGTCAAATATGAATCTTGAGGAATCAGGAGAAGGACAAGAGCGAAAAATCATAAAAACTGGTTCTTTGAGTTTTGAGGTGAAAAATCTTTCTGAAACTGAGGAGATGATTTCTGCTTGGATTGAGGATTTTGGCGGATATGTTTCAAATACTTGGACAAATCGAAACAATATGAATATCACTGTGAAAGTTCCTTCTACAAAGTTTGAAGAAGCTATGTCTTCAACAGGAAACTTTGGAGAGTTGATTTCTCGCTCCATTTCTACTGAAGATGTTTCTGAAAATTATTACGATTTGGAAACTCGTTTGGAAACTCGGCGGGTTTTGCAAAGTAAACTAGAAGGATATTTGGCAAATGCAAAGAACATATCGGATTTACTAGAAGTTGAACGCCAATTAAATGATGTAACTAGTGAACTTGAATCTATGGAAAAGCAATTTCGTCGTTTAAGCAATCAAATCGATTTTTCCACAATCAATATTTCTTGTAGTTTGCCAGCAAATACAACAGAAGAGGGTTTTGAAACTCCAGATTTTATACAAGGCTTAAAAGATTTTGCTTATAATGCTTTGCAATTTATTTGTAACTTCGGCATTGGGATTTTGTATATCTTTTTGATTGGAGTGCCTTCTGTTTTACTTGTAGCATTGCTTTATTGGCTCTGTTTTGGCAAAATCGGGCTTGTTAAAAAGTTGTTTAGAAAGTTGAAATAATACAGCTGTTCATTGCGGCTCTCGAAATGAACATTTACACAAAAGAAGGGTGGTTTTCACAAGATAAACCACCCTTTTTTTTGTACTTTTACTTTCTTTTACTCTTGATAGCTTGTTATGGGATTTTCAGTTTCTTCTTCTTTAGAAACTAGCATATCCAAAATTGTGAAAAAAAGAATTACTATCATTGGGCCAAGTAAAAGTCCGTTTAAGCCGAAAAGGGAAAGTCCACCAAGAATCGCAAAAAAGATGATTAGCGGATGAACTTGTATCCTGTTTTTTAAGAAAAGCGGGCGTATGAAGTTGTCTAGCAAACTGATACAAATTGCTGCCAAAATCATAAAAATAATTCCTTTTATCACGGAGCCAGAAATGCAAATCACCAACCCCACTGGGAACCAAATTAAAGCGGCTCCAAAAATTGGTACAAAGGTACAAAACATTAAAACTACAGAAAAAAGCAAAGCGCCTTTTACGCCAAAAATCGTCATTAACACAAAGGATGCAAAACCTTGATACAAAGCCACCAACACATATCCTGATAAAAGATTTTTAGAGATTTCTGCAAATTTTGACATTAGTGATGTCATCTGTTTTGGGTTAATTGGAATTGCTTTTCCAAACAAGGATGCCAGATATTTTCCGTCTAAAAAGCAAAAATACAAGCCAAAAATCACAAAGAAAACAGAAATTACAAAGTTACCTATCCCGCTTACTAAATTAGTTCCAACAGAAATTAGTTTGCTACTGTATTCTCTTAGCAAAGAAAGAAGTTTGTTTGAAATTGATGTGATGTCAAAATCAACAAACCCAAATCCAAATTTTTCTGCAATTTCAGAAAGTTTTCTAAATAGTTCTGATTCTTTAAAAAAATTTGGGTTACTTTCTAGAAATTTTTCAGTTTCGGAAAGAAAAGATACTAGCTGTTTTGAAAGCATAAAGATAATTAAACCGAAAACTGCAATAATTATTACCATTAATCCAAGTGAAAAGCCACCTGCCAATACTCGTCTTTTGAATTCGTACAATTTTTTTTCAGGATTAAGTTTGCTGTGGCATTTTCTATACAAAGGATAAATGATGATGTAAAGAAGAGCTGTCCACAATATCACTGTAAAAAAGGGATAAAACATTCGTATCAAAAGTACGAAAAATAATGCAAAAAGGGCATAAATGAAAATTGTCTGCAATGTACGTTTATTGTCCATACATTAAAGATAGCTTCATCTATGCCCTTCGTCTATAAAAGATTGGTTTTTCTATGTTAATTTTCTGTTAAATCAAACTTTCGATTATGGAATGTGGATAATTTCCCGAGGTTTTGAACCGTTTGCTGGTCCAACAATTCCTCTTGCTTCCATTTCTTCCACAAGTCTTGCGGCACGATTGTACCCGATTTTTAGACGACGCTGAATGTATGAAGCACTTGCTTTTCCAGCTTGAACTACAATTTCTAAAGCTCTGTCGTAAAGTGGGTCTGACCCTTCTGTGAACAAGCCAGGCTCTGCACCAGAGTCGTCTTCATCTTCCACAAAGATTTCTTCATCAATGTATTCTGGTTCGCCGTAGGATTTTACGCATTCTACAACTTTTTCAACTTCGTCTTCTGTAACAAATGTTCCCTGAATACGCACTGGGAATGGGTCGATGGCGCTTGCGTAAAGCATGTCACCTTTGCCAAGGAGTTTTTCAGAACCAACTTGGTCGATAATAATGCGGCTATCAGTTTTTGAAGCAACCATAAAAGCAATACGAGTTGGAATATTTGCTTTGATTAGCCCAGTGATAACATCGATTGATGGACGTTGTGTTGCCAATACTAAGTGAATACCAACTGCGCGGCTCATTGCGGCAAGGCGGGCAACTGTTGTTTCAAGCTCTTTTCCCGTTGTTGCCATCAAGTCTGCAAATTCATCAATTACAACTACAATATATGGCATTTTTTCTTGTGCAATATGGCGTTCTTTTATGCGCTTGTTATAAGTTGAAATATCACGTACACCCATGTGATCAAGCATTGCATAACGACGCTCCATTTCGCAAAGACAATATTGCAAAGCTTGGAATGCTTTCTTTGGCTCAGTGATAACCGGTGTCAACAAGTGTGGAATATCGTTGTAAAGTTTTAGCTCAACGATTTTTGGATCAATCAAAATCATTTTTACGTCTTTTGGAGAACGCTTATACAAAATTGAAAGAATCATTGAGTTTACACAAACTGATTTTCCAGACCCTGTAGAACCTGCAATTAACAAGTGAGGAGTTGTGGCAAGGTCTAAAAGTTGAGCATCACCAGAAATGTCTTTTCCAAGCACCACTGGAATTTTCATTTTTTCAAACTGAGGCAAATCTTTTTCGATAAGCTCGCGAAAACTTACTACAGCTCTTTCTTTGTTTGGAACTTCGATACCAACAGCGTGTTTTCCAGGGATAGGAGCAACAATACGTACACTTTGAGCAGCTAAGCGCAAAGCGATATTGTCTTGGAGTGCCACAATTTTGTTTAACTTAACTCCCGGCGCTGGTAAAATTTCAAACATGGTAACAACTGGACCCTTTCTAATACCAGTTACTTCTGCTTCGATTTTGAATTCGCTTAAAGTTTCTTTTAGAATAACACTAGCTTGTTTAGTTTCTTCGTCGATTATCCAGTAGGGATTATTTTCATAACTAGCTAAAACCCCATCGATTGGGATATTATAGTTTTTTTTTACTGAATCAGGAGTATAAGGATTTTCTGCGCCTTCATCAGTTTCTTCTATTTCATCTAACTCATCAAGTTCATCATCGTCTAAGTCATCAGAATCTTCGTCTGCTTCATCGTCATCAAGAATATCATCATCTTCTAGAACTTCTTCGATAATTTCTTCAGATTCTTCTACTTGGTCAAAATCTTCTGAAAAATCAGCTTTAATGATTCCTTCGGCATTTTCTTCAAGCGGATTTTCATCTAATTCTTTAACATCAGGTTGATTTTCGTCGAGTTCTGCCACATCATCCATATCAAATTCGAAAGCACCGATTTCGTCTGATTCTTCAGGAAGTTCATCTTCTTCAATTTTGATATCTTTTCCTGCTTCCCCTAGAAAATCAAAAGGATTATTTGGATTTTCTCCAAAAGGATTGTTCAAGAAATTTTGTTCGTCTTCTGAGAAAAATTGATCTTTTAGATTATCGTCATCACCAAAAACTGCTTTGTCAAAAGCATCTTCTTTTGCTTGGATTTCATCTTGGTTTGACACTTCTGAAATATCTTCTGAAATTTCATCAGCAAGATCTTCTCGAAGTTTCATTGCAGTTGATAGAAGCCCACCTTTTTTCTGGATAACTTCTTGGTTTTCAGAAACAACAGGTTCTGCAATTTCATCTTCAGTTGAAATATCGTCCTCAGAGTGTTTATCTTCTGGCAAAATCTGCATTTCTGGCTTTGATTCTAAGTTGAAATCCATCTGGATAACTTCAGGTTCATCTGGATATTCGTCTATTGCCAATAATGCATCAATTTCTTCTGGAGTAATGCGCTTTTTATCTTCCAATGGAATATCAGCAACTTCTTCGATAGGATTTTCAACATCTTCTTCTGCTGAAATATCTTCTTCAATTACGTATTCTTCAGGGTTTTCTTCTGGAAAATCTTTGCTTTCAAAAGCATCATCTTCTAAATCTTCATCTAAAAGGATTTCATCTGGAAAGTTTGGGATATCCACATATTCAGAATGTAAGTCGCCGTATTCAAGGGCAACATCAATTTGTTCTGGAACTGGACAAATATCATCTGGATTTTCGATAAATTCGATTTTTTCTTCTGAAACCTCTTCAAGTTCAGCTTCAGGAATGTATTCTTCGGGTTCTCCTAAAACTTCTTCATCATCTTCGATAATTGGTTCTACAACTTCTTCTGCACTTTCGTCAATAATTACTTCAGATGGTTCTGAGCCTAAAATATTTTCCTCTTCAAGATTTTCCACAGAAGCGCGCTGAGTTGCAGATTTTATCTGATTTTCTCGAGCGATTTTTTTTGAGATAACTGAGTCGGCAATAATTCCAACAATCAAATATTCAATCACAACAAGAAGGGCACTTACTAAAATTAATGATGTGTATTTAATTGCTAATAAAGTTGTTGAGTCCCCAATAAAAAAATTATTACAGAATTTCTCGATTCCAACAATTGTGAAAAATGGAATTAGTGAAACAGCAAGATATAATCCCCGTTTGAAATTCCAAGTTGATAAAAACAAGAAAATTGATGCCACAAACAAAAATACCGGAATTAAGAAACTTGCAACTCCGTAAACTGTAAAAAGCATTGTTCCAAAATCTTGGCATTTTTCAAAAAAATATGGCATTGCTACACCATAATCTAAAAAGTGTAGCATAAGAGATATAATAAATAATGCAGCAACTGATAAAAGAAGGATTCCAGCTGCTATTGAGAATTTTTCAGATTGTTTCATAAAAATATTATCGGATTTTTAAAATCCATACTTAAAGTTTTTAAGAAATATTTTTAAGATGTATTAATTTTCTGTTACGTTATGAAGCCATTTTTTGGATAATAAACGCCAGAGTAAAACAACAGTTTTGCACAAATCATCAGTGTTTAAGCAGGCAAATATCAACATTGCTGGAGCGCCTAATGTGAATGCAACGTAAGAAGCCAACGGAATTGATACACAGTACATAAAAACGGTATCTGCGATGGCGCAAAAAACTGTATCTCCACCAGAACGGCAAACGCCTACAATCATGGTCATATTAAATGCTTTGAAAGGATAATACAAAATCAAGATTTTTAGCATTCCTGCCGCTTGAACCAAAATTGCCCCCTCCACATCAAAGAAAAATCCCAAAGTTTTTGAAAGGGGAATCAAAAGTGTAGCAACACAAACTGCAACAACTGGCGCCAAAATTGAAACCCTATGAGAATACTTGTAAGCCAACTCTGTGTTGCCCTCGCCGATACGCTTTCCAATTAGAACGGCAGACGCACTTCCTATTCCCATGAGGAAAACCCAAGATATTTGCGCAATAGTGTTTGCAATGTTAAAAGCCGCAATTACATCAGTTCCAGCACGGGCGTAAACACGATTTTGCAAAGTGATTCCAAATGACCACAAAGTTTCGTTGATAATTACAGGAATACCAATTTTTAGATATTTTGCAAAAAGAGCTGACCCAAATGAGAAAAGTTCATTTATTTTTCCTGCTGGTGCAAGATTTCGCTTGTAACCGATTGTTAGAAGCAAAATACATTCCAAAATACGAGAAAGCACAGTTGCAATAGCCGCACCGTTTATTCCGAAGGCTGGGATAATTTGTACGCCATTTACAGAAACACCAAAAATCAAAATCAGATTAAACAAAGCGTTTGTACAAAGGGAAATGATTGTAGCAAACATTGGCACTTTTGCTTGTTCTGTGCTGCGGAATGAAAGGCTAAAAACCATACTGATAGCAAAAATCGGATAGGACCAAGATGCTATCTTAAAATATTTTGCACCATTTTTTATTACTTCTAAATCTTCAGAATAAAAGCCTAAAACCAGCTCTGGAATAGTTTGTGCCACAATAAAAAATACAAGAGACACACCAAGACTACAAGCCAGTGCAATTCCCACAGAAGCCCGAATGTTTTTTATGTCTTTTTTGCCCCAATACTGAGCGATAAAAATCCCGCCACCAGAAGTGATTCCAAACAAAATCATGTTATAGAAAAAGAAAACCTGATTTCCAAGTCCAACAGAGGCGATGGCAACTTCCCCAAGTTTTCCAACCATGATTGTATCAAGAATATTGATAAAAGAGTTTACCATGTTTTGCAAAATTACAGGAATTGCCAAAAAGAGAAGTGATTTATAAAAGCCTTTGTCAAATTTCATGGAGTAATCCTTTGATTTGTGTTTAGATTTTCAAGAATGATTTTATAGAAATAATTTATAATATTCTATTATTTTTTGATAGAGGCTCAAGTTTTTAGTTTAGTAAAAAATGTAATGAAAAAACATAAAATGACAATAATCGGGGTTTCCAAAGGGCCCACCCTTTGGTCGTTTTCGAGGAAGGGTTGGGGGTTTAGGGGGGAAGGGAAACTAATGACTCGAAAAAATGAGTTGCCCTTCCCCCCTTTTTTGTTTACCAGCTTTTCAAAGCTGCCTTTCCCAAAGGTTTGGAAATTAGTTTCTAAAACTATGAATTGGTGCTGGGATTCGTCCACCACGATTGATAAAATCAGCACATCCAAAGTTTGATACTTTCATAATTGGAGCGCCACCTAGCAATCCACCGAATTCTACCCATTCTCCAACAGTTTTGTTTGGAACTGGAATTACACGAACAGCAGTTGTTTTATTGTTTACCATTCCGATTGCCATTTCGTCCGCGATAATTCCGCTAATTGTTGTGTCAGGTGTATCTCCTGGAATTGCAATCATATCAAGACCAACAGAACAAACACAAGTCATAGCTTCTAGCTTTTCAAGTGATATTGAGCCCTTTCTAACAGCGTCAATCATGCCTTCGTCTTCGGAAACTGGGATAAAAGCCCCAGAAAGCCCACCAACTGCAGGACTAGCCATAACGCCACCTTTTTTCACCATATCTGTAAGCATAGCAAGAGCAGCTGTACTACCAGGAGCACCTGCACTTTCAATACCAAGTTCTTCAAGGATACGAGCAACAGAGTCACCAACTTCTGGGGTAGGAGCTAGAGATAAGTCCAAGATACCAAAATCAACACCAAGACGACGAGCAGCCTCTGTTCCCACAAGCTGTCCCATACGAGTAATCTTAAATGCTGTTTTTTTGATGCCTTCTGCAACCACGTGAATAGGCTGTCCCTTGTAATCTTCACAAGCAGCTTTTACAACGCCAGGGCCAGAAACACCAACACTTAAAACAGCTTCCCCTTCTCCCGGTCCGTGGAATGCACCAGCCATAAACGGATTGTCCTCTGGAGCATTACAGAAAACTACCAATTTTGCACAACCTAAGCCGTCTTTGTCTTTTGTACGAAGGGCAGTTTCTTTGATTGTGCTTCCCATCAATTTTACAGCATCCATATTGATACCATTTTTAGAAGTTCCCAAATTGATAGAAGAACAAACTCTGTTTGTTACAGCAAGTGCTTCAGGAATTGATGCAATAAGTTTTTTATCACCTTCAGTCATGCCTTTTTGCACAAGAGCTGAAAATCCACCGATAAAATCAACCCCAAGTTCTGTAGCAAGTTCGTCCAAAGCAATAGCCCATTCTACATAAGAAGTTGCTTCAGAAGGTTCTGCCACCAAAGAAATTGGAGTAACAGCAATTCGCTTATTGATAATAGGCACGCCGAATTCAGATTCGATAGCGCGACCTGTTTCCACAAGTTTTCCAGCGTAACGACGGATTTTATCCTTCATACGTTGACGGCTTTCTTTTCCACTAGAACAAGCACAATCTCGCAAAGAGATTCCCATAGTAATTGCTCTAACATCCAACTTGTGATGTTTAAACATATTTACAGTTTCTTGAATTTCATTCGAAGTAAAAATCATAAATTACCAACTTTTTGGAGAAAATTTGTTATTCACAAAGGGATAAAACTAAACTCTGTGCATTGCAGAGAAAACACGTTCGTGCATGATGTTGATTTCAACATTGAGTTTTTCCCCAAGTTCATTCATTTCTTCACGAAGTTTATCGATTGAAACAGAACTAGAACTTAAATCAACCATCATCATCATAACAAAATTTCCAGATAAAATAGTCTGGCTAATATCAGCAATGTTTATTTGCTTTTCAGATAAAAAATTACTTACTTTGGCAATAATACCAACTTGGTCTGTACCAACAACAGTTACAATAGCGTTATTCATAAGTTAATTATACCATATTTGCAAAAATAAGAATATCAGTTTTTTCGAGAAAAATTTTTCATCACATTATTAATATTGATGAAGTAATAATTGACAGTAAAAAACTTGTGAACTATATTAAAAGCGTACGGTTTTTAGTACACAAAACTGTACGCTTTTTAGTACTATCACAGAATTTTCTTAGGAGGAAATTTATGACTATCGTAAAACAAATAGACATTCGTTCACACATTAAAAAATATTTTGATATGGCTTTCAATGGCGAAACATTGATTATCCCAAGAAAGGAGAATAAAAACGTGGTTATCATTTCAGAAAAGGAATACAAAGAACTAGAAAAAGCAAAAAACAACGCAGCCTATCTTGCTCGATTGGATTTAGCAGATGAACAAATTCGACAAGGAAAAGTAGTTGTAAAAACTATGGAAGAATTGGAGGCAATGGCTGCTGAATAAGTGAAATAGTTTTTTCAGAGGAAGGTTGGGACGACTACTTATATTGGCAATCCCAAGATAAAAAAACTCTACAAAAGATTAATAAACTACTTAAAAGTATTTCTCGAGAAGGAGCTTTAGTTGGCGAAGGGAAACCAGAAAAACTGAAGCACAGAGATGATGAATACAGTAGACGAATCGATAAAGAAAATCGTCTAGTTTACGAATATTCCGAGGACAAAATTACTGTAAAAACATGTCGCGGTCACTACGAGGATTAATCATCCTCCAAACCGAAACTTTAGGCCAGATTTTTCGCTATAGGACACAGAAACAGAACCGCCGTCTTTTAGTTTGCCGAACAAAACTTCATCAACTAAAACCGAAGTGATTTTTTCCTCAACCACCCGCTTTACATTTCGAGCCCCGTACTCTTCCGAATAGCTTTCCACAGCCAAATATTCAACACAAGACTTTGCAACTTTTATCTCGATTTTCTTCTCTTCTAGATTTTTGCCAATTTCTCCGATTTCTTTTTCCACAATAGCTTTTATCAAATCAAGATTTAAGCTGTCAAAAGCAATTATTCCATCAAGACGATTTCTAAACTCTGGGGAAAAAGTCTTTTTCACAGCTTCAAGCAAAGCTTCATTCCCATAAGAACTTTTCCCAAACCCGATGTAATTTTTATCTACATCTTGGCTTCCCGCATTACTTGTAAAAATGATAATGGCATTTCTAAAATCTGCTTGGCGCCCTTGATTATCAGTTAAAATCCCATAATCCAAAACCTGCAAAAGCACGTTGTAAATATCTTGGTGAGCTTTTTCGATTTCATCAAACAAAACCACGCTGTAAGGATTTTTCTTGAGACTTTTTGTTAAAATCCCACCTTCTTCAAATCCCACATATCCTGGTGGAGAGCCGATAAGACGACTTACGCTGTGTTTTTCCTGATATTCACTCATGTCAAAACGCAAAAGAGGAAAATCCAAAGCACTAGCCAAAGATTTTGCCAACTCGGTTTTTCCAACCCCAGAAGACCCCACAAACAAGAAAATACTTGCAGGTTTTTCCTTTGTACAAAATCCCGCCCGAGAACGCTTTACAGACTTTACGATTTCTGAAATTGCACGATTTTGCCCAAAAACCTTTGTGTTAAGCTCTTTTTCAAGATTTTGCAACTTATCCTTCTGGTTTGATGTTACAGCCTGAATCGGAACTTTTGCGATTTTTGCCACAACTCTTTCTATATCCTCTTTTTTAATAACAGGATTTTCCAAAATTTTTTTGTGAATAAAAGCAAATGCCCCCGCCTCATCGATAATATCAATGGCTTTGTCTGGCAGTTTTTTATCGCTTATATATTTTACAGATAATTCTACCGCTGTTTTTATAGCTTCTTCAGAAAACTCAACCTTATGAAAATCCTCAAAAGATTTTTTTATTCCCAAAAGGATTTTTACAGTTTCCTCTTGAGTTGGCTCTTTTATCTCGATTTTTTGGAAACGACGACACAATCCGCTGTCTTTTTCAAAAGTTTTTCCGTAATCTTCGTAAGTTGTAGCCCCGATTACACGAATTTTCCCGTTTGATAAAAGAGGCTTTAGCAAATTACTTGCATCTGGTGAAGCGTTGCCATTTGGCGCACTCCCCATAATAGAGTGAATTTCGTCGATAAACAAAATTGATTTTGGATATATAGAAATTTCCCGAGTAATTTGTTTAACCCGTTCTTCAAAATCTCCGCGAAATTTTGCCCCAGCGATTAAAGATGAAATATCTAAACTGAAAATTTTATAATCTTGCAAAAACTCTGGAACTTTTTTTTCAGCAATTTTTAGAGCCAAACCTTCCACAATGGCAGTTTTCCCAACTCCAGAATCCCCCACAAAAATTGGATTATTCTTGGTTTTGCGGCACAAGATTTCTGTAAGACGATTTATTTCATCATCACGACCAATTAAAGATTGATAAGAACCATTTTTTGCTTCTTCTATCATATCCTCAGTGTAATTTTTCAACACAGTATCTTTGCGAGAAATCTTTGATTTTTTGATGTCGCCCTCAAAGTGAGCATCTGTATCAATAGGATTTGGAGTGTCGTTAGGCTGTGCTGTGGCATAACTTAAAACTTCCAAAAACTGTACTTTCGACAAATTGGCTTTTTGCAAAAAATAACTACAATAAAGCCGATTATCGTCAAACATACTTGCGATTACATCAGTTAATTCTACAGAAATTTTCTCTGCAGCCATACAGTGTGCAACACTTCTTTCCAAAAGGGCTTCAAATCCCTCTGTTTGAATTGGCTCAAATCCAATTGCTACTGGAATTTTCTCATCTAAATATCCTTTTATTTCATCTTGCAAAAAAGTGCTATCAACTCCACAAAACAAAAACAATGCTTTTATCACATCTAAATCTAATGCCACAAATAAAATATGCTCAGGAGTTACGAATTCGTGATTTTTATCCTTTGCGATTTGAAAAGCCTTGTTTATCACATGCTTTAGTTGATTTGAAAGTGTCATACTTCTTCCACCTCTACACGCAAAGGGAAACCGTTTCGTCTAGCGTTTTCTACCACAATTTTTTTTCGAGTCAAAGCAATATCATAAGTATAAATTCCCACAACCGCCGAACCTGATTTGTGCACAGTTTCCATAAGAGTTACTGCTTCATTTTCACTTTTATGAAAAACAGAAACTAGCATTGCAACTACAAAATCCATTGTGGTGTAATCATCATTTAGAAAAATAACCTTATAATCTTTTGGTTCTTGTATTTCAGTTTCAAAACTTGGTGTGTTTTCTGTATATTCTTGACCTTGCCAATCCATATTTTCCCTGACCTTTGTCTACTCTTAATATTAAATATAACGCAATAAATTGGCATTTCCATTTTTTCGACTAACTTAATTTTCTTTTTTTCCGAAAATCAAAGTATGTTTAATATTATTTCATGGAATGTAAACGGTATTCGTGCCGTCGAAAAAAAATCATTTTTACCTTGGCTTGAATCAACTGGGGCTGATGTTGTGTGTATTCAAGAAACAAAAGCCAATCCATCTCAACTTTCAGAAGAACTCCTTTCCCCAAATGGATATAAAGCATATTTTTCATCTGCAAAAAAAGCAGGATACTCAGGAACCGCAATTTATTCGAAAACTGAACCAGATGCAGTTTTCACCCTTGGCATTCCCGAATTTGACGACGAAGGCCGTACAACTGTTGCGATTTTTGGTAACTTGGCAGTTATTAGTGCATATTTTCCAAACAGCCAAGACGCTGGTGCCCGACTCCCATACAAACTGGCTTTTTGCGATGCAATTTTAGAGTTTTGCGACAAACTAGTATCCGAAGGGAAAAACATCGTTCTTTGTGGCGATTACAATATTGCCCACAAACCAATCGATTTGGCAAATCCAAAAAACAACGAAAAAAATCCAGGATATTTGCCAGAAGAACGAGAATGGATGACAAAGTTCACATCCAGTGGATATGTAGACACTTTCCGACATTTTTGCGCTGAACCAAATCAGTATACATGGTGGTCTTATCGATTTAAGGCTCGTGAAAAAAACATTGGATGGCGGATTGACTACACTTGTGTAAACGAAGGATTTTTACCAAAAGTTGCAAGTTCAACAATTCTTCCAGATGTTCTTGGTTCTGACCACTGCCCTGTAAAAATCCAACTTGATATTTAGCTTTTCACGAAATTTTTACAAAAAGTATTTTATAAGGTGATTTTCAATGGATGATAAAACAATAGTTTACGAAGAAGTTGATGCAAAAACAGCATTTTACGATTCGCCAAAAACAAAAAAAGTAAATAAAACAGCGGCTCAAGCAAAAGCCCCTGCGAAAAGTCAGAGTGGACAAAAATCCCAAAAGGGAAAATCTCGTTCCAAGAAAAAGTCTAAAATCGGAATCGAGTACAATGCACCAATTTCTCTAACTTTTTCATTGATTTGTCTTGGAGTATTTATTTTTCAGCATTATCTTTTGAAAAATCTTGGGGATTCTGAAAGTTTGCTTTTGTTTACAAGTCCAACAAAACAAGGGACAGCTTTGGCTTTTTCTGCTAGTAATCCGATTCATTACTTGCGTTTGGTGACTTACGTTTTTGGCCATAATAATTGGAATCAACTTTTCTATTCGTTGATACTTGTGCTTTTATTGGGCCCAAATCTTGAAATCACCTACGGAAAAAAATTGCTTTTCGTGATGATATTGATTTCGTCATTTGTTTCTAGTGTGATAGTTGCTTGTTTTTCGCCAGTTACTTTGTGTGGCGCCTCTGGAATTGTCTACATGATGATAATTCTTTCCACATATTCTGCTATTGAAAAAAAGAAATTGCCATTGTCACTGGTTTTTGTTGGGATTTTTGTTCTAACTCAAAATATTATGATTTCAATTGATGAAAAAACTGTTTTCAATACAGTTGCAACTTTGATAGGTGGATTTTTGGGCTGTCTTTTTGGATTTTTAGCCACACCAGTAAAAAAATCAAAAACAAAGTGATTTTCACAAAAAAAATCCCGCTTTTTTCCATATGAAAAAGCGGGATTTTTTCAAATTATCGAGATGTTACACAACACCTTGGGCGATCATTGCGTTACAAACTTTCAAGAAACCTGAAATATTTGCACCTGCAACGTAGTTTCCTTCCATACCGAATTTTGCTGCTGCTTCGTAAGCTGCATCGTGGATGTTTTTCATGATACCTTTAAGTTTTGTATCAACTTCTTCTGCTGACCATGAAAGTCTTTCTGAGTTTTGGCTCATTTCAAGACCAGATGTTGCAACACCACCTGCGTTTGAAGCTTTTCCAGGAGCATACAAGATTTTTGCTTCTAGGAATGCGCTTACTGCTTCAGCTGTAGAAGGCATGTTAGCACCTTCAGCAACAAGTTTTACACCGTTTGCTAAAAGCATTTTTGCTTCTTCGCCGTTTAGTTCGTTTTGTGTAGCACATGGGAATGCACAATCACATTTAACTTCCCAAGGACGTTTGCCTTCAACATATTTTGCGTTTGGATATTGAGCAACGTATTCTTTAATGCGTCCACGTTTAACTGTTTTAAGATCTTTAACCCAGTCAAGTTTTTCTTGTGTGATTCCATCTGGATCGTAGATGTAACCATTTGAGTCAGAAAGTGTAACTGGTTTTGCACCAAGTTGGATAAGTTTTTCAGCTGCATATTGAGCAACGTTTCCAGAACCAGAGATTACACAAGTTTTACCTTTGAAGTTGTCTCCAACTTTTGCAAGCATGTTATCTGCAAAGTAGATTAGTCCGTAACCTGTTGCTTGTGTTCTAATTAAAGAACCACCGAATGTTAAACCTTTTCCTGTTAAAACACCTGTGAATTCGTTGCGTAGTCTTTTGTATTGACCGAACATGTAACCAACTTCACGAGCACCAACACCGATATCCCCAGCTGGAACGTCTGTGTCAGCACCAATGTGTTTTGCAAGTTCTGTCATGAAAGATTGACAGAATCTCATAACTTCAGCGTCTGATTTTCCGTGTGGATCGAAGTCTGCACCACCTTTACCACCACCCATTGGAAGTGTTGTTAGTGAGTATTTGAATGTTTGTTCGAATCCTAAGAATTTCAAGATACCAAGGTTTACAGATGGGTGGAAACGGATACCACCTTTGTAAGGTCCAATAGCACTGTTAAATTGTACACGATAACCGCGGTTTACTTGGATTTTTCCTGCATCATCCATCCATGGAACACGGAACATAATAACACGTTCTGGTTCTACCATGCGTTCAAGAATTGCATTTTTTTCAATTTCTGGCATTTGTTCAACAACAGGTTCAAGAGTTTCAAGAACTTCTTCTACTGCTTGTAAAAATTCAGGTTCGTTAGCGTTTTTTGCTTTTACCTGATCTAATACGCTTTTAATATATGCGTTATTCATAACTTGGATTCCCCCAAAAGAAAGAAAATCACGACTTTATAGCCGCCGTAAAGCTAGTCCTAGAACCAGAACTTTAGTTTTACTTCACTAATTTAGCATAATTTAATAAATATACGCAATATCTTGCATAAATATTTAAAAATTTTTTTATTATTTTTTTGTTAGAGGAATATATGAAAAATTCTCCACCTAAAATTATCCCTTTATTCTCCCATCAAATTTTCCATAAAATGACTATAAAATAAAAAACCAGTTGAAAAACCTATGTAAAAAATCTATTATACAGTATGAGTAACTACACAAAGGCAGAGATTTTAAAAATCGCCAAAGAAAAACAAGTTCGTTTTGTACGACTTCAGTTCACTGATATTTTAGGTTCTATCAAAAATGTTGCAATTTCTGTTAGTCAACTAGAAAAAGCATTAGACAATCAATGTATGTTCGACGGTTCATCTATCGAAGGATTTGTTCGTATAGAAGAATCTGATATGAAACTCCACCCAGACTTTAACAGTTTTGCCCTTTTCCCATGGCGTGAAAACAACTCTGTTGCTCGTCTTATCTGTGATGTTTATAAACCAGATGGCACGCCTTTCCACGGTTCACCTCGCCAAGTACTAAAAAACGTATTAGACGAAGCAAAAGAACTTGGCTATACATTTAACGTTGGTCCAGAATGTGAATTCTTCCTATTCCGTAATGACGACCAAGGAAAACCAACTCTTCAAACCTTTGATGATGCAGGCTACTTTGATATGGGACCTGTTGACCCAGGTGAAGATGTTCGCCGAGACATCGTGTTAAACCTTGAACAAATGGGCTTTGAAATCGAAGCTTCTCACCACGAATGTGCTCGTGGGCAACACGAAATCGACTTTAAATACGGAGATGCACTTACAACAGCTGACCGTGTTATGACTTTTAAACTTGCTGTAAAAACTATTGCCCACAAACACGGCTTACACGCAACTTTTATGCCAAAACCAATCTACGGAATTGCTGGTAGTGGTATGCACATCAACATTTCTATGGCAAAAGATGGCAAAAACGTATTCTATGATGAATCAGATAAAAACGGATTAAGCTCAACAGCATACAGTTTTATTGCAGGAATTATGGAACACATCAAAGGTATGACAGCAATTACAAATCCACTTGTAAACTCATACAAGCGTCTTGTTCCAGAATTTGAAGCACCTGTTTACATTGCTTGGTCAGCACAAAACAGAAGCCCTCTAATTCGTGTACCAGCATCTCGTGGACAAGGAACTCGCGTTGAGTTACGTTCTGCTGACCCAAGTGCAAACCCATATTTAGCACTAGCAGTAACAATCGCTGCCGGATTAAACGGTGTAAAACGTGGACTAGTTCCACCACCAGCAGTAGACGGCAACATCTACTCAATGACAGCAGCACAACGCAAAAAGCAAAAAATCGAAATGCTTCCAACATCATTGGAATCAGCACTTACTGAATTGAAAAAAGATAAACTTATTTGCCAAACATTAGGCGAACACATTCTAGAAAAATATGTAGAAGCAAAAGAATTAGAATGGCTAAACTACAAAACTAGAATAAGCCAATGGGAAATCGAAGAATACCTAAGCAAATATTAGTTTTTACAAAATCATGCAAAAAAAATGGGCTTTGGCATAGCAATTTCATCTATGACAAAGCCCATTTTGTTTATACAAGTTTTCCCATATTGGAAATAGATTCTTTCCATAAATTCACAAGTTCTGGTGGCTCAACAGGTTTTGCTTCAGCCCCGAAGGACAAGATTTTTCCCAAAATCTCATGATAACTAGCAACAGGCAACGAAAGTTCCAAAGTTTCAACATCGCCTTCCATACTTTCAGATATAACTTGATTTTTGTGCCAAACTTGAGAAGCTACAATCCGTTTTGCAGTTCCCCAAAATCTAATTTTCACATCAATTTTTGTATCACCCTTGAAAATACCGTAATTTTCGTGAATAAATTTTTCTAGACGATTTTTATATTCAACATCATGATTTTTTGCTTTTTCGCTTGATAATGATATTTTATTGATTCTTGAAAGGTGAAAAGTTCTAATATCTTCTCGGGACCAGTCGTAAGCAATCAAATACCAAGCACCTTCATAGTTCGTAATATGCTCTGGCTCAATAATTCTTTCAGTAATTTCACCTTTTGCTGATTTATAGCCTATATCCAAAGGTTGTTTAGAACGCAAAGCTTCACAAACAGCCATAAAAACCTCAGGATCAATTGTATCAAATTTTGGAAGCTCGAAAGAAATATTGTCACAAATGTGTTTGTAACTCTCTGGAACATCTTTTGCTATATTTGAAATGATATCTGTTGAAACAATTGGAATATATTGTTGATTTTCCACAAGGGATTTTAGCACAACGTAAAACATAACAAGATTTTGATCAGCAAAAGCCAATCTATCAAACTTGGCTTCATAACAATAAACTTTTTTTATCCTATCAAAAACAATAGGGGCATTAAATCTGTCACGAAGATACTCAATATCACGTTTTACTTGTCGAGTGGAAACTTCAAAATAATCAGCAACATCTTGAACAGTTAAATATCTATCTGTTCTAAGATTTCTATCGATGTAAAGGATTCGTTCAGTTTGACTCATTTTGACTATTCCCCGCTTTGCAATGCATCCAAGTTAATTCATGTTTATTATAACACAAATGCACAACTTTGCTATTAGGAATATTTGCAAATTTGGAAACCAGTTCCCAGTCAATTTCACCTTGCATTTTGATAGTACAAATCATATTGGAAACAAGACCTGAATCAAGCCATTTATTTACCCATTCATAAAGTCTTTCTGGATAACAAATTACGTCTGAAAAAACCCAGTCAACTTTGCCAATTTCTTCTGGCTTTAGTGTGAAAGCGTCATGTTTTACAAACTCAACCATTGGGTCATTCATCAATTTATCTACCAGGGGAGCTCTATCTACAGCCATAACTCGACAGCCAAGATTTCGCAAAACCCAAGTCCAACCACCAGGACAAGCTCCAGCCTCGAAACAATATTCGTTTTCTTTTGGCAACTCTGCTTCTGGGAAAGCCGCCTTAAAGCGCACCAATGCTTCTTGAATTTTCAAATATGCCCGACTTGGGGGATTTTCGTGATCTTCCACAAAGGTAACTTGTCCCAAAGGCAAAGTGGAAGTGGTATTTGCAGAAACCAACATTGTGTGTTCGTCTAACAAAGTGAAAAATCCCATGCTTGAAGAAACAATTTCAAAAGGAAACTTCTTTGGTTTTAGGTTGATGTATGGCAATTTTTCTTGAATCAACGTACCACGACGAAAATTGGCAAACTGATATCCAGCCCAATTTCGCTGAATGTCTTTTAGATATTTTGCAGCATCCCCGATAGAGTCGAAAGACACTTTTTGAACATCAAAACAGCAAGTTCTTGCCCAATATGGAAAATTGATTTTTGCATTATCCACAAAATCTTTGGAAAATGATTTGTCAAAAAAGCAAACTAACTCACCAAAAATTTCTGGCTTTTTGTATTGAGGAAAACGTGTTTTTAGTTCAGTTAATAAAAGAGGAAGATTTTCTTCAAATGATAAGAAGCAAAATCCTGTTAGATTTTCTACATTGCGGAGCATATACCTAAAACTTCTTCTTCGTACTCTGCATTTGCCAATGCAAGTTTTTCAATATATGAGTTTAATAAATGTGTTCCAGGAGAGCGTAAAAACTTAAAACCAATTCTTGTAGCATTTGCTTCCTTTTGGAACCACTGAGGATGGGCAATTAACTGTAAAGGTTGAGCCACATCTCTACTTGTAAGAGATATTGTTAAGTTAATATCTTGATCCATATCTACATCGAAATTTAGTGGGAAGCGAACTTTTCCTCCAAGCATACTAATATCTTCTAGAACACCAGGAAAAACACAAAGCTCTGGAGCGTCCACACGTCCAACGTCTTCAAAACGTTCGTCTTTTCTTTGATCTGAAACCATAAAAAAAGCATATCATTTTTACAGATTGAAAACAAGGGGGAAATTCAATTCAGAATTCAGAATGTAGAATTAAGAATTATTCAAGCAACTCTGCATTCGTCTAATATCTGTAATGTATTGGTTTTCATAGCGTACTTGCTTTTGTAAGTTCTGTAGCTAACTTATCTATGGTTTCAAGAGTTAGCCCTGTGCCTTGTGCAACTTGTTTTAGAGTAAGTCCCATATTTAATAAATTCTTAGCAGTTTCAATAGCTTTTTGTTCAGCACCTTGACAAATGCCTTGACTAATTCCCTTGGATAAGCCCTCTTCGTAGGCTTCTTCTCGTTGAACTGCTATGTCTGTGTCGTAATCGTATTCTGTTAATATCATATTTATTACCTCGGTGGCTTTTCGTTCTAGATAGTCTTTTAAAATGCCTGTTTTTATCGCGATTTCGATTGCTACTTTAAAAGGCTCTTCTACTCCTGAAGCATAAGTACGTCGTACAAGTTCTACAAAATCGGAGTATTGTTCTAAAACTTCGCAGCGTTTTAGGACTTTGTTATCCTTATCAACATTAATATTAACAACTTTTACTGTAATTTCAAGTGGAAAATTTGGGACTTCTCCGAATTTTTCATCGGGGAGAAGAAATGCGTCTGAAAGTTTTAGAGTCTTTTCTGTTGGGAAATCTTCTTTTCCGTTGTAGAAAACGTAGAATTCTGGGACTGGGAGTTGGATAAGTTTTCTGCCGAATTTGTTTTTCGACTTAGTGATTTTTTCGTAGATGCGAGTGATGTACTCTAAAATTCTGAAAGGCATGTTTTCGTTGATAGTGGATTGGTGCTCAACCAAAATAACGATTTTGTTGTCGATGAGCATTGCGATATCGTTGTAAAAACTTTTGTACAAAACTTGCTCAATCATCACTGGTTCGAGATTAGTGGTTTGATAGTCGAGGTTTGTGTTGTGCAGGGCGTTGTAAAGTGAAACGAAGTTTTCTTTGGCGTTAATGTCTTTGGCGAAAAGGTCAACAAAAACAGAGTCTTTGTAATTTCGATTATTCATGTGAAATCCTTTTTGTATAAAATTAATGTAGAAAATCTCTACATAATAACTATTACAAAAAGTTTGGGAAATTTAACAAAAACTCCAAAAAAAACGAGAAAAATTTTCCACCTTTGTTTGTTCGTAGCTAACGCTACTCACTTTTTAAGCGAAGAAGGTTAGTTCTGAGCAAAGACAGGTGGTCAAGGGACGTTTCACTTAAACCCTTGACTCACCTTTGTTTCGGGTCTCCAAATATTGTAGACCCGAAATCAGTGTGGCGTTTTTTTTTGGCTATAAAATTGGAAGGACGAGATATAAAAAAAGCCCCAGAACTTTTGTTCCGAGGCTTTTGGAGAAATAGGATTATTTACTATTTTTCACTTGAAGCGTAGAATTCATCTACTACGTATTCTGCACCCATTGCTGATTTGTAGAATGTACCTAGTTTGAAATAGAAGTTACAATCCTTAGAACCAACAGAAAGAGTTTTATGTGGCTCTAGTATTTCGAACTTGATATCACCTGTGGTTGTTTCTGTATCATCTTGTATATCTATTGTATCTTTATCACATAATGGTAGACACCAATACCAATCTTTTTGTTTCTCTATTTTTGCCGCATCATCTTTTCCTTCAACAAATCGATCTGGTTGCTTTAGGGCTAGAACTGTTTCTTCGCCTGCTGGGAAAATAAAACTCTTTGATGTTCCTTCTTCGATGTAGTTTCCTTCTTCTAGAATAAATTTCAATCCTTCTGTTGCTACCCATTCAGGAGATGCAGAACCATCTGCTTTTTTACCTTGGGAAAGTGGCCAAACTTCTGTAATTCTATAATTGCCAGACCAATTTCCTACTTTTAATTCATCTTTAGGATTTTCTTTTCCAGTTTCATTACATGTAATATTAATAACACCAATAGGACTCATTTCTTCTCTATAATCTTTGTCTACAGCAATATATCCTTGGTTTGGTCCAACTGGAATACGTCCTCTATAGTCTTTTGAACCAGCTTCATACTGTGTTCCATCAGCTTTTGTATTTTTTGGAACTCTTTCATCTTGAGCAATCCAAAGAACAACTTTTGTATTTTTTTCAAAGTTAAATTTCAATTCAATAGTTGTACCTTGTGGGATAGGTGAAGATTGTTGTACTGGATTATTAGCTTCAGCTTTAGGTTCAACAATATAAGCGTTATAATCTTCGATAACGATACCTTTTTCGTCTGTGATAACCCACCAATCAATATCAAATTCGCTTGCTTTAATTTGCAATAAGTTTTGAGAATTTCCACCAATTGATTGTAAGTTGTTCCAGTTTCTTGCATCAGCACCTAAATCTGCTTCTGGCTTACATCCAAAAGTTACAAGTGTTAGAGCAACTAACAAAATTATTCCTAAAATTTTTTTCATATTATCTCCTCAATAATAAGTTTGTAAAATTATTGTAGCACAAGGATTTTATTTTTCTAGAAAAAATATACAAAAATTGAAAATATATTAAAATCAAAGTGAATTTTTTATTTAGGAAAATTTGATAAAATATTGAAAATCTTGCAATCTTTGACATTTTATGTTGTTTTTGCTAAAATCCTAGTATGCAAGAAAATACTAATATCCAAACTGAAAATAAAATGGGCGTTATGCCTGTTGGAAAACTACTTGTACAAATGGCTCTCCCAATGATGATTTCCATGCTTGTACAAGCTCTCTACAATATTGTAGACAGTATCTTTGTTGGTTACATTTCTGAAAATGCCCTAACTGCTGTTTCTTTAGCATTTCCTATCCAAAACTTGATGATTGCAGTTGCAACTGGAACAGGCGTTGGTATGAATGCCTTGCTTTCAATGCGTCTTGGACAAAAAAATCAAACTGCTGTAAACAACACTGCTACCAACGGTGTGTTTTTATCACTTTGTAGTACAGCGCTTTTTGTTATCATGGGGCTAACTATCCCTGAAGTTTACTTTAAAAGCCAAACATCAGACTTAGAAATCATCGACTACGGTGTAAAATATTTGCGCGTTTGTTTAATCGCATCTTTTGGGCTTTTTGCAGGTATCACTTTTGAACGTCTTTTACAAGCAACTGGTCAAACTGTAAACTCTATGATTGCTCAACTTTGCGGTGCAATCACAAATATCATTTTGGACCCAATTTTGATTTTCGGACTTTTGGGTTGTCCTGCAATGGGAATTACAGGAGCTGCAACTGCAACAGTTATCGGACAATTTGTAACACTTTTCGTGTCAGCATTTTTGAATTTCAAAAAAAATAAGGAAATCCACTTTAATTTCAGAGGATTTAAGCCAAATTTAGTTGTAATTTCTGAAATTTACAAAGTGGGTATTCCATCAATTTTATTGGCATCTATCGGTTCTGTTATGACTTATGCTATGAACTTGATTTTGGGCGCTTTCACAATGACAGCTGTGGCAGTTTTCGGTGTTTACTTCAAGCTAAACAGTATCATCTTTATGCCTGTTTTCGGAATGAATAACGCACTTGTTCCAATTATCGCGTATAATTATGGTGCAAAAAACAAAAAACGAATTACTGGTACTTTGAAATGCGGTATTATTATCATTCTTTGCATTATGTCTTTGGGAACATTGATTTTTGAACTTTTCCCAGCTACCTTGCTTGGAATGTTCAACGCATCACCTGAAATGATAGAAATTGGAGTTCCTGCATTGCGTACCATCGCAATTCACTTCCCGATTGCAGCAATTTGTATCATCTTCATTTCTTGTTTCCAAGCTTTGGGAATGGGCGTTGCAAGTATGATAATTTCATTTGTTAGACAGTTGGTTGTTTTACTTCCAGCAGCTTACTTGCTTTCATTAACTGGAATTTTGAGTAATGTTTGGTGGAGTTTCCCAATCGCAGAATCATGCTGTTTAATAGTAAGCAGTTTCTTCATGAGAAAAGTTTTCAAGGTAAAACTTAAAGACCTATGATAATGTAGAATTATGAATGTAGAATTTAGAATAATAAATTCTGCATTCATAACTCCTAATTCCAAATTCTTAATTCCTAATTCTTAATTCTTAATTCTTAATTC
>JAZQUR010000070.1:0-8450 GCA_045631425.1 Treponemataceae bacterium | reverse complement strand
ATTAGTGAAAAAATATTTTTTGCAAGTTCATTTTCATTATTTGGAGAGTATAAAAATCCAGTTTTGTTGTGAACAATCTTTTGTAAACCACCGGTTTTATGAGCCAAAGGAATTGTTCCTAGAATCGATGCGATAAAATCTTCTAATCCACAAGGTTCAAAAAAACTTGGAAGAACGATAAAATCTGAAATTGCCACGCAAAGACGAGCCAAAGATCTGTGATATCCTTTTAGATAAAGAACTTTTCCTGAAAATTGGTTTGCAAGTTCAATCTGTTTTCGTTCCAGTTCCCTATCACCCTGTCCAATAATCACAAATCTGATGTTAGGATTTTTCTCAAGACAAATTGGGATAGCTTTTTCTAAAATATCAAGCCCTTTTTGATGTACAAGCCTTCCATGATAAGAAAAAATTGTGGTATTTTCGTCGAAAGGTTCTAGATATCCATGTTGAGAAATTGAATCTTCAAAATTGATTTTTAAGCAGTTTTTTTTGTGGGAATGAGTTGCAACACCAAATTCATGAAAAAAATCCATTCTAGCCTTGATTTTGCCCTCTAAATCGGCTTTTTGAGGATTATATTTGTATGGAAGATGAGATTTTTTTTCATTTTCAGGATTATATTTTTCAAAATCAATTCCGTTGGTTATTCCGAAAACTTGAATTTTTCTATCGTAAAAAGCTTTTGATAAACCTTGAGTATCTTGATTTTTTGGATTTGTGATTTCTTCAGCGTACCAAGGTGAAACTGTCGTAAGTTTTCCAAAATAACTTGCTAAAAGATATGGTTCTACACAGTTTTTTACCAAGCCAAGTTGCAAAATTTCTTCAGGAATATTTGTTAATTTTTTTGCATTTTCTAGATTTTCTATTTCGTGATGATATCCAGCGCCAGCATTGTGAACAGTTACCACAAATCGAGTTCTTTCAAAGTTAGATTTATTTTCAGGGATATTTGCTAGGGCTGGAACTAATGCAGTTGTAGCATCATGACAATGAATAACATCTGCAAGGCCAAAGTTTTTTCCGTAATGGATAACGGCTTTTTGAAACATTATTTCGTTTTCAACAGCATCAAAATGGCCTTTTCCTCTTACAAAATGGGGATTTTTAGCTTCTTCTGCCGCTGTATAAGTGTAAACCCCTAATTTTTCAGTAAAACAAGAGGAAATCACAAAAACAACATTTACTTTATGAAATTTTCCAGTGGCAAAAGACACAGAATAATCTTTATCTGCCACTGAAATCACAGTTGACATGTGACTTTGAGGTTTATATTCAGAAATATGAGTTAAATCTGAGCAACCATACAAGGGAATAAAAAGCGTTACATCATGATTTAGTTTTACCAAACCTTCACAAAGAGAACAAACAACATTTTTTACGCCACCTGCTTCTGCAAGATGGGCGTATTCCCGTGCTACCTGCCAGATTTTCATTTTTTCAAATCAGGTCTAAGAACCTCTGCTCCCTTCATGTAAACTGGAATTGGTGGAACATCAAAATATCCAGTTATTAAAACACGAATAACTTTTGGTAACATTCCAGTGATTTCTGCTTCTTGTGTACAAAACAAAGGAACAGAAGAACCGTAACCGACTCGTCTTAAGGCTGTTGCAGGATTTAAGGATTTTATATCAGAAGTAAGAGAAAACTGGATAGAAACCAAGTCTTCGTCTTTTATAGCATTTTTTTCGTAAAGTGCATCAAACATCATTTTGATTGATTTTTCGATTTCTTGAGGATTATCTTCAGTACAAACCGCACCTCTAACGGCATATAATCTTTTTTCGCTCATAAAAATATGATAATTTCTGAAAGTTTTTATGTCAAGTTATGGTGTATAAATGAAAATTTTTGTAAAAAAAGTGGAAAAAAAACAGAAGATAAAATATTAAACTAAATTTTTATTGTGATAACAAAGGAGTACGCAATTAGAATGCTAGAAATCAAAATTGAAAAAATATATAAAATCAGCAAAAATAAATATGATGGCTTTTTAAAACGAATGACACCTATAATCACTGAAATAATTCCGAAAATGCTAAATATCACTAAAAAGATTGCAACGCCTTTTATCACTTGTAGGATAATATTTAGTGTAGAATCCATAAAATTTTGATAATTTCCTACAAAATAAAAAGCAATAAGAGAAACAACTAATAATAAAAGAAAAGTTACAAATCTTTTTATTAAACGAATCAAAACAAAGTCCTAGAAAAAGTTAAAAATACAGGTGATCAAAGGACGTTTCACTAAAACCCTTGCATCACCTTTGTTTCGGTTCTTCTCACATTGTAGAACCGAAATCAAGTCTAGATTTTGTCCAAGAACTAATTTCTAAAACATAATTTACCGAGGGATTTTTTCCAGAAAAATTAGTTTTAACAAAAAATTGTTCTTCGGTTATACCATTAGTATAACTATAAATTTCTAGATTGTAAAAAGTATTTTTGCTTGTGTTAAGCGTAATAGATTTTAGCTTTTTCATATTAGAATTTACTAAAATATCTTCAGAAAGCAAAGTTGCACCACGCAAAGAAAATGCTGTGTGCACATTGTCAGAAAACTTTTCATCCCCAAGTTTTTGGATTTTTGTGTAGGGATTTTCTGCTGTAAAATCAGTGATTTCAATAGATTCTACAGAATTTTCAGATTTGGAATCCTGTAAAGGTAGCAATTCCATGATAGAAAAGGTTTCAAGTTTTGTATTGAAATACTGGTACATATCATTTTGGGTAGAATAAACGTCAGGTTTGCGATTATTTCGAAGATAAACCATTGTTCTGTCAGAATTTTCTATACCAAAATAAATTGATGAAAAAAGGCTTTTGTTTCCGTTAGAATCTTCTTCGTAAAAACTCACATTAAAAGCGTCATTTTCTGCAAGTCCGTAACTTTCGTGGCTTTTGAAATCAGAAGAAACTTTTATCAAAGTGCGAGTTTTTGAAAAGTTTTTTAGCAATTCTGAAACAATTTTAGTATCTGCATAAAAAGTTAAATCTCCGTAAGTACAAAGCCAATTATCATTTACCTTTGAAAAATGAAGGTTATCAACTGAATCTCCAAGATAAATGGAATTGATTTTTTGCAAATATTTTGTATTTAACAAAGCAGATTCTAGGGTTTTTACGTTTTTTCCCTTGGAATTTATAACAACTTTTGGAATTGCAAGAAGCACCAAAATCACGCAAACACATGTTAATATCAAATTAGTTTTATGAGTTTTTTGCATTAATTTTCACCTTTTGTAAATCTTTTCATTGCTTTTTTGATTTGGGATTTTCGGAAAATTATTTGGAACACAAATAAAGCCAAAATCAACAAAGGAACAAAACCAAAAACTGTCAAATTGGTTAATATCATTTGTTGGGTGAATTCTTTTGAATCTGTTATTTTATATAAACTTGTGTTTACAAAACCTTTATTTTTTATGGATATAAGCTTTTCGTTCTCAGCAAGATACAAGGCGTTTGTAACTAGGAAATTCAAGTTATTTGGGCTGTTTGTGTTTTCAATCACGTTTGAGGCAAAATATTGGTCTGAAATAACTGTGATTTTTGTGTCTTTTATATCTTTTGTAAGATAATACGCAGGTAAATCCCCAGAGAAAGTGGCTGCAATTAAATATTGATTATTTGCTACGTTACTAGGTTTAGAATTTGCAGAGGAAAATGGATCTGTGATAAAAGCAGAACTTTCCACAATTGAGTATGGTGCTTGAAGCCAAGCTAAAGGGCTGGTAAAAATCAGCGGTGTATACTCCCCTGTGCCAAAATCTTTTAGAGAAATTGGGCTACTCCAGTAGGATTCAAAGCTGGAAAAGTTTTTTGTCAAAATAGAATCAGCATTTGTGTATTGTGGTAAAGTTACAATCCAAAATGGATAATTTACGTAAATTGAATTATTGTAATCAACTTGATTTGAGTCGTTTGTTGCATACATTCGTATTCGATAATTTGAAATATCTTGGATAATTTCGTTTCCAATAGAAAATCCCCAAGTTCCAAGCATGTCGATTACCGGGTCAAAGCCTTCGTTGGTGGCAGCCCAAGTTGAAGCAATATCAACTGTATTTGGAGAAACTGCAAAAAGAGCATTTCCACCGTTTTGTAAGTAAGTCTCGATAGAAACCGCATCGTTTAGAGTGAGTTTTGAAGAACCTAAAACCACCAAACATTGATTTGGAGCAACTGGAGTAACTTCAAGCTCCGATGGCAAAACTTTTTTCACAGAAAATCCTGCTGACTCAAACCAAGGAATAACGTAATTGTATTCAATATCAGTAGATAGACCATTTCCAATTACAAGGAGAACTTCCATATTAAAATTGGATGAGAGAGATTTTATCCGAGTTAAAAGATTGTATTCTAGTTCAGAAGATGAAATCACAAAAGGAATTGTTTTGTAACTGCCAGAATATTCAAGCAAAATTGATGAGTAAACTTGTACAAATGATGTTTTATTATCCTCGGTGGTTTGAATTTGCTGACTTACAATTCCCAATTTTGATAAAGAGTTTTCTATCCCCTTATCTTTTGGATTTACAACTTTTACTGAAATTAACTGATTTTCATAGGATAATTGATATAAGAAATCTTTTACATCACGTACTTGAGGATAAATATTTTCTAATTCAGGTGAAAGATAATAAGTAATTTCCAAAGGCGAAATAAGATTTTTAAGAGTTTCCTTTGATTCTTTTTCGAGAGAAAATTGCTTTTGTGAAGTCAAATCTATTCTACTGTAATACAAGTTGATATTTAGCAAAAGCAAACAAGCAATAACTGGGAAAAATAAAACTTGCTTTATAAAAACGCCTTTTTTTCGAGATTTTAAATGATAAACAGTTAAAATGCAAAATAAAACTGACAAAACGATATAGAAAAAACAATCCCGAGTATCTAAAATTCCTTTACTTGCAGCATCAAAGTGCCATGAAACTGAAAGATTTCGTGTAAAAGAAGCTAGAAAACTTGGAAGATTGAAATAAAGTGGCAAAAAATGGGAACTGTTTATAATGGCAAGAATGATAGCAGCTACAAAAAAAGCCAAAGGTTTGCTTTGAAAAAATGAAAAAATAAATATACAAAGGGAAATTACGCAGCATCCATAAAGGAAAATTGCGAAATATCCTGTAAAAACTGTTGAGAAATTTACGTCACCGAAAGCGTTTGTGCAAAAAACTACAGGCAAGGTAAAAATCAAAATCAATGCAAAAAGCAAAGCCAATGCAAAAAACTTTGACAACACTGTTTTTGTAATGGAAATTGGAAAGCTATCAAATGTATCGTTTTGAAAATTCCAAGCATTCATAGTTAAAGTTGGAATTATCAAAATACAGATATATGGCATAGACAAGAAAAACTGGCTTAAACTTGAGGAACCTAAATCCAATGAGAAAAAACTTTGGGCGATAAAATGCAAAAATGCTGAAAAAAGTACAAATATGATACTAGCAAAATAGAAAAGTTTTTGCTTTAAAATCGTCATCAATTCCCGTTTTAATAAAAATAAGTCAAAATCCATGTTTTTTTGCATACATTCTTTCATTTTTATCTAACTTCCTATTTTGTTCTTTTTGCTAAAACTAAAAAAGCCTTTTCTAAATCATCTGTTTTTGTACTTTTACAGATTTCATCCACAGTTCCAGTTGAGATAACTTGGCCTTTGTGTAAAATCACAATATTGTCGCATAACTCGTTGGCTTCTTGCATTAAGTGGGTTGAAAGCAAAATAGTCTTTTCTTTTCCAAGATTTTTGATTAAAGAACGCATTTCAACAATTTGCATTGGATCCAGGCCGGAAACTGGCTCATCAAGAATAAGAACTTTTGGGTCGTGGATTAAAGCCAACGCAAATGACAAACGCTGCTTATATCCCTTTGATAAAGTTGCTACGTTTTGACCGTAAACATCTTCAAGTTCCATCAAAGACATAACTTTTTCAACTTGCTGATTTATGAGATTTTTTTGGTGAATTAATCTTAGTTCAGTAACTTCTTCTATCAACTCTAAAACTTTGTAATGAGATGGATATTCTGCAGTTTCGCTTACATATCCAATGAGTTTTTGAGTTTCTACTGTGTTTTCTTCCACAGAAAGCCCATCAACTAAGATTTTTCCAGATGTTGGATAGTGAATTCCACAAATTGCTTTTAAAATTGTTGATTTTCCAGCGCCGTTTGGACCTAAAAGTCCTGTAATTTGGCAATCATTACAAGTAAAATTGATATTTTTACAAGCGGTAATTTTTTTATAATTTTTCGAAAAATCAACAAGTTCTATCACAAGAAAATCCTTAAAATTAGTCTTTATTTGGGATTTCGAAACTCATTCTATCTTTTGAAAGAATTGTGTTTGGAAATACTTTTTGTGCTTCTTCTAGCAAAACTTTTAGCTCAAAATCTGTGTAGCGAGGGCTGTAGTGAATTAAAGCCATTTTATCAACGTTGGCGTCTTTTGCGATTTGAGCAGCTTGAGTTGATGTCATGTGTTTTTTCTCTGCTGCTTGATCTTCAAATGCTTTTTCAAACATGCCTTCACAGAAAAGTAAGTCTGAGCCTTGTACTTCTTTTGCGATTGATGGCAAATACATTGTATCAGTTACATAACTGATTTTACGTCCTGCTCGTTTTGGTCCCATAACTTGTTCTGGTTTTACGATTGAGCCGTCAGTAGCTTCAACGCATTCGCCGTGCTGAAGTTTTGAGAAAAGTGGACCACATGGCACACCAAGTTCCATAGCTTTTTGTGGGTTAAATTCTCCGGGGCGGTCTAGCTCTTCTAAAGTGTAGCCAACACAGGTTTTTGTGTGCTTTAGAGGAAAAGCTCTGATGTAAAAATCTTCCCCAGAATGCACAATTCCTGGTTCTGTAATTTCTTTTACCACAATAGGATAATTAATATACATATCCAACACTTTGCGGCTTGTTTCGATATATTCGGCGATTTTTGGAGGCCCATAAATGTAGAGAGGCTCGGTTCTATCAACTTGGGAAGATAGCATCAAAATCCCTGGCAAACCTGTTACGTGGTCTGCATGGGTATGGCTTACAAAAATAGCGTTAATCTTTTTCCATTTTAGATTTAGGCGCTTTAGAGAAACTTGGGTTCCCTCGCCGCCATCAAATAAAAACAAGTCCCCTTCACGGCGAACTAAAACTGATGTTAAATGTCGATATGGAAGTGGCATCATTCCACCACAACCTAAAACAAATGCTTCTAAATTCATAAGGCTTGTATTATATATAACATTCTTTTTTTTGAATAGTAACCTAGAAGCATTTAAATAATCTTAAAAAAAAAACCCGTTAGATTTGTTATCCATAAAAATACAAATATCAATCTAACAGGCATTATTCAATTATCTAAAACAGAAATCTAATTTTCTGATGATTTTTTTACTTTTCTGTAAATCACAAGTGAATAAATCAATGAAAATAGAACTGCAGGAATTACAGTTGCTACAAATACATATTTTCCAAATGGGAAAAAACATGTAACCATATTTAGAATTCCAACAAAAACCATAACAAATGCAGTAGTTCTTTGAGTTTTGTACCAAACTTCTGGATGTTTATTTATCCATGGAGCTCTTGTTCCAACAACAGGGTTTGGCCCTACTTTTGGGATGTAATTTCCAAGCACCACAAAAATCAATGAAATAAGAAACCCAACAACTATAAACATATCAAAATCTGCAACCAAAGGTTTTATAATTAATAATAAATACATTGGTACAGAAATCATTGGTAAAATCCATGTTATAACTGCTTCAACTCTAGGGTTAAACTCTTGTTTTGAAAATGCAAATGAAATTATGTAAATAGCATTAATAATTACGATGAAAATAGGAAGTGTAATTATCCCCCAGAATTTTGGTAAAGTCCAGTTTACTTGTCCATTCCAACCATATTGTTGAGGAATTTCTTCTGGAAGTTTGTCCCAAAGAGCAAATCCCAGTGCAATTGGTAAAAGTATAACTATTGATGTAAAAATCAATTTTTTGATAAGAGTTTTTTTTGTGTCTGCCATAATTATCTCCAAAATAATAAAACCTAAACGAAAGTTTGCAACGCAAACATCTGGTAAAATCAATAACTCTTTTTGTAATATTTTTTAGTAAATTTCTTAATATCAATTTAATTCTTAAATTGACTAAACCAAAGCATTAATTCTTCAAAAACGCTTGTATTTAGCTCATAGAAAATAAAGTTTTTATCTCGATTTTCCCGAATTAAATCCGCTTTTTTCAAGATTGATAGGTGATAAGAAATCGTCGCTCCTGTCATATCAAACTTGGAACTAATGTCCCCAGCTGACAGACTTCCTGACTTTAGCATTTCCAAAATCTCACGACGCACCGGATCAGATAATGCTTTAAATGTATCTGCAAAAGCCATGGTACCTCCTATTTAGAAAATTTTCTATTTAGAAATATTTCTAAAT